>NZ_JBLVPV010000011.1:0-130737 GCF_048286775.1 Flavobacterium glycogeni
TGAATAGCCATTATTTAAAACTAACTCAACACATTCTTTCTTAAATGCATAATCATATTTTGATTTTCTTTCCATAAAAATACCCCAAATAGTGTCTAACTTTTTGGGGGCAGTGCATTTAAACCTTTTTAAGCGAGGTTTTAAAACAGGAAAAATAAATCCCATAGTTTTCTGAATTTTAAGTTTGCCTTCTATAACTTAAAAGCGGAGTTTAATACTTCCGCTAATCGAATGCCCGCTTTGTAGATTTGTGATTGCGATAGGGATTACATTGGAAAAGATGCTGTGTGATACATTCCGTTGTTTTTTACTATGTTTGTATATGTTACTGGATTCTAATGTTTTCTTGTTAGAATTGGTTTCTCTTCAATAAAAGACTCTGTAACTAAATCCAAAAGAAGTATAATAATTTTTTAGTACAAATGCTCAAGAAATAATAGTATGGCAGGAAAAATAAATGAGATAACAATTATTGAAACCGATTTACTCAACGAGTTATCTCTACTTGTGGAACAAAGCCAGCAGCAAGTTATTGTTCAAAATAATAGTGTTTTAACGTTGCTTTTTTGGCAAATTGGTTTTCGTATCAATGAAACTGTACTTCAAAACAAGCGTGCTGAATACGGTAAACAAATTGTGCCGACGGTGTCGGCACAATTGGAAAACAAATACGGAAGAAATTTTGAAGAAAAAAATCTTCGACGAATGATGCAATTTGCTGAACAATTTACAGATAAGCAAATTGTCGTGACACTGTCACGACAATTGAGTTGGTCTCATTTTTTAGCAATCATACCGATCAAAAATCAAGAAGCTAAGTTATTCTACGCACACCAAGTGACCCATCAGTTAATGAGCGTTAGGGATTTGCGAAAACAAATTGCTAGCAAAACTTTTGAGCGTGCCGCAATAGCAAACATTCAAACAAATCCATCGGAAGATGATCTACAATACACATTTAAAGATCCCTATTTATTGGATTTTCTTAATTTAGGAAATGCTTATTTAGAAAAGGATTTAGAACAAGCAATATTATATGAATTAGAAAAATTTATTCTCGAACTGGGCAAAGGGTTTACGTTTGTGGAACGCCAAAAACGAATGATTATAGATGGCGAGGATTTCAATTTAGATTTGCTTTTCTACCATCGAAAATTGAAAAGATTAGTAGCCATTGAATTAAAATTAGGAAAATTCCAAGCCAAACATAAAGGTCAAATGGAGTTGTATCTCAAATGGTTAGATAAATACGAAAAACAAGAAGGAGAAAATACACCAATAGGACTAATCCTTTGTGCTGAGAGCAGCAGAGAACAAATAGAGTTACTCGAAATGCACAAAGACGGAATAATGGTTGCCGAATATTGGACAGACTTGCCTCCCAAAAAGCAATTTGAAGAAAAAATACATCTGCTTTTAACCGAAGCAAAAGAAAGAATTGAAAGAAAAAAGTTGTTGTAAAAGACAAAGACTATGCTGAATACCAAGAATATAAAGCGAAGTTTAATTGTATGGATAATTGAATGCCAGTTTTTGGGTTTGTAATTGAATTGTTATTGCACTGGGATTATATAAGAAAAGATGCTGAGAGGTGTCTTTTTTTGTTTATTATATTTTTTCTAATAATGAGGAAAACCGTAAAGAATTGTAAAAATGGTTTTGGATTTGTGTGAATTTGGTTAATCCGGATATAAGGCTTAATTTAGTCCCAAACCACTTGTAGCAGCGGGACGACGTCAAACTGTCTAAAAATCTAAAACAAGTCTCTGAGAATTGCATATAGGTCCGAATATAAAAAAATAAAATGGTGGTTATTAGACCTACTGACGTTGGTGGTAACTTTGAACAAGCATATCTAAAAAAAGAATGGCAAATATTGAAATAACAAAAGTAAAGCTAAACGAGATTGACCAATTGCAAAAAATTGGCAGACAAACGTTTCAAGAAATATTTTCAGAATCAAACTCTGAAGAGAATATGAAAAACTATTTAGAGGAAGGATTTTCTAATGAAAAACTAACCGCGGAACTTAACGTCAAAAACTCTGAATTTTATTTTGCATCGCTTGAAAATGAAGTAATTGGCTACTTAAAAATCAACTTTGGAGAATCACAAACTGAGCTCAAAGACAACAGAGCTCTTGAAATTGAACGAATATATGTGTCCAAAGAGTTTCACGGAAAAAGCGTTGGACAATTACTGTATGACAAAGCAATCCAAATAGCAAAAGAAAAAGATGTAGAATATGTTTGGTTGGGTGTTTGGGAAGAAAATCCAAGAGCAATACGTTTTTATAAGAAAAATGGTTTCGTTGAGTTTGACAAACACATTTTTAAAATGGGAGATGACGAGCAAACAGATATAATGATGAAACTGCAATTGACACACATGTGAGAAAGTAGGCTATTGCCATAATACTAAGCCCTATTTGTTAACAGTAATTTAAAAGAACAACACAATGAAACTTAATCTTTATCAAATAGACGCATTTACAGACAAGACCTTTGGTGGAAATCCAGCTTGTGTCGTGCCTCTGGAAAAGTGGCTAACAGATGACATCTTATTGGAAATAGCGAAAGAAAATGCAGTTGCCGAAACAGCTTTTTTCGTAGACAAGGGCGACAAAATACACTTACGTTGGTTTACACCTGAAATTGAAATGGATCTATGTGGTCATGCTACTCTTGCAACAGCACATTGCTTAAAGGAAATTCTCAACTACAAAAGCGATAAAATTGTTTTTGAAACATTAAGTGGCGACTTAACCGTCTTGGTTGATAAGGCACTTTACAAAATGGATTTTCCTTCGAGAATGCCATCATTAGACACTTTACCAAAAACTATTGAAAATTCACTGAATATTAAACCCAAAGAAGTTTTTAAGTCCAGAGACTATGTTTTGGTTTATGACAACGAAACTGAAGTTAGAAATATTAAAATTGACAGGCAGTTTTTTGACCAAATAAATCTTGACCCAGGTGGTGTAATTGTGACAGCAATAGGTGACAACTGTGATTTTGTTTCAAGATTCTTTACTCCTCAAGCATCCATTCTGGAAGACCCTGTAACAGGTTCAGCCCATTGTTCTTTAATTCCATTTTGGGCGGCAAGACTTAATAAAAAAGAACTTTATGCACTTCAAGTTTCAGAACGAATAGGAAAACTCTTTTGTGAAGACAAGGGCGACCGTGTTATGATTAGTGGACGAGCAAAAACCTATTCTATCGGAAACTTGTGGACAGAATAAAAAGTAGCAAGGGTTTCGTTGCGTGCGCAGCACGAATAATGAAACCCGTGTTGAACGGAACAGAAGCAGGTAAAAAGTATTTAATTATAGTTTAAATCCTATATATTTACTTTATAATCAATAAAATAAAGTTCGTTTGGAGGTTTTTATCCCGACGCTTCGGGAGAACTGACTTTGTGTGACATACTAAAAACAGAGAATTATGAAAATACTAAAAATTTTAATTCTTTTATTTCTTCCATCATTATGTTTCAGCCAAAAAATTATTACTGATGATATAAGTAATTTTTGGAATGCGTATGACAAAATAGTTTTAGAGAAAGACTCATTGAAACAATTAGACTTAATCAAAACCTTATACATAGATAAAGGGACTCCTGGGCTAAATGGCATTATGAGAGCAAGAAGGTATTCAGCAGATGGATACATTTATGCTATAAATAATTATCCCAAGTTTTGGACTTCTGTTCGTAATAATACGTTGAAATCGAATCAATTCTCAAAAGAAATACAAGCAGGTATAGAAAAGCTAAAGGTAATTTATCCGAATTTAAAACCTGTGAATATTTATTTTGAAATAGGTGTTTTAAGAACTGGAGGAACTACAATTGACGGTATGTCTTTGATAGGGAGTGAGATTGCTTTGACAGATTCAACTATAATAACCAGCGAATTTGACCAACAATACCCACATTTGAGAAACTACTTTAATACCAATCCAATCAATAACGTTGTTTTTCTCAATATTCACGAGTATATTCACACACAACAAAAAGAAACGATTGGTACTACACTTCTATCGCAGACTATAATGGAGGGAGTTGCTGAATTTTTGGCAGAAATCGTATTGGAAACGAAATCTCCAAATCCACAAATTGAATATGGTTACAAAAACGAAGAGAGAATAAAACGTGAATTCGAAAAGGAAATGTTTTCACCTAACATTTATAATTGGATTATGAACAGCCTAGAGAATCAATTTGGAATGCGAGATTTAGGCTACTTTGTTGGTTATGCAATTTGTAAGAAATATTATGAAGCCTGTAATGACAAAAAAACGGCAGTCAAAGAAATGATTGAATTGGACTATAACAACGAAAAAGAACTAATTAAGTTTGTAGAGAAAACGGATTATTTTGATAAACCATTAGCCTATTATAAAAATGAACTTGATAAAATATCTCCCAAAATTGCTTCCATAAAACCATTCAAAAACGGCAGTAAAAAAGTAGAAGCAGGAGTAATTCAACTCTCCATAACTTTCTCCCAAGAAATGAATCCAAATTTTAGAAGTTTTGATTATGGTCCTTTGGGTAATGAATATTTATATAAGTTTAGAAAAATAATTGGTTGGAGCAACAATAACAAAATCTTCACTTTTGAAGTAGAAGTTGAACCCAATCGTCATTATCAATTCGTAATAGGCAGTTCTTTTAGAAATATTCAAGACATCAGGCTTAAACCTTATTTAGTTGAGTTTAAAACAAGAGAGTGATAAGTACTTCACACAACAGCAGTTTCGCTAAATTTGGGATTAATACTTGTCAAAAACGGAGTTTTTGATTTCATGGTAAAAGAGGAAATCTCAATTCCTTATAAAATTTTCGTTTTACCCCGAGCCTATAGGGAACCGAAAATCTAGAAGTTGTGTCATAAAGATACTACGATTTTCATTTTGCCCCTGGCCTAAAGGGATTTAGTGAAAAGTGAAAAGTGAGAAGGAAGTTTTATGAGCATTTGTGGAATAGGAGTTATAATGATAGTTGGAAGAGTAGGGGGAAGAGGTCAAAAAGATGCTGATGAGGTGTCTTTTTTTGTTTTATAATGAAGGATAAAATGTAAGCCTCATAGAGTGTTCTGACTTTTTGCCATTAGCTTTTTACCCTCCAAAAGGATGCAACAAATAAAAAGTACGTTTGATGATTTGTAATAAAAAAACTATATATTAGCTAAACAATAAATAAGCCATTTTATGGCTGGTATATACAAGTTAGCGGTAATTTTAAAACCACAGAATGTCAAAATTAAAAAGTATAAGAGAATTACAAAATCTGACTCAAGAAGAATTATCTGAAAAATCAGGGGTTTCGGTAAGAACAATTCAGCGAATTGAATCAGGAAAAGAGCCAAAAGGGTATACACTTCGAGTTTTGGCAAAAGCATTAGAAGTAGAAGAAGACGAATTGGTTTACAAAGAATCTGAACAAGAAAAAGCCGAGATTGTTGAAGAAAAAGAAGTATCCAAAGAAGCGGTTTTGATTAACTATTCCTCACTAAAATTAATCAACCTTTCCTCAATTCCATTTATCGTAATTCCGCCACTGAACATCCTCGTTCCGCTTGTTCTGATGCTGACGATGAAACAAAAAAATATCTTAACAAAGCAACTCATTTCTGTTCAAATACTTTGGACGATAATTGCACCCATCGTGTTTATGTTAGGCATTTTTTTAAAGCTCGGCAACAAGTTTACCCTAATCATTATGATACTAATTGTTTTATCTAATGTATTTATTGTCCTTCGGAATGCAATAGAAATAGATAGAAATAAAAAACTTCGTTACAGGCTGAATTTCAGTCTGATATAAAAATTTGTCGGGATTTTGTCAGGTTATTGTCGGGGAGCTTTTTAGGATAGAAAAGATGAGTTTCTAACCTTTGCTAAAAAAAATAATTAGAGCAAAACAAAATTTCGTTATGACAAAAAAGATTCTCTTAAGCTTCATCATCGCCATCATTTTTAGTGCAAACAGCAAAGCACAGGTTGACAAAAATTCAGACCTCTATAAAACCATTCTTTCTAAAGACAGTTTGCTTTTTAATGTAGGTTTTAACACTTGCGACATCTCTCAATTTGAAAATTTGTTGAGTAATAATTTAAAATTCTATCACGACAAAGACGGAGTTTCTGATAAAACAAAATTTCTTTTCGACTTAAAAAATGGACTTTGTAAAAGTCCAGAAACTCGCCAAGTAAAACGATTTTTAGTAAAAGAAAGTACCGAAATTTTTCCGCTTTATAAAAATGGAATTCTTTACGGTGCAGTTCATAATGGAGAACACCTATTTTCTGAAAAACGGGAAAGCCAACCCGGAATTGCGAAGTTCACCAACGTTTGGCAATTGGAAAACGGCAAATGGAAATTGGCGAGCTCATTTAGTTTCGACCATCAAGCCTATGAAAATAAAAAAACAGAAAATCCAATTTTTGATAACGATGTTGAAATTGAGAAGTGGTTGAAACAAAACAACGTTCCAACACTTGGATTAGGAATTATTGAAAATGGTAAACTACAACAAGTAAAAGTTTTTGGGGAAATTACAAAAGGTGTATCTGCACCTCACAATACTATTTTTAATGTTGCTTCTTTAACAAAACCCGTAACCGCAATGGCAGCATTGAAGTTAGTAAGTTTAGGAAAATGGAATTTGGACGAGCCTCTTCATAAATATTGGATTGACCCCGACATTGCCAACGACTCTCGAAATAAAAAATTGACAACAAGGCTAATTTTAAGCCACCAAACAGGTTTTCCGAATTGGCGAGGAAATAATGATGATGAAAAACTCAATTTTCTTTTTGACCCAGGAACAAATTACCAATATTCAGGCGAAGGATTTGAATATCTCAGAGAAGCATTGGAGAAAAAATTTAAAAAATCCTTACAGCAATTAGCTGATGAACTTATTTTTCAACCACTAAAAATGGATGATACAAGATATGTTTGGGACAAAAATGTGGACACCACAAGACTTGCCATTGGTTATAACAAAGACGGAAATGCTTATGAAACTGTAAAAAACAAAACACCCAATGCCGCCGATGATTTAATGACGACCATTGAAGATTACGGAAAATTTTTGGTAAGTGTAATGAACAGCGATGGACTGATAACAAAAGTATTTGATGAAATGATTGCACCTCAGGTTGCAAGTACAAGAGGGAAACATTTTGGTTTAGGTTTTGAAATTTATGATTTAGGAAATGGAGAATATGCTTTGTCGCACGGTGGTTCAGACAAAGGCGTTCAAACCATTGCGTTTATTTTCCCTAAAACAAAACAAGGACTTTTGATTTTTACTAATTCTGATACAGGCGCAAGTGTTTATGAAAACTTGGTAAAACATTATTTAGGAGAAAACGGACAAAAAATATTTGACATCGAAACGAAATAAAAAAACTACCGCTAACAGCAAGGGTTCGTTGCGTGTGTAGCACGAACAATCAAAACTGTATTGAACGGAACTGGTGATAGTTTTAAAAAGTATTTTAATTGTAGTTCAAATAATCCCATATATTTACCTTTTAATTAGTTAAATTTAGATTCGTTTGGAGGTTTTTATCCCGACGCTTCGGGAGAACTGATGTTATGTGCAATAGCAAAAATAACAGAATTAATGTATTAAGAGTAAACACACAGGAATGATATAGGCTCCAGACAAAAGACCAAAGAAATAACACTTGTCGGGAAAGCCTGTTAAATTGACGGTGGCATTTTTATCATACTATGAAACAAATTTCTTCAGGTAAAGCAGTATGGACATCCTTCTTGGTAGACTTTGGGGATATCGTCCTCAATGTGGTAGTGATGATTGTAACGGGAAGTGTTGTGATGCTTGCCGAAGCGTTCGAAGGATTATCTGATCTGGTGGCTTCCGGCCTTCTGCTTATAGGGCTTGGTATTGCCAGGCGAAGACCCAACAAAAAACATCCGTTTGGCTATGGTAAAGCACTCTTTTTCTGGACACTGATCTCCGCGATTGTCATACTTGTTTTCGGAGCGAGCTTATCCATTTTTTTTGGGGTACAGCGATTACTTTATCCTGAAGAAGTAGAAAAGATTGTGTGGGCCTTTGCTGCCCTGTGTATTTCCATTATCACCAATGGCTATGCTTTATCATTGAGCTCGCGCAGGCTACTGGGAAAGGAAAAATTTACGAAATTGTTTCGCATATTTTTATCAACAACGCATGTTGAGAGCAAGAATACCTTCATTCTTGATTTTGCCGGTACGTTTTCAGCTATTGTGGGACTCCTATCTCTCAGCCTGTATCAGTTGGTAGGCATCCAATATTTTGATGCGATAGGAGCCATACTGATCGGGATTCTTGCTGCTGCTTCATCCTTGCTGCTGATATGGGGAGTAAAAGATTACCTTATAGGCAAAACTGCTTCGGAAGATATAGAGCAGAGTATCAAACAAGCAGCTCTTAAGATCACCGAGGTTGATAGCATTATTTCTTTGGATACGATGTACCTTGGCAGCGAGAAGCTCCTAGTCCACCTTGATATCCATTTACGTCACAGCGTGAATAACGATTCAGGAGAGATAGTGGAAAAAATCAAACAATCTGTTCAAAAGGCAGTGCCAATTGTTTATTCTATTCAAATAGAAACACAAGCACGTTAATCCTCTTTTTTATTATGAGATGAAAAGAAGAGAATGGGGAAGATCAACAACTAAAAAAATATTAAGGGGCCAATAAAGTAGGGTGAGATGGAGCAACCAAATGAAGCATTATAAAACTAAAGCTTTGCGCCGCATTTTTAATTTAAATGACCACAAACTTTTAAAACAATATCTAAAAGCATTGGCTTTGTGTTTTGGGGTTCGAATTGTTTTCTTTTAAAAACCATCACGCAACTTTTTACAGAAAGAATTTCGATTGTAGTTTAAATCCCATATATTTACTTTCTAATTAACAAAATTGAGTTCGTTTGGAGGTTTTTATCCCGACGCTTCGAGAGAACTGACGTTGGCAACAAGCAGAAACAAGCATCCGTACCAATAAGAAACATATGAAAATACGAAAAATAGAACTAAATGACATTAAGAATTTATCCAAGCTTTTTAATGACTACCGAATTTTCTATGAAATGGAATCTGACTTGGAAGGGTCAGAGAAATTCCTGCTTGAAAGAATTAAAAACAAGGAATCCGAGATTTTTGTAGCTGAGAATCCAGAAAACAACTTAATTGGTTTTGTTCAAATGTATCCAATTTTCTCATCGACAAGGATGAAAAGACTTTGGCTTTTGAATGATTTATTTGTTGTTAAAAATCACAGAGGACTTGGCGTTTCGGTTTTGTTAATCAATAAAGCAAAAGAACTTTGCATAGAAACCAATTCTTGTGGAATAGTTTTAGAAACTGCAAAATCAAACGATGTTGGAAACAAACTATATCCAAAAGCTGGATTTTCAATGGACTTAGATCATAATTATTATTCGTGGAATAACAAATAAAGAAAGAATGTTAGAAATTAGACCTATTTGTGAACATTGCGCAAAATCTTTACCAAACGAAAGTAAAGAAGCAATGATTTGTACTTTTGAATGTACTTATTGTAAGGATTGTGTAGACAATCTCTTAGAAAATGTTTGCCCAAATTGCGGAGGTGGATTTGAGAAAAGACCAATTAGACCGAAAGAATTGCTACTGAAATATCCATCCAAAATGGAACCTCTACTTAAGCCAGTTAATTTAATTGAGTTTGAAGTTTTGAAGAGTAAAAACAAGGATTTAGAACCCAACAAACGATAATGCCAGCCGCCAACAGCAGTTTGGGTAGATTGAGGATTTAGTGGAATTAGCGTTTTTAATCGTATTTCGTTTAGTCGAAAATACGCTGTCATTAACTCCCCAGCCACGCCAAGCGCAGAACGTTAGTGGCAAGCATGCCGCACGAGACGGAATAAGCATCGAGAAAACTATATTATGGATATTGAAATCAAAAAAATTAATTCCTCAGAAAATGAAATCGTAATTGAACTATTTGATAAATATCGAATATTTTACAAACAACCTTCGGATATTGAGCTTGCAAAAACATATATAAAAGAATGTTTAGAACAAAATGAAGCACAAATCTATGTTGCGTTCGTAAAGGAAAATCCAAAGCCAATAGGTTTTACTCTGTTGTATCCAAAATTTTCTTCAGTTTCCGCTAAAAAGAATTGGCATATTGGAGATTTATATGTTGAAATAGACCAAAGAAAAAAAGGTATTGGAAAAAAATTGTTAAATACAGCTTTAAATTTTGCGAAAAATGATGGAGCAAATTTCATTTCATTAAACACTGCAATTGATAATTATTCTGCACAAAAAATTTATGAAAACTTTGGTTTTGTAAAGCAAGAACATTTGCCAGGATATTTATATTATCAATTTAATATCTAAAATTAATGCCAAAGTCCCGTGTCTTTGCGAAATTTGGGCTTTAAGGCTTAAAATAATGGCGATTTTGTATTTGTAAACTTTCTCTTAAATTTATATATTTGGCTAATCGTTTCCCAAACTTAGCAAAGACACGGGACGTTCCAGCAAGCAAAAAACAAGCTCAAAAATCTAACGCAATTATGACAAATAAAAATTTAAATATCGGTAATTTACAAGATGCTCAAGGTGATATGAGAGATGGCTACGGCTACGGCTCAATCGGTGTTTTTGTTTCAGGGATAGTTTGGGTATTTTCGAGCTTAATTGTGAATTACCATTCATCACAAAAAGGGATCTGGACTTTAATTATTGGAGGAATGTTCATCTTTCCAATGGCAACATTAATTGGAAAACTAATAGGTATTAAAGGAGGACATAATAAGAATAACCCTCTTGGAAAACTTGCAATGGAAGGTACAATATGGATGATTATGTGTATTCCGTTAGCTTATGGTTTGTCGCTGATTAAAGTAGAATGGTTTTTTCAAGGAATGTTGATGATAATTGCTGGACGATACCTGACCTTTGCAAGTATTTACGGTATGCGCTTTTATTGGGTTTTGGGAACTATTCTGGGATTGGCAGCTTATACTCTTTTTAAAATGGAAGCAGGCAGCTTTCCCTCTGCATTGACAGGAGGTTTAATTGAAATTATATTTGGTATAGTTATTTATGGTCTTTACAGATATGACAAACAAAAAATATAGACAATTAATGGACACTCTTTGATACATAAATGGAATGAGATTAAAATGCCTGTGGGTAACACACGTTTCAATCGATTTGCGGATTTAGTGGAATTACCGTTTTTAATCATAATTCCGTTCAGCCAAAAATACCCTGGTAATAAGCCCCCAACCACGCCAAGCGGCCAAACGTTTGCAATAATTATGAACCGTAATACTACCAAAAAAAGATAAGGAATGGATAAGATTAATTTATTAATAATTGTGACAGTAATCTCCTTGTTCATTTCATTTTTTCTTGCATTTTTTCTGGTTACAGTTAAAACAAAGCACAAGACAAGTAATGCTCTTTTTGCCCTTTTTCTAATAATAACGGCAATAGATGTTAGTGAACCTTTGTTTAACTTAATGGTTGATGGTCCTTCAAATCTGGGAATGCTGAGAAGTTCATTTGCTTTCTTACAAATTCCTGTTTTTTATCTCTATGTAGTATCGGTTTGTTATTCTGATTTTAAGTTAAAACCCAAATACATCATACATCTGCTTCCATTTTTAATTGCAAATGCCATTTTATTGCCTCGTTTTTACACTGTAGATGTTGCTTCTAAAATTAATTTTATTATAAATCGTCAAAGCAGGTTAGAACTACAGTTCAATCATATTCTTATACATATTCAAATAGTTATCTATTTTATTGCCGTCTTTATGCTATTAAGAAAAGCAAAAAAACTATATCTTGAAAATTATGCAGGTACCAGTATTAATTCTTATAATTGGTTGTTTCAGTTTACGATTGTACTGACTATTTTATATTCGAATGCCATTGTAAAAAACATTTTTAAATTTTCGGATTATCCATATATCTCTGAATGGATGAAAATTGGTAGCCTAGTATTTCAGATGTTTATTGTTTGTTGGTATTTATTTAAAGCATTAAATAATCCTGGTTTATTTAGAAATATCGATTCAAAATTAAAACTTGTTTCCGATATTATTTTAGAAGAAAAAAATAGTTCGCCATTAGCTGTAAATGAAAAAGAGTACAATTCAGCATTACTGAAATTGCAGCAACATATGATAAAAGAAAAACCTTTTCTTAATCCATCAATAACTATTCAAGATATTTCTGTTGCTATTGAAATTCCTGTTCGCGACTTATCTCTTTTGATTAATCATAAATTAGAGCAGCATTTTTACGATTTTGTTAATACCTATCGTATAGAGAATGCTATGGATATTTTAAAAGATGTTACAAAAAGTAAGGTAACTATTTTAGAAATTCTATACGATGTAGGTTTTAATTCAAAATCTTCTTTTAATACGGCTTTTAAAAAACACACAGGTAACACACCGACTGCTTATCGTAAAAGTTTGTAAAACAATGTTTTGTAATTATTCGTACTTATTTTTTTAACTACTCGTACTTATTTTTTGAAACAAATGCGTTCGAATACTTCTATTCGGTCGCATAGCGTTGATTTCCTCCACATATTTGTATCGAAATAAATTTTTAACCTAAAACACGATACAATGAAAAACACTATTTATTTACTAATTCTTTTAGTAGCAATTTCGAGTTGTCAAACAAGCAATAAAGTATTGACAAAAAACAGAGACTATAGCTTTCTTACGGACAGTTTACATATTGAACAACAATTAGAAAAATACAAATTGGCAGGATTTAGCCTTGTTGTTTTTGAAAACTACGAGATTGTTTATTCCAACCAATTTGGATTGAAATCAACGAATTCTAACGAAAAGATAAATGTAAACACTGCTTTTTCTACAGCATCAATCGCCAAACCAA
This sequence comes from Flavobacterium glycogeni, assembly GCF_048286775.1. NCBI lineage: Bacteria > Pseudomonadati > Bacteroidota > Flavobacteriia > Flavobacteriales > Flavobacteriaceae > Flavobacterium > Flavobacterium glycogeni. The sequence continues at coordinate 12,961 of NZ_JBLVPV010000011.1, forward strand.
TCACAGCACTTCTTTGTCATATTCTTGAAGAGAAAGGATTAATCAATTTAGACGATCCTATAGACAAGTACCTAAAACGCTGGCATTTGCCAAAAAGCAAGTTTACTGAAAATAACAGTCCTACTTGGAAACAATTTCTGAATCATACCGCAGGAACAACTCAGGATGGATTTGAAGATCATTATGAAGGAGAAATAATTCCAACATTAACACAAAGTCTTTTAGGACAAATACCGAGATACGATAAAGAAATTGAATTTTTGTTCACACCAGGAACCAATTGGCAATATAGCGGTGGCGGTTATACAATTATCCAAATGGCGTTAGAAGACACTTTAAATAAATCTATTGCAGCGCTTGCAGACGAACATATTTTCTCCCCTCTAGGTTTGAAAAATACAACCATGATACAGCCTAATGAAAATGGATTTCTGACCAATGTTGCTCTTGTTCACGATAAAGATGGAAAAGTGATTAAAACAGGCTTGCCCATCACGCCACAAGTTGGACCATCCGGTTTATGGTCTACACCGACCGATTTAGCTAAAATTTCTATTGAGATACAAAATGCCTTGCGTAATAAAAATAACAAAGTGATTTCTCATAATGTTGCAAAAAAAGTAACGGAAGTAAGCGTTTTAAAAAATGCTGTTGGAGGCTGGAGTTATGGATGGCAGAAGTCTTTTGGTTACAATAACTATGATTGGTTTATGTGCAACGGTTCCAATACCGGAGTCGGCGGCAATGTTGGCGCTACTATGACAGATGGAAATGGCTTTGCATTTCTTGCCAATGGCGAAAAACCCAATCGTTTTCCTGTGATGGGCAATACGCAAAGAACGATTCTGACATTAATGGACTGGGACAAAAAAACACCTAATGAAGACATTCAGGAAATTTCCTCAAGTCTAAAAGAAAAACTAATCGGAACTTATGACGATTTTCTTTATGGACAGAAAATGGAAACCAAAATAGTAGAAAAGAATAACCGTCTTTATGTAGAATCTCCGTTTTTAGAACATTATAAAGGAAAAAATGACAATGAGTTGGTGTATCTAAAAAATGGATCATTTAAAATTATAGATTATCCTAACTTGTTACAATTCGATTTCAGCGATGGAAAACCAAATGCTGTAATCTTAACAAGAGATCATCTGAATACCAAAATCCAAATCATTAATAAAGGAAAATAACTATTGTCAAGCAGCTAAACGTTGTAAATAATTTTAACAAAAATTGAAGAATTCACTAACCTAACAAATGATACGAAAAAAATTAATAGTACTTCTATTAGCACTCTTATTTCACTCTTATGAATGTAGTTCGCAAAATAAAAAAGAACTCAAGTCTGAAAATATTTCACGTAAAATTGACACGCTTCTAACACCCGAAATTGGCGGAATAAAACAGTTTGTGGAAATTAAAACAGATGATTCAAAAAAGCCAGTTCTTCTATTTTTATCTGGCGGTCCTGGAAGCTCAATGATGAAAAATGCGGACTCTTTTACAAATATTTTAAAAAATAAATTTACCATTGTTCAATGGGATCAAAGAGATGCCGGAAAAACATTGAAATTAAATCCTTCGCCAATCCAACTGTCAGTTGAGCAAATGGAAAAGGACACCTATCAAGTTATACGTTTTATAATAAAGGAGTTAAACCAAGAAAAAATATATTTATTAGGCAGTTCTTGGGGAAACGTTTTAGGCTTTTATATCGTTAAAAATCATCCTGAACTCTTATATTCTTATTTTGCTGTAAATCCTGTTATCAGTCAATTAGCGAGTGAGAAAGAATTGCTCAAAACTTTGAAAATTCATTTTAAAGAAAATTCTCTTGCCAGTCAAGAATTGGCAAGCGTAACTATTCCTTTTAAAATTGATGAAGACCTATTTTATTTAAGAAAGTGGCTTTTTTATAAAGATGGTAAAGAATATGCAACAAGTAATGATTTCAAAAACGGTTTTCTTCAATGGTTAAAAACTTGGTCGCCTGTTTGGAACGAAGTAATGACTATTGATTTACCAAAGACTTTAAAGAAAGTTGACTGTCCAGTTTATTTTTTCGTTGGCAAAAACGATATTCAAACATCGACTAAAATTACAAAAGAATATTTTGAGGAATTGAAAGCACCAAAGAAAGATTTATTTTTATTTGAAAATTCTGGACATCAAATTCATCAAGATGAATCCCAAAAGTTTCAAAATACAATAATCAAAACATTGGATACGATTAAATCTGAGAAGTAAAAACTACTTACAACAGCAAGGGTTTCGTTGCATGCGCAGCAAGAACAATGAAACCCGTGTTGAACGGATATGGAGGCAGTTTTAAAAAGAAAAATAATTGTAGTTTAAATCCCATATATTTACTTTCTAATTAACAAAATAAAGTTCGTTTGGAGGTTTTTCACAAACTGACGTTAGCGACAATGCCAACAGACGTTCGTACAATTAAAGAACTTAATGCAATAAAATTATGCTGAAATATTTTTTACTTTGGTTTCCAATGGTTTTTATTGCAATCGTAAACGGACGGCAAGGGATTTATGGTATAAAAAATATATTGATGAATTAGCAGCTCGCCAACTTTCCACTTTATCATTAATTATCTTTTTAGGGGTTTATATGTTTTTTGTTATAAAAAGATTTCCGCCTCAGTCAGTTTCACAATCGTTGTTTGTGGGATTAATTTGGTTAGTCTTAACTTTAGTTTTTGAATTTGGATTAGGATTTTATAGAGGAAATACCTTGAGTCAATTATTGGATGATTATAATATTCTAAAAGGACATATTTGGTTGTTGATTCCTATATGGATTATTTCGGCACCTTACATTTTTTTTAAAATATTACAACATTAAATCTGAAATGTCAGCGAACACAAATCTCAGACTTATAAAACTTTTTCATACCGCAATATGGGTGTTTTTCAATGTTGTTATTTTTTATCTTCTTTACGCTGTAATTGTAAATAAAATAGATAAGTGGGTTTGGATTTGTGTTTGCTTAATTTTTTTGGAAATAATAACTTTAACTATTTTTAAATCGATTTGTCCAATAACCTTGTTGGCTCGAAAATATTCGAATTCTACAAACGATAATTTTGATATCTATTTGCCAAACTGGTTAGCAAAATATAATAAGTTAATCTACACGGTAATTGTTATAATCGCAATAGGCATATTAATTTATAGATTGAGCTAAAAACACAGACAACACTGTCGCTAACAATGCATTTGCAAAATGCGGGGCAGTCTAGATTTTGAGGTGTCTTTTTTGTTTTCTAACGATACGTAATACTTGTCAATTTGGGATTAAAAGTTGTCAAAAACGGAGTTTTTGATTTCATGCTAAAAGAGTAACTCTCTATACCATATAAAATTTTCGTTTTACCCCGGCCCTAAAGGGAGCCGAAAATCTAGAACGATGTTGAAATACGATACCATTGTGTTTCTTTTTTCCTCCCTTTAGGGTTGGGGAAAGAAAAAAGAAATAAGGAGTGTGAATTTTCATTTTACCCTTGGCCTAAATGGAGTCGGAAATCATAGTTGAGATCTTTTGCGTTAAATGAATAAAAGATTATTCCAAAAAGAATTAATCTACTCCGTGATTTTAATGCAATACCTAGTGCAAAATTTTTATATTTGCTTTGTAATGATACTATTTAGTTAATAAAAAGGAAAAGGTCTCCCGTCTCTCGACTGCGCTCGAGATGACACGCTCGAGATGAAGTGCTTGAGAAGACAAAACTTAACCAGTATTTTAACATCAATCCATGAACCAACCCGAACATACCAATACCACATGGCTGTTTGAAATAACGCCAAAAAACAAATTCTTCTCGCTTAATCTTAAGGAAGTTTGGCAATATCGTGATTTGCTGATGCTTTTTGTAAAGAGAGACGTTGTGACCGTTTATAAACAAACCGTTTTAGGACCACTTTGGTATCTCATACAACCCTTATTTACCTCGATTACTTTTACTATTATTTTTAATACTGTAGCTGGAATTGATACCGGGACGGTGCCGCCTTTTTTGTTTAATTTGGCTGGAATCACGGTTTGGAATTACTTTACAGCCTGTCTCAATGGAACTTCAGATACGTTTAGAAATAATGCAGGGATTTTTGGAAAAGTGTATTTCCCTCGCATTATAGTACCGCTGTCTATTGTGGTTTCTAATTTGTTAAAATTTGGAATTCAGTTTTTTATCTTTATTGTCTTTTATATTTATTTTTACTTTCAAGGAGCTGCAGTAAGCTTAAATGGATCTATATTGTTTTTTCCTTTACTGATTGTTATGATGGGGGTTTTAGGATTGGGCTTGGGAATGTTGATTTCCTCTTTAGTAACTAAATACAGGGATTTTAGTAATCTAATCGGTTTTGGTGTGCAATTGTTGATGTATCTTTCGGCAGTAATGTATCCTATGGCATTAATCAAAGAAAAATTGCCCAGTTACGGTTGGCTTGTGGAATACAATCCGCTGGCTTATGTGATAGAAACTACGCGTTATATGTTGCTGAATGTAGGCCAGATTTCGGTATTAGGATTAGGCTATACTTTTTTGGTTACTATAGTAGTTTTTTTAGTGGGTGTGTTGATCTTTAATAAGACGGAGAAGAGTTTTATAGATACGGTTTAAAAAACAACAAAAATCAATGTCAATGTCAATGTCAAAAATCAATAGTAATAATAGCAAATTCAAAACGGACCAATTAACAGATTAACCCATAACTCATAACCTCCCTTGAAAGACATTATATTAAAAGCCGAAAACATCTCTAAGCAATACCGCTTGGGTCAAGTGGGTACTGGGACTTTGAGTCATGATTTGAACCGTTGGTGGCATCAAGTGAGAGGTAAAGAAGATCCGTATTTGAAAATTGGAGATACCAATGATCGCAGTACCAAAGGAGAGAGTGATTACGTTTGGGCACTACAAGACATTAATTTTGAAGTGGAACGTGGTGAAATTTTAGGGATTATAGGCAAAAACGGAGCGGGGAAATCTACTTTGTTAAAAATTTTATCCCGGGTTACGGCACCCACTACAGGAAGTATTAAGTTTGGGGGGCGTGTGGCTTCCTTACTCGAAGTGGGGACTGGTTTTAATGGCGAAATGACCGGTAGAGAAAACATTTTTCTAAATGGTGCCATTTTAGGCATGACCAAAAAAGAAATCACCTCAAAACTGGATGAGATTATTGATTTCTCAGGCTGTGAGCGTTACATTGATACTCCCGTAAAAAGATATAGTAGCGGTATGTATGTGCGTTTGGCTTTTGCAGTAGCCGCTTTTCTCGAGCCTGAAATTTTAATTGTTGATGAGGTTTTAGCCGTGGGTGATGCGGAGTTCCAGAAGAAAGCCATTGGGAAGATGCAGGATATTTCTAAACAAGGTGGTAGAACGGTGTTGTTCGTGAGTCACAATATGGCGGCGGTGAAGAGTTTGTGTACGAGGGGGGTTGTATTGGAGCATGGGAGGGTGATTTTTGAGGGTGGGATTGATGAGGCAATTTCCGAATACTTAAACTTAAATAATAATGTCTTATCTAAGAAAATATACAATAAAAGTGAAGCTCCTTCAAGTGAAATTGTAAGGTTGTTAGAAACCGAGGTCATAAATAAGGTATTTGAAAATAAATCAGATTATTTTATTAATGAAAAAGTAGGTGTTAAAATAAAGTTTAAGATTTTAATTGAAACGGATGATTTAGTTTTAGGTTTAAACCTTTACAATAACCAAGAAATTCATATATTAAGTTCACATCAAAAAAAACAAAACATAAATTATAAAGTTGGAATTTATCAAACTATTGTTTGGTTTCCAAATAATTTTCTATCTGAAGGATATCATTTTTGTGGAATAGCTGCTATGTCTTATAAAGGTGTCTTTAGAGTGCATTTTCATGATGTCAATAAATTTTCTTTTAATATTATTGATGAGTTTGTGGATAATACCGCCAGAGGAAGTGATTATAAAGGTAAAATTCCAGGAGTTGTAAGACCAATTTTGGATTGGGATAATGTTGTTCTTTTATAAAAATTAAAATATGAAAAATTTAGAGTTTACAGGAGAACGGTTAACTACTGGTATTGAGTCAGTTCATGGTGTTGTTGAGCATTTGCATAGATATGCAATAGCTCAAAAAATCACTAAGAATAAAGTGGTTCTGGATATAGCTTCTGGTGAGGGTTATGGCAGTTTTTTATTAAGCAAAGGAGCTACTAAAGTATATGGTGTTGATATAGACGAAAAATCAATAAATCATGCAAAAGTTAAGTATGCCTCATCAAAAAATATCGAATTTAATGTTGGTTCTACCGATGCTATACCTTTGGCTGATAAATCAGTTGATGTAGTAATTTCATTTGAAACAATAGAACATCACGATAAGCATGATTTGATGATGAAGGAAATTTCTAGGGTTCTTAAAACAGATGGTCTTTTACTTATTTCTTCTCCAGAGAAAAGTATATACACTGAAAGAGATCATAATAATCCGTATCACATTAAAGAATTGATTTTAGATGATTTCAGAGATTTGCTAAAAAGGAATTTTAAAAATGTTGAATTATTTAATCAGCGATTTGTAATAGGTTCATTAATTAATTTGATTAACCAAGATTCTATGACAAAATTTAATTTATTTGATGGGGATTATTTGCACATTAAGAATGAATTAGAGGAGGATGATTTTTATAATAAACCTTATTTTAATTTAGCCTTATGTTCAAATGTAATTAATAATGATTATTTAGATGTTGGGGTATCTTTTTTTAATGGGGTAAGCGTGGTTAAGAAAGAAATTAACGGACTTAAGTCTAAAAACGAAAATATTTTAAAATCTGAATCTTTTAAATTAGGAAATTCAATAGTTAAAAAGATAAAATTATTAAAATTTTGGAAAAAATAAAACCTATAGCCATATATCTACCTCAATTTCATCCTATCCCGGAAAATAATGAGTGGTGGGGAAAAGGATTTACCGAATGGACTAATGTAACTAAAGCCCAGTCTCGTTTTGAAGGGCATTATCAACCCCATTTGCCAGCTGATTTAGGTTTTTATGATCTTCGCTTAGAAGAAGCACGATTAGCGCAAGAGCAGTTAGCAAAAGCGTATGGAATTCATGGTTTTTGTTATTATCATTATTGGTTTAATGGTAAAAGATTGTTGTATGAACCTTTGGACAGGAAGCTTAAAAATCCTAGAGAAGACTTACCGTTTATGATGTGTTGGGCTAATGAAAATTGGACTAGAACTTGGGATGGGGATAATCATCAAGTATTGTTGCGTCAAGAATACAGTTTTGAGGATGATTTGGTACATATTGAACATTTAATTCCTTTTTTTAAAGACAAGAGATATATCAAAGTAAATGGTAAGCCCATGTTTGTAATTTATCGACCAAGATTATTTCCAGATATAGAGCAAACTATATTATTATGGAGGAATGAAGTAAAGAAAGCAGGTTTCCCCGATTTATATATTGGATTTTCTCAAAATTTTGAACATTCTTTTGCTCCCTTAGAAAAAGGATTTGATTTTGGTTTTCAATTTCAACCTAATTTTGGGAGTCAAACAGGAGGGATTGTTTATGGAGCTAGTTTATTAAAAAGAATAAAACGAAGAATTAGAAAAAAACTGGGTTTGAAATTAGAACGGTTTGATTATTACTTTGATTACGTAAATTATTCCAAAACACAAAAAAGACTTGGTTTTAAGAAAGATGTTTATCCTGGCATTACCCCTATGTGGGATAACACGGCCAGACGAAAAGAAAATCCATTTATATTGCATGATTCAACTCCTGAAAAATATAAAAATTGGCTAAGTCACATCAAAGAAAACTATCCTTGGGACACTGTTCCAGAGAAATTTTTATTCATAAATGCATGGAACGAATGGGCGGAAGGAAATCATTTGGAACCTTGTCAAAAATGGGGAACGGCTTATTTGAAAGCCACAAAAGAAATTTTAGAATAAATGCTAGCTATAGTCATCCCATACTGCAAACTCACATTTTTTGAAGCTACTTTACGGTCGTTAGCTAGTCAAACCGATCAACGATTCAAAGTTTATATTGGAGACGATGCCAGTTGGGAAGATCCATCTGATTTATTGGCTAAGTATCGAGGGAAATTTTATTTTGTCTATCATCGGTTTGAAGAGAATCTTGGAGGGGTTTCTCTTGTGAAACAATGGGATCGTTGTATTGCTTTGTCAGGAAATGAGGAATGGATTATGATTTTGGGGGATGATGATTACCTTGATAAAAATTTTATAGCGTCTTGGTATAAACATTATTATTCATTTAGTAATGATTCAAATGTAATTCGGTTTGCGACCAAAATTGTAAATGAATTATCAGTAGTTATTTCGAATACATTTCTTCACCCTGAATTTGAAACTGCTGGAGATTCTTGGTATAGGAAATTTAAAGGACAAACTAGGGGTTCCTTATCTGAATATGTCTTTTCAAAAGAACCTTACCGCCAGTTTGGATTTAAAAATTATCCCTTAGCGTGGCATAGTGATGATAGGGCTTGGTTAGATTTTTCTAGTGGAAAATCAATTTATACTATTAATGAAAGCATTGTTCATATTAGGGTGTCAAATATTAGTATATCTGGGAAACAGGATAATAAAGATTTAAAATACTTAGCGACCCTTCAGTTTTTAAAAGATCTTATTTTTGAGAAAAATCATTTTTTTAATAAAAAACAACGCCTCGACTTATTACTTAAATATGAAGTCATAATAAAAAGAAAGTTAACTCTAAAAGAATGGGGTGTAATGTTTCTGTTTTATTTAAAAAATTTTAGTGTAATGCCATTTTTTAAATTCGTTAGAAGATTTGTAATAAATATGTTCAAATTATGAAGCCATTAGTTTCTATTATTGTTCCTTGTTACAGCCAAGCAAAATATCTGAATGAATGCTTGCAATCTGTTTTAAATCAGGGTTATGCTAATTGGGAGTGTATTGTCGTTAACGATGGTAGTCCTGATAATACAGAAGCAATAGCTCGTCAATGGTGTAATTTGGATGGTCGGTTCAAATATTTATTCAAGCAGAACGGAGGTCCATCAAGTGCTAGAAATATTGGAATAAAAATTAGTGAGGGGGATTTTATCCTTCCCTTAGATGCGGATGATTGTATTAGTAGTAATTTTTTAGAAAAGGTAGTTCCAGAGTTATTAAATGATGAATCTTTGGGAATTGTTTCCTGCTATACTAAATTTTTTGCTGAGAATAATAAGAAAACGATTTCCGAATTAAAACCTAAGGGAACAGATTGGAGGTATTTATTATATGTAAATCAATTAATAGCGACTTCATTATTTCGAAAAAAATGCTGGGAAGAAGTTGGCGGGTATGACGAAACCATGAAGGAAGGCTTTGAAGATTGGGAATTTTGGATCGCTGTTACTAAACGAGGTTGGAACTATAAAGTTGTAGAAGATTTTTTATTTTTCTACAGAAAGGCAAAAAAATCAAGACAGGTAGATTCAATAATTAATCACTTTGAGACCTCTAGAGAATATATTTGTAAAAAACATAAAGAGCTTTATATTCAAGATTTTGACAATTGCATGACCGTTCTTTTTTTTGAGCTAAACCAGCACAGGATTAGCAAAATGGAGATAAAAAATTCCATCGAATATAAAATCGGAAGATTAATTACAAAGCCTTTTAAAGTTATTTCAAAACTATTTTCAATCAAAAAGTAAAGCCATGATTTCAGTAGTGATTAGAAATAAAAATCAGTCAAACGCTTTAACCTTTTTGTTGAAAAATTTAACAGAAAGGTACTCAAAAGACGTTGCAGAAATCATTATTGTCGATAATCTGTCAACAGATGATAGTAAGGCCGTAGCCGCAAAATACGGAGCACGTTTTGTACCGATTAAAAACTTTAGTTTTGGCGGCAGTGCCAATATTTGCGTTCGTGAAGCAAAACATCCTATTGTGGTAATTTTTAGTGCGCATTCGTATCCTGTGAGTCATGATTTTTTTGAATTAATTCAAAATAAATTTGAAGAGAATCCCAATTTAGCAGGTTTACGTTGTTTGCATCAGCCCAATGATTATAAAAATTACATCAATAAAGTACCCGCTAATACTGATCCAAACAAATCAGGATTAATATTCTCAGGCTCTGCTTTTAGTAGAGAAATTTGGAAGAAACATCCTTTTAAGGAGGATGTGGCTACATTTGAGGACAAGGAATGGACCACTAGAGTGTTGAAAGAAGGATATGAAATTGATTTTGTACCTTCTATTTTTTGTTATGAGATAAAGAGAACTAAGAAACAATTGTTTTTCAGATTCAAGAATGATGTGGTGGGGAATTATCAACTTTGGCATCAAGACATTAGTTTAGGTAGTGCCATTAAGGGATTTCTGTTTGGTGTTTTTCATTTGATGAAATCTTTTGTCTTAGACTTGTGGTATACGGGTTTGAGGTTTTTGTATCTAATAAAATTTATGTGTAATAAACCTAATAAATTCTAAGGAACTTAAAAAAAAATTGATTGTCCGTAATTACCAATAATTAAATTTAGTTTAATATTTTTGATAAAAAATCAGATATGAATTTATTCAGTTTTACGGCAAACTTTGAAAGTGAAGAAGCTTGCAGGCTTCATTTTAAGGAAGAAAGAGATAAGATTGGTGTTCAATGTAAGTGTGGTAGCAAAGAACATTTTTGGATAAAAAGTGTTTGGAGTTATGAGTGTAAAAAATGTAGAAGCAGAATCTCATTACGAAGTGGAACCATTATGCAAAGTTCTAATTTGTCATTTTTGATTTGGTATAAAACTATGTTTTTGATGACAGCTACAAAAAAAGGTTTTTCCAGTAAAGAAATTCAAAAACAGCTTGGATTGAAACGTAACGAACCCGTTTGGGCAATGGTTCATAAGCTACGAAAAGCAATGGGAAATAGGGATGCCCGCTATACATTGGAAGGAATGATAGAGTTTGACGAAGGTTATTTCACTGTTGAATCTTCAGAAAAAGAAAAAGAAAAAGGAGTTAGAGGTCGTGGAGCTGCGGGAAAAATAAATACAGCAATTATGGCGGAATCAACACCGCTTGAAGATATTGAAACAGGAAAAAAATCAAACCAGTGTAGATATTTTAAAGCTAAAGTTTTGACTGATCATACTGCTGAACAAATTAATGAGACTATTCAAGAATCAATTTCTGAAAGGAGTATTCTTTTGACAGATAAAAGTACATCGTATATTGATATTGCAGACTTTGTTGAGATTCATATAACAGAGAAATCTAATAAAGAAACAACAACAGAAACTTTAAAATGGGTACATATTGCAATAAGTAATGCTAAACGTAATTTTTTAGGAAATTATCACAAAATCAAAGGGAAATATCTTCAATTATATCTAAATGAGTTTGTTTATAAACTCAATCGAAGATATTTTGAAGAAAAATTATTCGATAGGCTAGTAATAGCAAGCATTACGGGGTTATGACTAAAAACGGACAATCAAAAAAAAATGAATAAAAATAATAATTTTGATTTCTTACGGTTTTTGTTTGCCCTTTTAGTAGTTATATCACATGCTTATCCTTTATCAGGAAGTAGTGAAACAAGTCAATGGATTTATCAAATTACAAATGAGCAAATTGTTTTGGCTCAAGTAGGTTTAAGTGGTTTCTTTATTATTAGTGGGTATTTTATTTTTCAAAGTTTGGAGCGAAGTAAAGGTCTTTTGGATTATTTTAAGAAAAGGGTTTTAAGATTGTTTCCTGCCTTATTTGTCGTTTTATTGTTAACGATTGTTTTAGCACCCTTTGTATATAATGGAGCAGTTCCTTTTTTTAAAAACACAGCAGTTTATTCTTATGTTTCCAATAATCTTAGTTTGTATTTTTTTCAATCCAGTATAAAAGGAATTTTTGATACGAATGCTTATCATTCCATAAATGGTTCGTTATGGACAATCAGATATGAGTTTAGTTTGTACATTGCATTATCATTGCTGTTCTTTTTTAGAAAACAAAAACAGCTAGTACTCCTGATAATTTTATTTTCTTATGTCGTTTTTATTTTTCTTTATACTTTTTATCTTGATAGGTTTAGAGGTTCGTCTTTGTTTGGGTTACAAGGATTACATGTGCTCAACTTAGGAACTTTTTTCATTGGCGGTAGTTTGTTGGCTTCGTTACAATTTGAAAGGATGGGAAACAAGAGTCTGATTTTAGGTATATCCATTTTGATTTTAGTACTGTCCCTATATTTTAATTATTATGAATGGGTAAAACACATTATTATGCCTGTTGTTGTGATGCTACTAGGTTTTATCCCTGTTTTTTTTATCCGTACTTTTGGAAAAATAGGAGATATGTCTTATGGAATTTACATCTATAGTTTTCCGATTCAACAATCATTGATGTATTTTTTTAAAATGGATACTTATGTATTAATGATTTCTTCCGTCTTGCTTTCGATGGGTTTTGGTTATGTATCTTGGCATTGGATTGAAAAAAGAGCATTAGAATATAAAAATAACATTTGAAATGAAATGTTATTGAAGTATAGTGTTTAAAATGTAAAGCAATAAAACAATTTTTAATAAAATACCATGATAAAGAAAATCATAAAGAAAGTACTTAATTTTTTTAAGAAAAAACAACCAAAATATACTTTGCATGATAAATTTTGGATTCAAAAAGTAAAGACTACTACTATAGCTGATCGAGTTCCTTTTTTCGAAGAATTAGTTAAAGGTAAAAATGTTTTGCATTTTGGTTGTAATGATTGGCCAATCTTTAATCCGGATTATAATTTACATATAAAACTAGCTAAACAAGCCAAATCTATTCACGGATTTGATATAGATTTAGAAGGGATTGAAAATTTAAAAAAGTATGTAGATCAATCTTATTTTTCAAATTTCAGTCAATTGAAAGATAAACAATATGATATTTGTTTAGTTCCTGAAACTATAGAGCATGTAGATAACGTAAGGACTTTTCTTGAAGGATTGTCTACTGTAAATGCTAAAGTCTTTTATATAACTGCACCCAATTGTTTTTCTAAAAAACATATGGAGAGAAACTTTTACGGAGATAATGAATTTATTGAAGTGGTTCATCCGGATCATAATTGTTGGTACAGCCCTTTTACTTTAAAAAATCAAATAGAAAAATATTCTAATTTAAAGGTCATAAGAGTATTTTTGTTAAATGAAGATACAATGATTTGTTGTCAAGCAATAAAAACTAATTGAAAATAGACGTGAAATCTAAAGTAAAAAAAATAGTTTATTTCTTTTATGGATTTTGGAATTTTTTGAGTTTCTTAGTTTTCGATTCAAAGAAAATAAGAAATGCAGAAATAGTATGCTTTTTTCCTTTTTACCAAACAGGCGGTGCGGAAAAAGTGCATTTGAATATTATAAAAGCGTTAGCTCACAAAAATGTTTGTGTCATTTTTACTTTAAATTCAGCTACCAAAAATTTTCAAGAGCAATTCAAAGCAAATGCCCAATGTATCGAAATAAACCTGATACTCAATAAGCGAAATACGTTTGTAAGTAGATTGTTAAAAAAAAGCATTTATAAAGCGATTAATACATCAAATAATTGTAAGGCTGTTTTTGGGAGTAATGCTACTTACTTTTATCAAATACTTCCTTTTATTTCGGATCAAATCGCTCGAATAGATTTGTTTCATGCTTTTAGTAAACCTGATAGCCGAGAATTGGAGGTGGTAAATAGCGTAAAGTATATTGATAAAAGAGTTGTTATTAATCAAAACACTAAAAAGGATTTACTAAAAATTTATGCTTGTAATAATATAGGGACACAGTATCATAAAGTGATTCAAGTTATTGAAAATGGAATCGCAATAGAAAATCATGAATTTTCCTCAAAAGATTATTCGACGATTAAAGTAGGATATGTGGGTCGTTGGTCTGATGAAAAAAGACCAGAACTTTTTTTAGCAATAGCAAAAAGTATAAAAAGTAAATATCCTTCAATTTCATTTGTAATGGCAGGAACAGGAATGAAAAGTAATTTGAATTTAATTACAGATGCTGGGGTAGATTTTTTAGGAGAAATAACAGATAAGAAGATATTAAACGAATTATACGATGAACTTCATTTTCTAATATTACCCTCAATTTACGAAGGATTCCCATTGGTAATTATGGAGTCAATGGCTTATGGGGTGATTCCAATAGCCACAGATTTAGATGGCATTAGGGAACATATTACCTCTGACTATAACGGTATATTAATTAACGAGTCTGATGAAGTGAAAATTATTCAAGCCTTTTGTAATTCGATTACTCAATTTATTGAAAATCCTGAAATGCGAAATAATTTAGCAGAGAATTGTTTTTCTTATGCTCATAAAAATTTTGGTTTAGAAAAATTTAATTTTTCGTATCAAAAATTACTAAATTCTTAAAATGAAAATCCTAATGGTCTCCATACCCAATCATCATTTTTTTCAATGGGCAAACCAATTGAAAGATGCTGGCTATGAAGTGTATTGGTTTGATGTTACGGATGGCGGACCAAAAGTTTCTAAAATAAGTTGGGTACAGCAAATAAAAGGATGGAAGCTGAAAATAAACTATCCTTTCCGCCATGCGATTAAAAATAGATTTCCAAAAATAGATCAACTCATTCAGCACTATAATGAAAACTCGGTAGCAGCTGTATTCAAAAAAAAAATAGACGATATACAACCTGATATTGTGCATTGTTTCGAAATGAAATTGGCAGGATTTCCCATTCTGGGCGTAATGGAGAGGCATGCGAAAATCAAATTTATTTACTCTTCTTGGGGTAGTGATCTATTTAGATTCGAAGAAATGGGAATAAGTAAAAAAGAAGTTGTTCCTTTTTTTGATCGTGTAAATTATCTAATTACCGATTGCCAAAGGGATTACACAATCGCATTGCAAAATGGTTTTAAAAATAAGTTTCTAGGTGTTTTTCCTGGAAATGGCGGAATAGTAATAGAATCAAAAAACATTTGTAGCTTCGATAAAAGAAATAAAATACTTCTAAAGGGGTACGAAGACGGAGTAGGGAAAGCTTTACCTGTTTTAGAAGCATTAAAAAAACTTCCTATTTCTGTAATTAAGGAATATGAAATTGTGATTTTTAGCGCTGATGAGGCCGTGAAAAACAAGATTAAACAAGATCCTTTTTTTACTTCGTTAAACGTGCAAATCATTGGAAGAAATAGTTTTTTGGCAAACGAGGAGTTACTGAAAATTATGGGACAAGCTATTGTTTATATTGGGAGTAGCATTTCTGACGGAATGCCAAATACGGTCTTAGAAGCCATGGGTATGGGAGCATTTCCTATTCAATCTAATCCAGGTGGCGCAACAGAGGAAGTTATTACTCATGGAGTGAATGGTTTTTTAATAGCTAATCCATTAGACAGTACTGAAATTGCAGCTTGGATTGAAAAAGCATTAGCAAATCAAGAATTAAGAGACAATGCACAAAAGTACAATGTAGATTTTGTTAGTAAAAACTACAATAGAGAGCGTTTGAAAAAGGAGATCGTACAATTATATAAAGGCATTTTGTCATAAGTAGCAAGAATTGAATGGAAGTATCAATACTCATCGTAACCAGAAACAGACTGGATGAACTGGAAATCACGTTAAACAAACTAATCAGTTTACTTGATTTGTCCATTCACGAAGTGTTGGTTTATATTGATGGCTGCAAAGAAACGGAGGTTTTGATTGCAAAATATCCATGGGTACAATGGGAAAATTCACCAACTAATATTGGCGCATCTCCTGCAAGAAATAAATTGTATAAAAATGCAAAAGGAAGTATATTTATAGGATTAGACGATGACGCACATCCTATAAGTATAGATTTTATTACACAAACACGAAAGGTTTTCGCAGAAGATGCGAAAGTTGGAATCATTGCTTTCCAAGAAATACGAGGTTTTTTTTTAACAGATCAAGAGGTTTTGCAAAATGCGGAATCCAAAGTAATGAGTTATCCCACAAATGATTTTGTGGGTTGTGGTTTTGCTATCAGAAAAGATGTTTATGACAAGACCAACGGATTCCCCATTTGGATAGATATTTATGGAGAAGAGTCTTGTTTGGCCATCGAAGTTTTGGATTTAGGGTATGAAATTCAGTATAACAATGCGATTATTGTTAATCATAGAGTAGATAGACAAAAGCGTCTGAACATAGGACGTAATTATTTTCGGTTTGAAAAACAGCTCAAAAATACGGTATATTATTATTTTGTCTATTTTCCGAATCCTTTTTTGAAAATAGCCAGATTGCTGTATCATAATTTTAAAAAATATGCGCTACAAGATAGCACGTATTTTATGTTATTTTGGAAATCGGTTTTTAGTGCTGTCGGAAAACTGTTTTATGTGTTGAAATTCAGAAAACCAATTCAGAAAAGCACCTTGCAAAAAATAAAAACGTTGAAAGGAATACAATATTAATTTTTAAAGGAGAACATAACAATGCTTTTTAACTCCCTCAGTTTTGCTGTCTTTTTAATCTTGGTTTTTATTTTTTATTGGTTTGTCGCCAATAAAAATTTAAAATTTCAGAATCTCCTTTTATTGGCTTCCAGCTATTTCTTTTATTCTTGTTGGGATTGGAGGTTTTTATTCTTACTCCTTTTTTCTACCCTTTTAGATTATTATTCGGGGATTCAAATAGAAAAGAGTAAGATAGCAGTGCAAAGAAAATTTTGGTTTTGGTTAAGTATTGTCATTAATTTAGGATTTCTTGGAGTATTCAAATACTTTAATTTTTTTGCCGATTCTTTTGCCGATTTACTTTCTATTTTCGGATTTCAGGTAAATGTTTGGTCGTTACAAGTGATTTTACCGGTTGGGATTTCATTCTACACGTTTCACGGTTTGTCCTACGTAATTGATGTCTATAAAAAGAGAATAACCGTTGAGAAAAACTTTGTTGATTATGCGGTTTTTGTGTCCTATTTTCCATTGTTGGTTGCGGGACCTATTGAGCGGGCTACCCATTTGTTGCCGCAAATAAAAAGGAAAAGGACTTTTAATTATAATCAGGCGGTAGATGGTTTACGGCAAATTTTGTGGGGATTGTTTAAGAAAATTGTCATAGCAGATAATTGTGCTGAATATGTCGATATGATTTTTAATAATTCAGATGATTACTCGGGTAGTACATTAGTCATGGGAGCTGTGTTTTTTGCCTTTCAGATTTATGGAGATTTTTCGGGATATTCGGATATCGCTTTAGGAACTTCACGATTATTGGGAATTGAGTTGTTGAAAAACTTCTCATTTCCCTATTTTTCCAGAGATATTGCGGAGTTCTGGCGGCGTTGGCATATTTCATTGTCCTCATGGTTTAAGGATTATCTGTATATCCCTTTGGGAGGAAGTAAAGGAGGGAAATGGATGCAAATCAGAAATACGTTTGCGATTTTCTTGGTCAGCGGTTTTTGGCATGGAGCCAATTGGACTTTTATTGCTTGGGGAGCATTGCATGCCATTTATTTTTTACCACTGCTGCTTTTCAACAAAAACAGAAATCATCTCGAAATAGTGGCACAGGATCGATTTTTACCTACTTTTAAAGAAGCAACCTCCATTTTAGCAACTTTCGGATTGACCACTTTTGCATGGATATTTTTCAGAGCCAATAATTTGCATCATGCACTGGAATATATATCCAAAATATTTTCGAAATCACTGTTCACCCTACCGGAGGTTAGGCCAAGTAACGTTATCTTGCTCATCATTATTTTCATGTTAGTGGAATGGTGGGGTAGAAAAGATAATTACACATTAGAGAAACTGGGATTTCAATATAATAGAGCATTTAGATGGTCAATGTATTTAGCGATATTAATTGCCATTTTTATTTTTGGAGCCAAAGAGCAGCAATTCATTTATTTCCAATTTTGATATGAAAAAGTTTTTAATAAAGTTGCTTTTATTTGGTTTTGTCTTTTTTATTTTAGACAAGCTGTTTTATGTGTTTTTATATGTATCACCAAATTTAGAGGTTGATAAAAGATTGGAACTGTTACTAAAGGGTAAAATTAATAAAGAAATCATCGTTATGGGTTCTTCCCGTGGTGCAAGAAATGTAGTTGCGAGCCAAATAGAAAAAGAAACGTCATTGAGTGCTTATAATATTTCCTATCCGGGATCTAATATTGAATTTCATCAGTTTTTGTTGGAGACATTGTTGAAATACAATCAAAAACCTAAAATTATTGTTTTAGTATTGGATGATCCGGCTCAACTGCTTGATGCAGAATCTATAAATTTCAGAGTGGAAAGACTTTATCCATTAGTAAAGTATAATTATATTAATCAGGAATTGATTAAAAGAGGAGAAAAAAATGAACTGTCATGGTTTTTATGTTTGGCACGAATAAATAAAAGTAATTTCAATATTAGGAATAAAAAATTTACTGTTGAAGATTCCATTCGATCTTGTGGTTCGATGCCGCTGTCTTTTCACAGAAAAAAAAGAGCATATAATTATGTCGTTGATACTTTACGTTACCCGATTGAAAAGGAATTGGAAATTAAAAAAGTCGCATTTAGCCGATTTCAAAACCTTTGCAAGAGGAATGATATTCGGCTGATTTTGGCTTTTTCTCCCAATTTCAAAACCCATAACAAACATTTTGAAAATAGAATTAAGCAACTTTCCTTCCCTAAGAACCAATTTTTTATTTATGACACGACCAATACAAAGTATAGAAATAAAGATTATTTTTACGATGAGTCGCATTTAAATATAAAAGGTGCAAAACTATTTACAAGTGAATTGAGTCAGTTTATAAACATGAATAAATAATTAGAACACTAGTCATTAACGGTATCAAATAGAATATAATAATGAAAAAAATAGGTATACTTCCGCTTCGTAAAGATTCCAAAGGAATTCCGGGGAAAAATAAAAAGAAAATGGTGGGGCGTCCCTTATTTTCATGGGTACTTACTGAAGCTCTGTTTTCTAATTTGGATGCCGTTTATGTGTTTACCAATGATCCAGAAATTATTAGTTATGTAGAGCGAGAATACCATTGGACAAGCAAGGTAAAGGCGATGCTCCGCAACGAAGAAAACGCCAATGATACTGCTTCAACCGAAAGTACGATGCTTGAGTTTTCTGAGAAAATCAATCATGATTACGATATTTTGTGCCTGCTGCAGGCTACTTCGGCTTTAACATTGGCAGCGGATATTAATAATGGATTGGAGAAAATCAGCAAAGAAAAATATGATGCTTCTCTAAGTGTGGTAAAAACACATCGTTTTACATGGAATAGTGATGGGACTCCACAAAATTATGATGTGTTCAACAGACCCAGAAGACAAGATTTTGAAGGGTTGTTGATAGAAAACGGAGCCGTTTATTGCACTACAAAAGACAGTTTTCTTAAATCTAAAAATAGGGTGAGCGGAAACATTGGCTTGGTCGAAATGCCAGAAGAAACCCTGATGGAAATAGACAGCCTTTCCGATTGGCATATTGTAGAAAATATTTTGATAGAACGCCAAAAGAGAATGAAATCGAATCAAAGAATTCAATATTTGGTTTTGGATGTAGATGGCGTTTTTACAGATGGAGGAATCTATTACAATGAAGAAGGTGAGTTTGCCAAAAAGTTTGACATGCGAGATGGCATGGGATTGGAGATTTTAAGACAAAATAATGTTGAAGTAGTGGTGCTGACTTCAGAAAATTCTAAATTGGTTGCACAACGTATGAAAAAACTTCAAATTCAAGATGCGTTTTTAGGGGTTAAGGATAAATATGCTTTTTTAAAACACTTTCTTGTGACTAAAAATAGTAGTTTTGAAGCCGTTGCTTATGTAGGGGATGATGTCAATGATTTGGCTAATATTTGTAGTTCGGGCTGGTCTTTTGCTCCAGCAAATGCAACGGCCATAGTGAAGTTAAACGCTGATTTTGTGCTTGGTACTGCTTCAGGTGCAGGAGCGATTAGAGAAGTTTGTGAAACGATATTAAAATATAATAAAAGATATGACTGAGTTTAAAAAGCCTTATGTAATTGCTGAAATTGGCTGCAATCACAAAGGAGATATAGCAATAGCAAAAGAACTGATAAAAATTGCTAAGATATTTTGTAATGTTGATGCGGTTAAGTTTCAAAAACGTAATAATAAAGAATTATTGACCGAAGCGCAATACAATGCGCCACATCCTAACACCAATAACTCTTATGGGGATACGTATGGTGCGCATAGGGAGTTTTTAGAATTTGATGTGAATCAACATCAAGAATTAAAGGATTATTGTGAGGAAATAGATATCGTTTATGCTACATCGGTTTGGGATACCACCTCGGCCAAGGAAATAGCTTCGCTTAATCCAGAATTTATTAAGATTCCTTCTGCTTGTAACAACAACTATGAAATGTTGGGTTGGTTGTGCGCTAATTATAAAGGAGAAATTCATATTTCGACCGGGATGACCACTAAAGACGAAACAACTGATTTAGTAGCTTTTTTTGTGTCCAAAGGCAGAAATAAAGATTTAGTATTGTACAATTGTACCTCAGGTTATCCGGTTCCCTTTGAAGATGTCTGTTTATTAGATATTAATTTGCTCAAGCAAAAATATGGTGACACCGTAAAACATATTGGGTTTTCCGGGCATCATTTAGGCATAGCTGTAGATGTTGCAGCTTACACTTTGGGAGCCAATATCATCGAAAGACATTATACCATAGACAGGACTTGGAAAGGGACAGATCATGCTGCCTCATTAGAGCCTATGGGTTTGCGAAAATTAGCAAGGGACTTAAACGCTGTTCATAGTGCTTTGTCCTTTAAATCAATGGATATTTTGCCTATTGAGCAAGTACAAAGGGATAAGTTGAAGAATAGGAAAGGATAAGTCATAGTGTTTTGTCATCCGACGAAGGAGGAATCACATGGAGTGAATCATCGGGAACAGTTGGGGTTTATTTTAACAAATCGAAGTGTCTAATACTTAAAACTCCTTTTTTTTTCTCAAATTTGCCCTACGATGAAGCAGGAATAACATAATGCAAATTGACGGGAAATGATTTTAGGTTTTAAATATTTGAAATCATAATTACTACAATAGACGGATAATAAATTTATGAGTAAAAAAATATTTGTTTTTTTTCCCGATGGAGTGGGTTTGCGCAATTTTGCCTTTACAGAATTCAAAGCGTTAGGGGAGCAAAAAGGGCACCAAATTGTATATTGGAATAATACTGTTTTTTCTCTAAAAGCAGCACTGGGTTATGATGAGGTTAAAATAGAAAAGCATAGTATCCATCGCTTTACCCCAATCTATTCCCGAATTAGAAAACACATCGAACTTAATGTTTCTCAAAAGAAGTTCAATGATAATGTGTATCCGACCTATAAATTCCCTTTTAGCTACAACGGAATAAAAAATACGGTAATAACGCTCTATACGAAGTTCTTAATAGGGTTTAATTCTTCTGAAAAAGGGATTGTCCGCATCCGAAAACGAATTAATAGTTTAGAACGTTCAACTGAAAAATACCAGTATTGTAAGGCACAGTTACAAGAGCATCAACCGGATTTGGTTTTTTGTACCACACAACGTGCTACGCAATCCATAAGCGCTTTATTGGCAGCCAAAGATCTAGGAATTCCTACCGTGGCTTTTGTATATTCCTGGGACAATGTGCCTAAGGCTATGCAAGTGGTAGAAACCGACTTTTATTTGGTTTGGAGTGATTTAATGAAATTCGAAGTTTTAAAATACTACCCATTTGTCAATGAATCTCAAGTTATCGTAACGGGAACTCCTCAGTTTGAACCGCATTATGATAAAAGCTTATTAGAAAAGCGAGAAGATTTTTTTGCGCAATATGGTTTAGATACTACTAAGAAATATATTTGCTATTCTGGCGATGATGAGACCACTTCGCCTTTAGATCACTATTATTTAGAAGATTTGGCTCGTGCGGTACGAAGTTTAAATGCAAAAGGCAAAAATCTGGGAATCATTTACAGAAAATGCCCCGTTGATACTACAACCAGATATGATGCGGTTCTTGAAGCGAATGCCGATATTATTGCTGTTTTAGATCCTATCTGGAAACCCCTGGGGAAGCAGTGGAATGAAATTTTGCCTACCAAAGATGATTTGGCCATGTTGCACAATGTTTGTGCCCATTCTGAATTGGTGACCAATGTGTGTTCTTCTACTGTTTTTGATTTTCTGGCACACGATAAATCCTGTATTTATTTCAATTACGAGCAACCCCAATTAAAAAAAGGCATTCGGGATATAGGACAAAATTATAAATACGTTCATTTTAGAAGTATGCCAAGTCAAGAGGCTGCTGTATTTTGTACGGATAAAAAAGATTTAGAACATTTGGTAAACCAAATCCTAGAAGGAAAATTATCGAATGTTCCAGACGGTAAAAAATGGTATGAAATTGTGGCTGGTACAACTCCAACACAAGCTTCAGAGACTATTTGGTCTGCAATTGAAAATTGTATAAAAAAGTAGTATGTTTTTTAACTCCTTATCCTTCGCCCTTTTTCTACCCGCAGTATTTCTGTTGTATTGGTTTGTTTTTAATAAAACCAAAAGTAGTCAGAACCTAATCTTGATTCTAGCCAGTTATTATTTCTATTCCTGCTGGGATTGGCGTTTTTTATTTTTATTGGTTTTCTCCACTTTTTTGGATTATTATACCGGTATTCGAATTGAAAAGGCTAAGACTGAAATGGGGCAAAAATTTTGGTTTTGGTTGAGCATCAGTATAAATCTTGGTTTTCTGGGGGTTTTTAAATATTATAATTTTTTTGCAGATTCTTTCTCCCAGTTATTGAATGGGTTTGGATTGCAAACCAGTCCTTTATTGCTAAATGTGGTTTTGCCAGTAGGGATATCCTTCTATACCTTTCATGGTTTATCGTATGTTATTGATATTTACTTAAAAAGAATCAAGGCTGAATATAACTTCGTGGATTATTCCTTGTTTGTCAGTTATTTTCCATTGCTGGTCGCGGGTCCTATTGAAAGAGCCACCCACTTGTTGCCACAAGTAAAAGTGAAACGCAGTTTTGATTTCGAAAAAGCTAAGGAAGGAATATATCAATTTGTTTGGGGACTGGTCAAAAAAGTGGTGATAGCCGATACCTGTGCGACCTATGCCAATGCTATTTTTGATAATTATGAATCCATGAATTCCCTGTCGTTGTTGTTGGGTGCTATTTATTTTGCCTTTCAGATTTATGGTGATTTCTCCGGTTATTCGGATATGGCATTGGGAATGTCTAAATTATTTGGTATCGATTTGTTACGTAATTTTAATTATCCCTATTTCTCTCGTGATATTGCTGAGTTTTGGCGTCGTTGGCACATTTCGCTGTCGTCCTGGTTTCGGGATTATCTGTACATCCCTTTGGGAGGAAGCAGTGGTGGAATGGCGATGAAAATTCGCAATACCTTTGTCATTTTTTTGGTCAGTGGTTTTTGGCATGGCGCCAATTGGACATTTATTGCCTGGGGTTTTATCAATGCGCTGTATTTTTTACCGTTGTTGCTTCTCAAAAAAAACAGGTCTAATATGGAAACGGTTTCTTTGTATTGGAATTGGAGCTCTTTGAGGATAATTTTAAACATGATTAGTACTTTTGCATTAACTTGTTTGGCCTGGGTGTTTTTCAGGGCAAAATCGATAGGTGAAGCTTTTGATTATATTGGGCGTATTTTTACCAATCAAAGTTTTTTACCGCAGTATTTGGAAAATGAACGGTACAGTTATGAAATCATAATTCTGATTGTGGTTTTTATCTTGGTCGAATGGAATAGCCGAACTCAAGTGGAACCGATTTCAGGAAGAAACAGTACCTTAAAAATAGTATTGTGTATTGCCGCAATTATAGCGCTGGGAACCTATTCAGATTATAAAGAATTTATATATTTTCAGTTTTAAGGAGCAATTTTCGTTTTACCCCCAGCCCTAAAGGGAGCCGAAAATTAGGGTGAAGTATAAATAATAATTAGAATGAATTCATAAATATAAAAGAGAATAATATAACCATGAAGCAGTTTTTAATTTTTACAGTCAAAACCCTCTTGCTGCTGTTTTTACTGCTAGTCGTGTTGGATTTTCTTTATACGACTGTTTATTTGCAGTCTTCGAATAGAGGAAAAATAGAGTATGTTTACAACTCAGAAGCCCGAAATTACGATGTAGTGATTTTAGGTTCTTCCAGAGCGAATAATCATTTTGTTGCGCCGCTATTTGAAGAGAAGGGATTGAAAACCTTTAATTACGGCATGAGCGGAGGCCATTTATTTGAAGCCGCTCTCCTGTTGAAATTAATGGTAGCGCGTAAATACAACATAAAAAATGTAATACTCGAAGCTGATTTAAATTTGTCTAATGAGCATAGGGACGATGGTGTTTCTGCCAGATTTATGCCTTATATTTATGATTCGAAAATAATAAAAGATCATTTTTCAGGAGAAGATGACTTCAAACCATTGTATTATATTCCTTTTTATCGGTATGTGGTATTTGACTCCAAAATAGGGTTCAGGGAACTGTATAAAACAGTAACAAAAGAGCCCACTGCTTATTTAGCGCATTTAGGCTATTATCCTTTAAAGAAGAAAAAAGGAAACATGAAAAATGATATACGCGCTTTGAAGCCACTTCAAAACAAGTATTATGAAGAAATTAAGCAAATTTGTGCAGCCAATAATATCCATTTTATTGCAGTGATGACACCCATGTGCACCAATACAAAAGGATTGGATTATTTTGAAAAAGTAAAACAAATTTATCCCGAAATTCATAATTATGAATCCATAGTAGAAGGGGATCAGTATTTTTCGTCCTGTGGGCACATGAATGATGAAGGGGCAAGAAAATTTACAGCAATTATTTTAAATGATTTTTTTAATAAGTAGAGAATGCATATAGCTTTTTTAACTCCCGAATATCCACATGCTAAAGTAAAGCATGCCGCTGGTTTAGGAACCAGTATAGGAAATCTTGTTTCGGCTTTAGTCAGGCAGGGTGTTTCGGTGACCGTAATTGTGTATGGTCAGGAAAAATCAGAAATTTTTACAGAAAACGGTATCACTTTTCATTTAATTGACGATAAAAAATACCGTTTTGGTAAATGGTATTTCTACAGAAAGCATATTCAAAAGTATTGCAACAGGATTATAAAGGAAGAAAAAATTGATGTCCTGGAAGCTCCCGATTGGACTGGGATTACCGCCTTTATGAACTTCAGAGTTCCATTAGTGATTCGGTTTCATGGCAGCGATACCTATTTCTGTCATCTCGAAAAAAGGAAACAGAAATTGAAAAATTTTTGGTTCGAAAAACTGGCGGTTCAAAAAGCACAAGGCTACATTGCACCAACTGCTTTTGCGGGGAAACTATCTGCAGCATTGTTTGGGATTCAACCAGAAAAAATAAAAACAATCCATTACGGATTGGAATTGGATCAATTTGAAAATGATTTCCCAAATCAATTTGAAAAAGGATTAATAGTATATATTGGAACTATTATTCGCAAAAAAGGAGTTTTGGAACTTCCTGCTATTTTTCATAAAGTGAGAGCAAAATGTCCCGAGGCCAGATTGGTGCTTATAGGCTCAGATTCTACTGATATTGCAACGGGAAAAAACTCGACTTGGGAATTGATTCAAGAAAAAATAACACCAAACGACATGCCTTTTGTGGCTTATTTAGGCAAAATCCCGTATAGCGAAGTGAAAAATTACATTCAAAAAGCGCATCTTTGTGTCTTTCCCACTTTTGCCGAAACATTAGGAATGGTAACCATTGAATCTATGGCGATGCAAAAACCGGTGGTCAACAGTAATATGGGCTGGGCACAGGAACTTATGGTAGATGGGGTAAGTGGTTGTTTGGTAAATCCTAAAAATCATGAGGAATATGCCAAAAAAATGATTCAAATACTTTCGAACAAAGAATTGGCATCTAAAATGGGAATAGCCGCCAAAAAACAGGTTCAAAATAAATTTGACATCAATGCAATTGTTAAGGAGAACATGGACTACTACGAAACTATTATTTCAAATCAATGTTAGTTATAGCACATAGCTACTATAAAGTAACGCACGTTACCATCAATTCAATTGAAAACATGGAGTTTTTGGGACAAAACATTGGATTTGTTATTCGTGCTATTGCTGAAAAATATCCAAACACAATTGTGGTTTGGTATGATGAGCAAGTTAAAGATTCGGTAAACGTTGAAAAAATATCGGAATTATTGAATTTGAAAAGAAAATTGATAAGCTATAATCCCAGTTCCAATTATTTTTCTCCCAGAATTGGGTACATAGAAGAATCACCATTTATAAATGTAAATAAAAAGGTCACTTACCCAACTTGGCAAATGAGTAGTTGTGTAGGCGCTATTTATACCGACATTATACTACAATTTGATTTTAATTTTTTTAAGATTCAAAATTTTGATTTCACGCTCAATAGTATTGCCAAGCTGTATCAACCATTAGGATTGTTTTGCTATTCTGAACCACAATTGCTACATGGTGAAGTAAATTATAAAGCTGTTGAAGCATCTAATTACGTTTTGTTTCAGTTTGTGAAGCAGCATTATAAGTTTGTTTGGAAATATCTCTTGTTTTTAGATGTGTTTCTGTTTGAAAAGAGCGTTTTAATACGACCTCTTATCCAATCTTTTTTTTATAAAAACAGAGATTTTTTCCAACCGATTCAATTTGAAGACACTAATGTCGAAGCATATGATTTAAACGGTGAAACCATAGACGTGATAATTCCTACTATTGGAAGAAAAAAATACTTATATGACGTACTTTGTGATTTACGAAACCAAACTCATTTGCCAAAAAACGTAATAGTTGTGGAACAAAATCCATTGGAAGAGAGTATTTCCGATTTAGATTTTATTACCGCCGAAAAATGGCCGTTTGTAATAAAACACACTTTTACACATCAAGCAGGCGCCTGTAATGCTAGGAATATTGCTTTAAGTAAAGTCGAAAGTGGATGGGTTTTTTTAAATGATGATGACAATAGATTTGATGAAAAATTGCTGGAAAAAGCAATTTTTTGTTTAAAGCAATATAAATTGAATACGTTAATAACAAGCTATTTGATTGCAAATGAAAAGAAGAAATTTCATGCCATTTCTCAAACCACAATTTTTGGCTCGGGTAATTCATTTATAAATGCAAGAGTTTTAGCAAGAGTTGGTTTTAATATGGCGTTTGAGTTTGGCTACGGTGAAGATGCTGACTTTGGGCTTCAGTTAAGAAAGAATGGTTTTGATGTGGTTTATTTCCCCAATATAGCTATTGAACATCTTAAAGCTCCTATTGGAGGTTTTAGATACAAACATAAATTTCCTTGGGAAAATTCAAATATCAAACCTATACCGTCACCTACTATTTTTCTTTGCAGGAAATTGCATCACACAAGAGAACAGCTAAATGGATATAAAGTGATATTGTTTATAAAATTATTGGTAAAACAAAAATGGTACAAAAAAATTGGCTTTTACAAAAAATTTAAAAGCCAGTGGGAAGCTTCAAATGATTGGGCTAATAGACTACAAAATGAAAATTAATAAGATATTTTACAAAATAATCGATCGATATAAAAAATTTAAGGATTATCCGCTAACTAAAAACGAACCTTTTTTAGCGTTATTTCGTTATTTTAAATTCAATATTATTACTTATTTTGATAACAAAAAAAGAGTTTATAATTGGGTGAATGAGTTGAAATTTTATGCCAAAAAAGGAGAAGCAGGAATAGTGCCTAACATTTATTTTAAACTTTTTGATTATGAGGATTCGATGTTTTTATTAGATCATTTGCAGGAAGATGATTTATTTGTAGATGTAGGTGCCAATGTTGGGCATTTTTCATTATTGGCTGCAAGTAAGAAGGCAAAAGTAATTGCGATAGAACCTATCCCTGATACTTTTAGAAGATTGAATGATAATGTAGTTTTAAATAATTTCGAAAATTTAATTAATTTGATGAACATTGGCATAGCAGATAAAAAAGGGAAACTTTTCTTTACCACTACTAGCGATGTAATGAATAAGGTGTCACTAACTAAAACAGCAAATACAATCGAGGTTGAGGTCACTACTTTAGATGATTTATTAATCAATTTAAGTCCTAAGCTGATAAAGATAGATGTAGAAGGATACGAGAAATTTGTTTTACAAGGAGCCACAAAAATAATATCATCACCAAGTTTGTTCTACTTAATTATCGAATTAAACAATTCTTCAGAAAATTTCAACACAAACAATGACGAAATACACAATTCAATTATGCAATGCGGATTTCTGCCTGCAAAATATAATGTTGAAGACAAGAAAATAGTAAAGCAATTGGACTATAACAAAGACTCATTCAATACTCTATATGTAAAAAAAGAATTAATTTCATGATAAAAATATATACAGATAAAAATTACCTGAATGGAAAATATAGGAAAAAGATATTTCCATTATTATTCGAATTATATTTTTTAAAGAATGCGAATCTTTCAAAACTATTTGTTCTTGTTGATGACATGGATGAATGCGATATTGTTATTGTTCCTGTCAATATCATTCATCTGATAAAGGAAAATCGAAAGGGATATTTGAATCAATTTATTTTTACCGCAAAGCAAAAAAATAAAATTATCTGGGCTTATAGTGGTGGTGACATTGGAAAAACGATTGACGAATCGGTATATGTTTTTAGATTTGGGGGATTTGACACCAAAATGGGGGGGAGAACAATTATTTTGCCGTCATTTATTTCAGATCCCTATGAAAGGTTTCTCAAAAAAGAATTTAAAGCATTAGAAAAAGAAGCATTGCCAGCGATTGGATTTGTTGGAAATGCAAATGGCTCAATAACTAGTTTGGCAAGGGAAATGACCGTTTTTTTGTATTTGCAACTGGAAAGGTTGACAAAGAATTTCTATTTTGATTACCAATCGTTTTACCCATCGGGGTATAAAAGGTACCAATTGCTTAAAAAAATCGGAAACGACAAAAGAATAGAATCCAATTTCATTTATAGGGAGAAACATACAACAGAAGCCTTAACAGAAGGTGAAGTAAAAAAATCAACCTTGGAATTCTATGAGAATATGGAACAAAACCCGTATGTGTTTTGTTTAAGAGGCTTGGGTAATTTTTCGATACGATTTTATGAGACCATTTTAATGGGAAGGATTCCGGTAGTTGTAGATACTGATATGCGATTGCCCTTTCCAGAAAAAATTAATTGGGAAAAGCATTGTGTTTTTGTGAAAGAAGAAAGCATGACAAGTCAATTAGTGGCGTTTCACAATAAGATCTCAAATGACGATTTCAAGAAGATGCAGGTGAACAATCGAAACTTAGCCATGAATGTACTGTCAAGTGAGGGATATTTTATAGAACTGTATAAAATTTTTAAAAACAAATGAAATTTTCTCTAATTGTCTGTACTTATATGCGTCCGGAACCTTTGCTTCAATTGTTGCAATCGGTTCAGGAACAAACGTCGTATCCTGATGAGATTCTGATTATAGATGGTTCAACAAATGAGGAAACTGAATTTGTCATCAATGAAAATCAGTTTAAGAATCTACATTATTTTTCAGTTCCACCAGAGCATAAAGGTTTAACCAAACAGCGAAATTACGGTATTGAACGAGTGGGAGGTGAAACGGAGATAGTTTGTTTTCTGGACGATGATGTCGTTTTAGAGAAAGATTACTTTGAGCAAATAATGAAAGCCTATGAAGTTCATCCCGAAGCTTTGGGTGTAGGGGGGTATATCATTAATGAGTCTGAATGTGAATTTGTAGAAGACAATTACCAACCAAAAATTGATGAATATTATTTTGACGGTTGGAAGCGAAAAGACGGCAGTCGATTTGTTTTGAGAAAAAAGTTAGGCTTGGACAGCGATTGTCCACCAGGGTATTCGTCTTTATTTTCGCATGGGAGAAGTGTGGGGTTTTTACCACCTAGCGGTAAAATATATGAGGTTGAAATGTTGATGGGTGGTGTTTCGTCTTTTAGAAAAAAAGTGTTTGAAACCATGCAATTTTCCACTCATTTTGAAGGCTATGGCTTGTATGAAGATGCCGATTTTACGTTGCGACTAGCAAAAAAGGGGAAGCTATACGTGAATACTGCTGCACAGCTAAATCATTATCACAATCCATCAGGAAGACCCAATCAATATCAATACGGAAAAATGGTGGTGCGAAACGGTTGGTATGTTTGGAGGGTGAAGAACCCTAAGCCTTCCTTTAATGCAATATTAAAATGGCATTCTATCACGATACTTTTGACAATAATAAGATTTAGCAATACTTTTACAACAAGTAAAAGGGTAGCAGCCTTTACAGAAGCCATGGGGCGAATGATAGGTTGGTGGAGCTTGATGATTGATAAACCAAAAATAACCCAATGAAAACAACAGAAGCTATTTTAGAAACCAATAAAAAGCAAAAGGAATTTTACAACAACAATAGCAAGCAGAATTTTTTTACTAAAATTTGGGCAAAATTCAGAAATGGACTTCTCAATACGATTAGGAAAACCATTGGTATTCAAGACCAAGCCTATCTCTTGCACAAAGAATGGTTTGGTGATTTGTCCAATAAAAAAGTACTTGACTTGGGGTGCTATTCAGGAAATTACTGGTCATTGTATCTTGCCGAAAATGCCAAAGACTATCTGGGTATTGATTTGAGCGATGTGGCTATTGCGAAACTGAACGAAAGGTTGAAACCTTTTCCCAATGCCAAAGCCGAAGCCGTTGATTTCCTTTCCGATGATTTTACACAGAAAGGCTTTGACTTAATTTATGCCTATGGGGTATTGCATCATTTTGAAAACACCAACATTCTAATTGACAAATTGAATGAAAAATTAGCTCCAAAGGGTGAAATAATAAGTTATGATCCGCTGCAAACGAGTTGGCCCATAAAAATTATAAGAACCCTTTACCGTCCTTTTCAATCGGATGCGGCTTGGGAATGGCCATTTACAAAAAAAATATTTTACCAATATCAAAAAGCCTTTGCAATCCTTGACAGACGCGGACTTTTAGGAAAATCCAAATGGAATCTATTTGTAGCTGTTTTGCCCATTTCTGAAGAAAAGAAAAAGCAAATAGGGCAACAATGGCATCATCATGATTGGGAAAAATCCAGAACTTCTAATCGAGTTTTGTTCCGTTGCATGCATTTGACCATGCTAATGAGAAAGAAATAAAAGAAAGAATTACAACAAAACTTTGTAAATGAACCATAAATCCAAAACAGTTCTATTTAAATGCCTAGATGTTTTGCCTAAACAATTTGGGTTTTACTTGTATCACAAATTACAGGAGCTATTTGCCAAGGATACGATTGACTATAAAATCGAATCCACCAGAAAATCGTTGGAAACTATTTCAAGAATACTTGATAAAAATGGATTCGAATTAAAAAACAAGCATATAATAGAGTTAGGATCGGGTTGGTTGCCCATACTTCCTTATTTGTTAAAGTATGATTTCAATACCAATAGGGTTGATACTTATGATATTAACAAGCATTATAAGTTGTCTGAAATTGTAAAATTGAATGTGCTGTTTTCAAAAAAGTATGGAGTACCAACAAGTAACTTTGAGGGTGTTTTTCATTTGCCAAAGGACATACGATATTTTCCGTATACAGACATTTGTAATGGAGATTTCATAAATGCAGATCTGGTGGTGTCACGATTTGTATTGGAACATGTACCTCCAGAAAGTATTATTAAAATTCATGAAACATTCAGGGAAAAATTAAAGAGTGGGAGTTATATAGTACACCTAATTTCACCAAGTGATCATAGAGCTTACTCGGATAGTAGTCTTTCGTTGTATGATTTCCTTAAATACAGCAATGAGGAATGGGATAGGATTCAAACGAAATTCGATTATCATAACAGATTTCGATTGCCACAATACCTGCAGCTTTTTGAGAAAAGTTTTGAAATTGTTTCTCTTGAATTTGATAGCTGTAAAGAGGGAAGTGAGCAGCATGAAAAATTCAATAAATTAAAGATTAATGAATTGTATGAAAACTATTCTGATGAGGAATTAACCGCCGGGAGCATTGTTATTTTATTAAAGGTTAGATGATAATGCGAATCGAAGCAAGGTAGAATTGCTTTCTATAGCTGTTATACCGTTTGTAAATGCAAATACGTCCGACATCTTTATGTCGCATCGAGCGCAATGTCATTAAGGTTAAGGTTTCGTCAGTTCGTCCCGACGCTTCAGGAGAGTAATAATTTGCGATAGAAAATTTTTACGAACCCCGATAGCTATCGAGGGAGAATCTTTACATTTTGAAGGCTTCTCGATACAATTTTGAACATTAAAGCTGTCGCATTAATGTTCAAAATCACTACCATTGACGTTTTTTATTACGTAGCCCTTCGACTGCGCTCAGGGTGACACAATGAATGTCATTTTATATTGCTTTTTTTGTAAAAAAATTAAGCCTCGAAGTGACGATTAAAATAGCTTAACCTTAATGACATTGCGATTGAACTGAAAACCGGACTGCTTGATAAATATAAATGGTATTAGTCGAAAATAGTATGCTTCGATTCAGATTAATAACTAACTTTCCGTAAATTTTTTAAACAAAATCTTTTTCATTTTAACCATAACATGACTTTTTTAATAATCACCCATGTCCCCCATAGCGTTGAGCAAAAGAATTATTTTGCTTATGCACCTTATGTGGTCGAAATGAATATTTGGTCTAAGTATGCAGATGAACTGATTTTGGTTGCCCCAATAGCGCATTCTTCAAAAACTCCCATTGATATTGATTATAGGCATACAAAGATTAAATTTGTAGGTGTTGAGCCTATCGATTTATTGGATCTGAAAGCAGTTTTGAGAACGGTTGTAAAACTGCCTAAAATCAGTTGGAAAATTTACAGAGCGATGCAACAAGCAGATCACATTCATTTGCGTTGCCCTGGAAATATAGGATTGTTGGGATGTTTGATTCAAATGCTTTTTCCAAACAAACCTAAAACAGCCAAATATGCCGGCAATTGGGATCCAAAATCGAAGCAACCTTGGAGCTATCGTTTACAAAAAAGAATACTAAGCAATACATTGGTGACTCGGAATATGCAAGTTTTGGTGTATGGGGAATGGGAAGGCAGGACTAAAAACATCAAACCCTTTTTTACCGCCACCTATACCGAAGCAGATAAATTGCCATTAGCCCAAAAGGATTTAGAGGGAAAAATTAATTTTGTTTTTGTGGGGACTTTGGTCAAAGGGAAAAATCCTTTGTATGCTATACAGTTAGTAGAATCATTGTCAAAAAAAGGACTCGATGTAATGTTACGTTTATTTGGAGATGGAATAGAAAGAAACAAATTAGAAAACTATATTGCAAAAAATAATCTAGAAAAAATCATTTCATTGGAAGGAAATCAAACAAAAGAAATTTTAAAAACAGCCTATCAAAGCAGTCATTTTGTGCTATTGCCTTCGGATAGTGAAGGTTGGCCGAAAGCGATTGCCGAGGGGATGTTTTGGGGTTGTGTTCCCATTGCCACTGCAGTATCTTGTGTGCCTTTCATGTTAGATTATGGAAATAGAGGGGTTTTGTTGGAAATGCATTTAGAAAAAGATGTGGCACAGATAGAAACTCTTTTAAGAAGTGAATCTGGATTTTATGAAAAAAGAGTGAAAGCTTCGGACTGGTCCAGGAATTATACGTTGGATGTTTTTGAGGAAGCGATTAAGGAGTTGCTGGTTTCTAAATGATTGAATGTGTTATTATTATTATTATTATTATTATGTGATTAAGGAGTGATAGTGAATTGTTACACAATGACACTTTTGTAGTAACGGACAGATGATGCAAGATTTGTATTAATGATAAACTATGATGGGATTCCTCTTTCATCGGAATGACAAGTTTACAGGAATGACAAGTTTTCAAGAATAATAAATTAAAAAGAAGATAAAAAAACATAGAAATAGAATGCGTATCATTCAAATTATAGATTCCCTCGAGGCCGGTGGTGCCGAACGCATGGCGGTAAGTTATGCTAATGCTTTGGCAATGAAAATAGCCTTTTCCGGATTGGTGGTGACTCGAAAAGAGGGCAGTTTGAAGGGGCAGTTGGACAATCAAGTTTCTTATTTATTTTTAAATAAGAAGAGGGCATTGGATTTTAAAGCAGTAATTCGATTGCGAAACTATGTCAAACAACACAAGGTAACTGTTGTTCACGCACACAGTACTTCTTTTTTTATGGCTTTTTTATTGAAAATGAGTTGTCCGTCTTTGCAATTAATCTGGCACGATCATTATGGAGATAGTGAATTTTTATCCCAAAGATCTTTGCTTACCTTGAAAATTACCCTCCCTTTTTTTGATGGAATAATTGCAGTAAACCAAAAGCTAAAAAGTTGGGCTGAGCAAAACTTAAATTTCAAAAACACGGTTTATTTGCCTAATTTTCCATCTGAAGAAAAGACCAGTATAACAGCTACCGTTTTGAATGGGATTAATGGAAAGCGGATTGTCTGTTTGGCCAATTTGAGAGCGCAAAAAGATCATTTTTTATTGTTGGAAGTTGCAAAAAAGATTAAACAGAGCCATCCGGATTGGACCATTCATTTGGTAGGTAAGGATTTTGAAGATGACTATTCGAAAAAGATTAAAAATCTAATTGTTGAATTTAATTTAGGAAACACCGTTTTTTTTTACGGAACAAAACAAGATGTACCTAACATTCTTAACCAATCGACAATTGCAATATTGACATCGAAGTCAGAAGGCTTACCTGTTGCCTTGTTGGAGTATGGATGGCATAAAAAGCCTGTTGTGGTGACGAATGTGGGAGAAATTTCTTCTTTGGTTCAGGATAGTGAAAATGGTTTTATCGTCGTTGCACAGAATGAGGAGTTGTTTTACAACGCCTTGGTTATATTAATGGGAAATGATTTTCTAAGGATTAATTTTGGAAATGCACTATATAAAACTATAGTGAAGAATAATTCTGAAGAAGTCGTAATAAAACAATATTTAGGTTGGTTACAAAATAATAAACGAAAATGAAAAAAGAGGAACTGTCCTATCTCTATTTAATACTATTCCATATTTTTATTGGGGTATTGGTGTATGTTATTCCCTTTACTTCTAAAATATACGGGTATTCTGTTTTTATTTTTGGCGTGTATTACATTATAAAAAAGCAAAACAGGAACAATGAAGCTCTTATGGCTGCCGCTTATGTGGTGGGGAGTGAGGTTTTCTTGAGGATGACCGGTGGCAACCCATTGTATGAAATTTCTAAGTATGGTGTAATGGTCTTTATTTTAATTGGGATGTATTACAGCGGTTTTTCTAAAGGGGCCGCACCGTATTGGATTTTTTTGTTATTGTTAGTTCCAAGTTTGGTAATCTCTACTTTTGTATTGGATTTTGATACCAATATTCGAAAAACGATAGCCTTTAATATTTCGGGCCCCGTATGTCTAGGGATAGCTTCCCTATATACTTATAGACGTAGGATTTCATTAGAACAAATGAATAGCATCTTATTGAGTATGGGTTTGCCCATTATTAGCTGTATGGTCTATTTGTCTTTATATACCCCAAACATTCGTGATGTGATTACAGGTACCGATTCTAATGTTGTAACTTCGGGTGGCTATGGTCCCAATCAGGTGTCAACTGCTTTAGGTCTCGGGATGTTTATTTTTTTTTCCAGAATTATATTAGAGTCTTCAACTAAATTTATGTTAGTAGTCAATTTAATTGTTGCTCTAAATATTAGCTATCGTGGAATGCTTACGTTTTCAAGAGGCGGTATGGTCACTGGTTTTTTAATGATTGTTTTGTTGCTGTTTTTCTTGTATTTGAAATCCAATTATAGGGGAAAAGTAAAACTCAATTATATTATAGTGATGGTTGTTTTGGCTATGATGGCTACTTGGGGGTACACTTCGTTTCAAACAGGGGGGCTTATTGACAAACGCTATGCTAACCAAGATGCGAAAGGAAGGTTAAAAGAAAGTCGATTTACAGGTAGGGAAGAAGTCGCAATAAATGAAATAAACACTTTCTTGAAGAACCCTATTTTTGGGGTGGGGGTAGGAAAAGGTCAGGAAGTTCGGGAAGCTGAAACCGGTATTTTTATAGTATCACACGATGAAATCACCCGAATGCTGGCGGAACATGGTTCATTGGGTGTTATGGCCTTGCTGATTTTGTTTTTTACACCGCTGGTATTGTATATAGAAAACAAGTTCAACATGTTTTTATTGTGTTTTGTTGCTTTTTGGTTTTTTACTATCAATCATGCTGCCATGCGTACCGCGGCGCCAGCCTTTGTGTACTCTCTGTCTTTGCTGAATGTGCAGTTGGGTTTTCTTAAAAGAAAGAAAGAGGATTAATTTGTTATTCTTTATTTTTATTAATGAAGTATGTTTCTAATCTATTTACCAATGACGTTTTTACTATATGGGCTTCTTCCGATAGTTATCGGAATACGCTCAGCCTGACAGTTGAATGTCATTATTATATTGCTTTTTTTGTTTCATTATATTAATTAGATCTGAGTTGGTCACAGATTAATACGTTAAAAAGAAAATTTTGTTAAAAAAATTAACATATCTTAAATTTACTTCGACTCAAAAGCACTAAATTGCACTCCTAAACGTAAATACTACTCATGTTTTCAGTAGATAAAATTCATTTTGAAATATCAGAACGAAAGATGATTCTTCGTATTTTTGATGTATTTTTTGTTTTAGGCTCTTTGTTTTTTGTTGGGAAAATATTTGATTTTGACTATTTTACTATGTCAACCAATAATTTATATTGGATGATTATCCTGGGAGTTTATATCAATCTTTTCGGAACTATTTTCGAAATGTATAATCTTCAGGTTGCCAGCAATCAATTTCAGGTACTAAAGAGTACCATTCTTACCGTTTCAACGACTGTTTTAGTGTATTTATTAACACCGTTTTATTCTCCGGTATTGCCCTCCAAAAGAATTCAGATTCTATTGTTTTATCTAGTTGTATTTTTGGCTTTGTTTTTATGGCGGATGTTTTACGTTACGTTTTTAGCCTCTAATCGGTTTCTTCAAAATGCAGTTTTAATATGTGATAAAGAACAAGTAGAAGAGTTGATTTCCGGATTAGAGCATATTGATCCCCATTATAAAATAATTGCGTTTGTCAATGCCGATGCTGCCGAAGATGCAATAGCCGAATATCCTTATGTTAAAAATATAAAAAGAGAGGAGTTGTTTTTATTCGTGAAAGAAAACTCTATATCCGAAATTGTGATCGCTTCTCAAAAAACAGATGGAATTACTGCCGAGTTGTATCAGCAGCTACTTCGTTTACTGGAGTCGGGGAGTATAATTAGAGAGTATACCCAAGTGTATGAAAGTAAAACGCATCGTATTCCGGTACATTATATGTCCAGAGATTTTTACCGATTTTTTCCTTTTAGCAGAATCAATCACAATAAATTGTATTTATTAAGTGTCAGAATTTTTGAAATTGGTATCTCGATACTTGGATTATTCATTGGTCTGGTATTAATCCCAGTGCTGCTAATAGGAAATACAATAGGAAACCGAGGAAAGTTATTTTATACCCAAGAACGTGTTGGTAAAGATGGTGTGGTCTTTGAAATTTTAAAATTCAGGACTATGGTCAGCAATGCTGAGTCTAACGGAGCTGTTTTTACCGCTACAAATGATTCGCGAGTAACAGTGTTCGGTAAATTTTTAAGAAAAACCAGAATTGATGAGTTTCCCCAATTTATAAATATCTTAAAAGGCGATATGGCCGTTATTGGTCCTCGTCCGGAACGTCCTTTTTTCGTAAAGGAAATTGCTGAAATAATGCCTTTTTACGAAACAAGACATATTATAAAACCGGGTCTTACGGGATGGGCACAAGTAAATTATGCTTATGGAGCGACAATTGATGAAAGTTTGATAAAACTGCAATACGACTTGTATTATATCAAACACAGAAGTGTTTTTCTGGATTTGAGCATTGCTTTTAAAACAATTACCACCGTTTTGTTTTATAGAGGGCAATAGTATTATTTCCTGTTATCCCTATTATTATTATTATTATTATTATTATTTCAAAACATTATATTTTAAATGATAATTGGAATGCGTTTTTTATTTTGAATTGCCAATCTGACCAAAATAATTCCGCTTGTAATTACCAATGGCAGTATCAATATCAAATGAGCTTTGTTGATTATAAAAAAGAAATAGATTCCTAACGACAGGATATTAAATAACGCCAGATTGTAAATTCCTTTTTTATTTTTTGTCCAATAAAAATAAAGCAACCCTAATAAGGTTGGATTAAACAGTAAAATATTATAGTTGTATCCTAATTCCAAATGTGACGAATAAAATCCGACAAACACAAAGAATATACCTGTTACTGCCATTACGGTGAGGTAGAATAAATAGATACTTTTCTTTTTCATAAAAATAACAAAGCAAAGAAAGAGTATATACGTGTAGGGATTATTCCACCAAGAGAAGGGAACTTCATTTTCGAATTCCAGTATTGTTTTGTTCTCCTGCGCCAGCGGATGGTTCTGAAAAGAAACTTTCTTCAGGCTTTTTTGCAGTTCAAAAGGTAAAAATATTCGTGTCCCCAAACCATCCACTTTTTTACCAAAGATGATGCTGGTCCCTAATTTTTCGTAAAAGTGATTGTCAAAATACGGATAAAGGATGGTTCTGTAGGTGATGTCAGTATCTGCATTTTTTACAATTGCGGTGGTGTCTACTGTTTTATTGATGATGTCAACAACCATCGATGTACAGTTTTTATCAATAAACTTATACGTATAATGACTTTCGCCCGAGGCCAAAGAAGTATTCAGATTGTCAAATAGTTTTTGTTTCAATGTAAAAGGAATATTCAATTCCTGCTCATAAACGGATCTTTTTTCATATTGGTATTGATTAATGAAATCAGGATAAGAGTGTGCTACGGCAAAATATTGTAAGTCCCCTTTTATGAATTTCATGACGAAATTCGGTGTATTAAAATCAAAAGCACCATAATTGTATACCACATCAATTGCGTTGACTGTATCGCGTACCCGAATTGCAGTGTGTCCAAAAAGAGAATAGGATTCGTTACCCGTTCCGCAAGTAAGTACACTGACTTGTATGTTTTTTGATAACTCGATGCTTTGACTAAAGCTATATAGGGATGAGAATAGTAGTGTGAAAAGAACTATTTTTTTTAAAGAAGATATATTCATTTGTTGTGGTATTGTTGTTTTAAATTAATTTCTAAACATTCCCAAATCTACTTTAACCGAAAAAATATTGGAATACAAAGCGGCACTTTGGTCGCCCAAATCAGTCAGTGCATAATCAATTTGAATGCCTTTGTATTTGAATCCCAAACCGATATTAGGCTGGAAGCCCACTTTTTCGGAATTGTCTAATTGTTGTATATTCTGGAAATTACCAACCCCTGCGCGTACAAAGACCAAATCGGTATAACCAAATTCAAGACCCAAAGCCGGATCGATACTGACAAAATCAGTCGAGATAAGATCATGGGTTTTGGTAAAACGCATATTCATGTTGGCTGCTGCCAAAATACTGTAATCGTATCG
Source organism: Flavobacterium glycogeni (assembly GCF_048286775.1). Classification (NCBI taxonomy): domain Bacteria; kingdom Pseudomonadati; phylum Bacteroidota; class Flavobacteriia; order Flavobacteriales; family Flavobacteriaceae; genus Flavobacterium; species Flavobacterium glycogeni. Next base: position 52,717 of record NZ_JBLVPV010000011.1, read on the forward strand.
GATGATGAATTTTTTAGCGATTCCCAATTGTGCTTTTGGAGCTGTAATCTCAGTACTCTCCGGTAATTCCTGGTTTTCTCCGGGTATGGAATTGGCAATTTTCTTGTATTCTTCCTCATCAATATTCCATACATTATAGGTTGTGGTTATATCCCGAAGCATTAATCCAAATTGCCAGTTGTTCTTTTCGAATTGCAATCCGACATCAAAACCAAAACCCCAGGAATTGGCAAATTTGCCAATAACTCGTCGGATAACTTTGGCGTTTACCCCATATTGAAACCCGGGAACAGGAAGTTTTCGAGCATAAGAAAAAGTGAAACCATAATCAGCTGTCGAAAAAAGACTGATTCTGTTGTAATCAATATTGCCTTGGCTGTCGATTAATTCCGTGGTATTTAAAATGTCATCCACACCAAAACGGATTAAAGAAATTCCCCAAGCACTTCTGTCATCTATAGGGCTTGCATAGGCCAAGTAATCGTATTGGGCAATATTGGCAAAATAATTAGCATGCATTACTGATACCTGATGATCCTCCAGATGAATCAGTCCTGCAGGGTTCCAATACCCGGAATTCACATCACTGGTAGCAGCTACAACGGTATTTGACATGCCCAATGCAGCCGCATCTACGCCGATATTCATAAACTCATTCGAGTATTTTCTAACAGCCTGACTGTAATTTAGAGTACTAACCAAAACCGCTGCTAATAGGAAGCTTTTTTTCAATGGGGTTATTTTTACAAACGAAAAGTCTGTTTAATTTTTATCAAAAATATAATTTTTTACTGAGCTTATTTCTTCCTTTGAGTAAATATATGCAAACAAGAAACCGCTATTAAAAAAACTCTATTAAAAACGTACTTCTCCTTGACTTATTATGCTAAATTTGCCAACTGTGGTTCACTAAATTTTACAACTATGACTATTAAAAAGCATATCCCCAATATCATTACTTTACTAAATCTTTTTTGCGGTTGTATCGCTTTGGTTTTTGCTTTTAACCAAGATTTTGAAATGGCATTTTATTTTGTTTGCTTAGGTATATTCTTGGATTTTTTTGATGGATTTTTTGCCCGCTTATTCAAAGTTTCGAGTCCGCTTGGATTGCAGTTGGATTCTTTGGCAGACATGGTTACCAGCGGTGTTGTGCCGGGTTTAGTGATGTTTCAAATGATGATCGATCATTCATCAACTGCACCAGTTGGTCATTTACAACTTTTTCCTTATTTAGGATTTTTGATTGCCTTAGGTTCTTGTTACCGATTGGCAAATTTTAATATTGATACCCGTCAAACAGATTCTTTTATTGGTTTGCCAACGCCTGCCAATGCACTGTTTATTTTAAGTCTTCCCTTGGTTTTAAAATACACCGATTCTTTATTTATTGTCGAAATTTTGACAAATCAATGGGTTTTATTGGCAATAGCGTTATTAAGCGCTTACATCTTGAACGCTGAAATTCCTTTGTTCTCATTAAAAATAAAAAAGTTCAATTTCAAGGATAATGTACTTCAAATTGTGTTTTTGATTTGTTCTCTTTTGTTATTAATTTTTCTCCAGTATTTAGGAATTCCTTTAGTCATTCTCTTTTATGTTTTGCTGTCAGTGGTGCATAATAAAATGCTGAAAAAGTAGTTTTTTTGAATGAAAAGAAAAACGGTCAGAAGAAAAACTACGGTAGTCCGTAAACCTAAAAAGAAAGCGACTGTTTTCTCCGGAAAGGTTTTGCGCTATTCTATTTTTACTCTTTTAGTGGTACTGATGGCTGCAGTTGGGTATCATTATCGAGATGGCTTAGCGTATTATTTTAGTTTTAAATCAGATAAAATTCTAAGAGAAGAAACCGAAGCCAAGCGCATTTCTGATGTTCGTAATTATCAGGTTTTAGAAAAACACGAGGGAAAAAGCATCGGTTTGGATGTTTCGGAATACCAAGGAAAAATCCGATGGACTTATGTAGATACTTTAGAAAATAAATATCCGCTGCATTTTGTGTTTATTCGCGCTACGGTTGGAAAAGACAGGAAAGACCATCAGTTTAATAGGAATTGGCTTGGCGCCAAAGAGAATAAAATGATTCGCGGTGCCTATCATTACTATCGCCCCAACGAAAATTCATTGGAGCAAGCCAAACTTTTTATTAAAACAGTAACACTTCAAAAAGGAGATTTACCACCCGTTTTGGATATTGAAAAACTTCCCAAAAATCAGTCGATTGAAAATCTTAAATTAGGTTTGAAAAGATGGTTAAATGCTGTAGAATCGCATTACGGTGTAAAACCTATTATCTATACCGGCGAGCGGTATTATGATGATTTTTTGAAAGAAGAATTCAGTGATTATCTTTTTTGGATTGCCAATTATAATTTCTACAGAGAAGAAATAGCCGAGGATTGGTTGTTTTGGCAATTCACCGAAAAAGCATCAGTTCCTGGAATTAAAGGCAATGTAGATGTGAATATTTATAATGGTGATTTGCAACAGTTGCAGTTTATTACTGTGGAGTAAATTATTGCTTTTTCAGGATAGAAAAGGTTACAAAGACAAAAAATAATAGAGCTCCAATCATAAAAAGTACCGATTTTGGATTGGCAAAGTTTATTGTGTTTCCCATCGAAGCATTTTTTTTAGGAGGTAAAATGCGATTGTCTTCTTTATTATAATAAAATATTCCCCAAATCCAGTTGCTGGGGTCTTTACTCCATTTCTCTAATGTCTCTTGACTTGGGTTGTCTTGATCTATCATTTTTGTGAATTTTAGTTTTAAATAAAAAATGATGAAATAGTAATTTTTATAATCAAGCTTCAGAACACTCAAAAACTGACTGCTGACCACTGATTACTAAAACTCTAATTTTTTCTTTCTCAATTCAAAATTTTGTCCAAGATAGACGCGACGTACCATTTCATCTTCTACTAATTCTTCCGGCATTCCCGCTTTTAGGATTCCACCTTCAAACATAAGATAGGTTTTATCCGTAATAGCCAAGGTTTCCTGTACGTTGTGATCGGTAATAAGAATACCGATATTTTTATTTTTTAATTGCGCCACAATTCTCTGAATGTCTTCTACGGCAACAGGATCTACACCGGCAAATGGTTCATCCAGTAAAATGAATTTTGGATCTGTGGCCAAACAACGTGCAATTTCGGTACGACGGCGTTCCCCTCCCGAAAGTAAATCGCCACGATTGGTACGAATGTGTTCTAAGCTAAATTCTTCGATTAAACTTTCCATTTTAGCTTCTTGTTCAGCTTTGGTAAGTTTTGTCAATTGCAGTACGCTTAATATGTTGTCTTCAATGCTTAATTTTCTAAAAACAGAAGCTTCCTGTGCTAAATAACCAATTCCCTGCTGTGCTCTTTTGTACATAGGATAATCGGTAATGTTCAAATCATCCAGAAATATGTTACCTGAATTTGGTTTAACCAATCCCACAATCATATAAAAAGAAGTTGTTTTTCCGGCACCGTTAGGTCCCAAAAGCCCTACGATTTCGCCTTGATTTACTTCTACCGAAATGCCTTTTACAACACTGCGTCCTTTATAGGTTTTGATTAGATTTTCGGCTCTTAATTTCATATTCAGATTCTTCGATTTTTAGAAGGTTAGATTTTTAGACAAATAAACGAATAAACATATAACCAAAGTACCATTTAACAATTATTTCACAGCGGTTTCTTCCAATGCTTCCCAGAATTCGTACGCTCTTCTTAAATGTGGTACCACGATAGTTCCGCCAACAAGCGTTGCAATTCCCATAGCTTCCATCATTTCCTCTTTGGTAACACCTTCTTTAAAGCTGGTTTCCAAATGGTATTTTACACAATCATCACAACGTAAAACCGTCGAAGCTACTAATCCCAGTAATTCTTTGGTTTTTACATCCAGCGCTCCCGCTGCATAGGCATTGGTATCTAGATTAAAAATTCGCTTTACAATTTTATTATTGTCTGCCAATAATTTTTCGTTCATTTTAGAACGATACGCGTTGAATTCTTCAATTATATCAGCCATTTACCTTTTTTTGATTTTTCACTACTATTTTTGAAATTAAGATGCTTGCTTCATAAATTAACAACATCGGAATCGTTACAATTATTTGACTCACCACATCAGGCGGAGTAACTATTGCGGCAACTATCAGAATGATAATTACGGCATATTTCCAGTATTTTCTCAAAAAAACGGGGGTTACTAATCCTAACTTCGTCAGAAAATAAATGATTATGGGCAATTCAAAAAACAATCCACAAGCGATAACACTCGTCTTTACTAATCCAATGTAGGAATCAATACTAAACTGGTTTTTTACGACATCACTGATGGTAAACGTGGCGAAAAAGTTGACTGACATGGGTACAATTACAAAGTAGCCAAACAATACGCCCAAGAAGAAAAGCAAGGAAGACGAAAAAATAAAAAGTTTAGCATGTTTTTTCTCTGCTTCATATAAAGCAGGACTGATGAATTTCCAAACTTCCCATAGAATGAATGGAAAACCAAGAATAAAACCGGCTGTTACACACGTCCAAATCAAAACGTTAATCTGACCCTCCATATTCGTATTTTGGATGATGAAAGGCATTTCGGTTACGCAAATACTCTCAGCAAAACCCAAAGTGTGAGACAAATCACAAAAAAAACGGTAGGTAATAAAATTAGCATCTGTGGGGCCAAAAATGATCACATCAAAAATATAATCACTTATGAAAAAAGTGACGGTAGCCAAAATTAATATTGCAATTGTGCTTCGAACTAATAACCATCTTAATTCCTCAAGATGATCTAAAAACGACATTTCGTTTAGGTTTTTTTTTGCCATTATACTATTCCTTCTTTTAAAATATCGTGTAAATGTAATACCCCTTTGTACTCCCCATTATCTACAACAACTAATTGTGTGATGGAGAAGTCTTCCAAGATGTTCAAGGCATCTACAACCATAGCGGTAGATGGTATTAATTTTGGGTTTTTTGTCATAATATCTTTGGCGGTCAAATCAGCGAAAGAATCTCGGTCGTTTAACATTCTTCGAATATCACCATCGGTAATAATACCGATAACTTTATCTTGATCGACAACCGCAGTTACGCCAAGACGCTTCTCTGAGATTTCGAAAATTACCTTTTTTATCGATGCATCTGGAGCAACCATAGGTTTCAAGGTGTGTTCTAACATATCTTTCACACGCAACAATAATTTCTTGCCCAATGCACCGCCAGGATGGTAAATAGCAAAATCTTCGGCTTTGAAATCGCGCATTTCCATAAGACAAACAGCTATTGCATCACCCATCACTAATTGTGCGGTTGTGCTGTTTGTAGGAGCAAGATTATTAGGACAAGCTTCAGCATCTACTGTGGTGTTCAAAACAAAATCAGAACCTTTAGCAAGAAAAGAAGTTGTGTTTCCGGTTATTGCGATCAAAGTATTGCCAAAACGTTTTAAGAGTGGCACTAAAACTTTTATTTCAGGACTGTTGCCGCTTTTTGAAATGCAAATGACAATATCTTCATTTTGAACCATCCCTAAATCACCGTGAATAGCCTCTGAGGCATGAAGAAACAGCGATGGTGTTCCCGTAGAATTAAAGGAAGCTACCATTTTTTGGGCAATAATAGCACTTTTTCCTATCCCTGTAACCACAAGTCTCCCTTTGGAATTATAGATATTTTGTGTCGCTTCAATGAAGTTTTCATCAAGAAAATCAGTTAGTTTAGCAATAGATTGGCTTTCCGATAAAATAGTTTTTTTGGCACTAGCCAATATATTTTCTTTAGATATCAAAACAGAATAATTAAAATTTGTATGTGTAAAAGAAATTTGTACCTTTAGGTGTTGCAAATTTATACAAAATACCACATAATAAAGAATGAATTCAAACGAAATTGACATACACAAAGAATTAAAGAAATATTTTGGCTTTAGCCAATTTAAGGGGCTACAGGAGCAAGTCATAAAAAGTATCCTAAACCAAGAGAATACATTTGTGATAATGCCCACAGGAGGAGGGAAATCACTTTGTTATCAATTACCCGCTTTGATTCAAGAGGGAACTGCTATCGTAGTTTCGCCCCTTATTGCTTTAATGAAAAATCAAGTTGATGCCATCAGAAGTTTGTCTTCTGAAAATGGTGTTGCGCATGTTTTAAACTCCTCTCTTACTAAAACCGAAATTGCCCAGGTAAAAAAAGATATTACTTCAGGATTGACAAAGTTGCTGTATGTAGCACCTGAGTCTTTGACTAAGGAAGAATATGTGAACTTTTTGAAAAATGTTACCATATCTTTTGTGGCTATCGATGAAGCGCATTGTATTTCGGAGTGGGGACATGATTTCAGACCGGAGTATAGGAATTTGAAACACATCATCAAGCAATTGGGCGATGTTCCTATTATTGGGCTTACCGCAACAGCTACGCCAAAAGTACAGGAAGATATACTGAAAAACTTAGATATGTCTGATGCTACCACTTTCAAAGCATCATTTAACAGACCTAATCTGTATTACGAAGTACGTACTAAAACTAAAAATATAGAATCGGATATTATTCGTTTTATCAAACAACATAAAGGGAAATCAGGAATTATTTATTGCTTAAGCCGCAAAAAAGTAGAGGCTATTGCCGAAGTTTTGCAGGTTAATGGAATAAGTGCCGTGCCTTATCATGCGGGATTAGATGCTAAAACACGTGCCAAACATCAAGATATGTTCTTGATGGAAGATGTAGATGTGGTGGTGGCAACAATTGCTTTTGGGATGGGAATTGACAAACCGGATGTGCGTTTTGTGATTCATCATGATATTCCAAAATCATTAGAAAGTTACTATCAAGAAACCGGTCGTGCCGGTCGTGACGGTGGTGAAGGACACTGTTTGGCGTACTACTCCTATAAAGATGTCGAGAAATTAGAAAAATTCATGTCGGGGAAACCCGTTGCCGAGCAGGAAATAGGATTTGCTTTGTTGCAGGAAGTTGTGGCTTACGCCGAAACGTCTATGTCCAGAAGGAGATTTCTACTTCATTATTTCGGAGAAGAATTTGATGATGTTAATGGCGAAGGCGCTGATATGGATGACAATGTTCGTAACCCAAAAACAAAAGTCGAAGCCATAGATCAAGTGGTGAAACTGCTGGAAGTGGTTCGAGATACGAAGCATTTATACAAATCGAAAGAAGTTGTTTTTACCTTGATTGGCCGTGTCAATGCCGTCATCAAAGCACATAGAACAGATACGCAGTCCTTTTTTGGATGTGGTTCAGATCATGATGAAAAATACTGGATGGCCTTATTGCGACAAGTTCTTGTTGCAGGATTTTTATCGAAAGATATTGAAACCTATGGCATTGTAAAAATTACCAAGAAGGGATTGGATTTTATTAAAAACCGCGAATCCTTTATGATGTCTGAAGATCATGAATACAACGAATCTGAGGATGAAGCTATAGTAACCGCTTCCAAATCTACCGGAACTGCCGATGAATTATTGATGGGTATGCTGCGTGATTTGCGTAAAAAAGTAGCTAAGAAATTAGGTGTTCCCCCATTTGTGGTATTTCAAGATCCATCATTGGAAGATATGGCTTTGAAATACCCTGTTTCTCAAGAAGAATTGATTAATATTCATGGGGTTGGGGAAGGAAAAGCGAAAAAATACGGAAAAGAATTCTTAGAATTAATCAGCCGATATGTAGCCGATAATGATATCATCCGTCCGGAGGATTTAGTGGTGAAATCTACAGGAGTAAATTCTGTAAATAAACTTTATATTATCCAAAATATCGACAGGAAATTATCCCTCGATGATATTGCTTCCGCAAAAGGATTGAAGATGGATGATTTAATCAAAGAAATGGAGCAAATTGTCTATTCCGGAACCAAGCTGAATATAAAATATTGGATTGATGATATGCTTGACGATGATCAGCAGGAAGAAATTCACGATTATTTTATGGAATCTGAATCCGATAAGATAGAAGACGCACTCAAAGAATTTGATGGTGATTATGATATTGATGAATTACGCTTGATGCGAATTAAATTCATTAGTGAGGTTGCTAATTAGCCATAATGTCGAAAGTCATAAAGTCGTAAAGTTTTGCAAGGTTTGGTGTTTTTTGGACATTTTGACTTTCGACTTTATGACTTTAGACTATATAAAGCTCTCCTCGATGCGGTTTCAAAGCATCTCGAACCTGAATCATGTTTTCATCCGTTACCACCATAAAAGCGATGGCTAGCAATTCGCCTTGAATTTCAAACCCAGTTATATTCAACGGTAATTTTTCAATAGCGATGTATTCTTTCAAATGAATTTCGTGATGTTCCGCTGTTTTTGCAGCAGCCGGACCACGGAAATCCCATATCAGTTTTATTTTTCTGGACATTTTGTTGAGGCTATTTGTTTAATCGGTTAACTGTTTTAAAGTGCCAAAGTTACAAAGTCTAATTCGAAAATAGGCCAATTTGAAAATTTGAAAATGGATTCTCCTTTCAATAATAAGAAGTCAGTACAAAATACTACTTTTGTACCTGGATTATTTTAGACATTTTTAAAAGTCAAATAATCTAAAAATCGATAATCTAAAAAAAATGCCTCAAGAACTCTTATTACAAGTATCACCGGAAATTGCAGCAAACGATTTGTTGTTGAAAGACTATTTGTCGAAACAAATTAAGGTTTCTGTAAATGAAATTCAGCATGTTTCTGTCTTAAAAAGATCTATTGATGCACGTCAAAAAGCTATAAAAATCAATCTTAAGGTTGTAATCTATTTAAAAGGAGAGCCTTTTCAAGAGCAAAAAATACAACTTCCGGATTATGGTAATGTAGCCACGGCTCAAGAAGTAATCGTTGTTGGCGCAGGACCTGCAGGACTTTTTGCTGCTTTGCAATTGATAGAATTGGGTTTGAAGCCTATAGTTATTGAGCGCGGAAAAGACGTTAGAGGCAGAAGAAGAGATTTGAAAGCCATCAATGTGGATCATCTTGTGAATGAAGACTCTAATTATTGTTTTGGCGAAGGTGGAGCAGGAACGTATTCGGACGGGAAGTTATACACGCGTTCTAAAAAAAGAGGCGATGTAACGCGAGTTTTGGAATTATTTGTCGCTTTTGGAGCTTCAGAGGATATCTTAATTGAGGCGCATCCGCATATTGGAACGAATAAATTGCCTCAAATTATTCAGGACATTCGGGAGAAAATTATCGAATGCGGCGGACAAGTTTTGTTTGAAACCCGATTGACCGATATTTTAATAAAAAACAACGAAGTGCAAGGTATCGTTACTCAAAAAGGGGACACGATTCTTGCCAATAAACTCATTTTGGCCACAGGACATTCTGCCCGTGATATTTTCGAATTGTTGGATAGAAAAAAGATTTTTATCGAGGCCAAACCTTTTGCCTTGGGCGTAAGAGCAGAGCATCCACAATCTTTGATTGACAGTATTCAATATAGTTGTGATTATCGTGGGGATTATTTACCTCCAGCTCCATATTCTATTGTGAAACAAGTAGGAGGAAGGGGAATGTATTCCTTTTGCATGTGTCCTGGCGGCGTGATTGCACCTTGTGCCACAAGCCCCGGTGAAGTGGTTACCAATGGTTGGTCGCCATCCAAAAGGGATCAGGCTACTGCCAATTCCGGAATTGTAATTGAATTGCAACTGGAAGATTTTAAACCTTTTGCTAAATTTGGTGCTTTGGCCGGAATGGAATTCCAAAAAAGTATCGAGCAAAAAGCTTGGCACTTGGCTGGTGAAAACCAAAAAGTTCCTGCACAACGTATGATTGATTTTACGCAAAACAGAGTTTCTTCAGATATTCCTAAAACATCTTATGTTCCAGGAACGACTTCAGTCGAAATGGGACAGGTTTTTCCTGGATTTTTAACGCAAATATTGCGAGAAGGATTCACCGAATTTGGAAAGTCTATGCGTGGTTATTTGACAAATGAAGCGATACTTCATGCGCCAGAATCCAGAACGTCTTCGCCAGTGCGTATTCCCAGAGACCCGCTGACGTATGAACACGTTCAAATAAAAGGCTTGTATCCTTGCGGCGAAGGAGCAGGTTATGCAGGCGGAATTATCTCGGCGGCGATTGATGGGGAGAAATGCGCGTTAATGATAAAAGAGTGTATAGGAAATTAATTTTCCGACCTACTTACATAAAAAACACACTTAGAATATCGTGTTACTATTGAAAAGACTCTACTAAAAGGCAGTCTAAAAATTTTAAACAGTTGTTTTTGATTTGTCAATAAATTCAGGACTTTAGTAAACAAAGAGATTAAGAGTGATATTTAAGTAAGCAACTCGATTAATTTTTTAAGCGGTACAGCCCGTTGTTTTTTAAAGAAAGCAGCCCTTATTCAGGCTGCTTTTTTAGTGTTTTTTAAATAGGATTATATTATTTTTTCTTGGCAGATTTTATTTCTGTAACAACAATCTTGAATGTTGTAGTTCCTGTGTTTTTTGCCTTGTGTGTTACGGGTGGGAAATACAGTACGTCTCCTGCTTTGATATTGGATTCGGTTGCCGGCATGCCTTTTTCTGTGATCTGAATTTTACCACCGGTCAAAGCATACACAGTGTGATGAGGATGGCTATGCCATGGCATTGTTGCGCCTGGGGCAAATTCAGCCGACATGACCCTCACTTTATCATTCTCAAGGAGGATTTTTTTATACACTTTCGGGCCAGCTTTCATAGGATCTTGTGCATACATACTTGAACTCATTATTAGGAATAATCCAATGAGCAGAGACATCGAAATCATTTTAATTGCTTTCATCTTTATTTCATTTTTTTTTGATTATACATAAGGTGGACAATGTTTTATTCTCCTTTATTTAAGAGCAGTTTTTTATTTTAGCTTCATTCTGGATGGATGTTGACTTCTGCCGAAACACCATTTTTAATTATGAATAAGAAATTCGGTGACACTGTAACTAGTGCTTTTTAAATTTATTGACAACTTCTATGCGGTTTTTTGCATGAGTACAGTTCAATTAAAAAGGAAATGTCAATTCTTCTGGACGGTGCAAACTTTTGCATAGCGATTCATTTGAATATCGAAGCGCGATAAATAGCTTTTTTGGGTACCACTAATTTACAAAAAAAATAGATAAAATAGTAAATAGAGATTATTTTTTTTATTTAAATAATTGATATTTAGTTGTTTATGTTTGATATGGATTGATGGTGTAAAAAAATAATAGAAAAATCCGTTTCTAAAAATTTAAAAACGGATTTTGTATATCTATTAAAACCAGATAAGATGTTTTTTACTTTGTTCCTGATGCAGTAGGAATCGCTTTGGTTTGATTGCATTCCATATTGTAAAATTCAACTACTTCTTCAATGTCATTTTTTGTATAGGTTTTGTTTTGTATTTTTTCAACAAGTACAGGGCAATCTTTAAAGAAATCGGAAGCTGCATTTTTAAAGTTTTTACTAATGTTACCAAATGAAGTTATTTTGAAAACTTCACTTTCGCCTTCATGATTGATGTAATAACTGGTTATATTTCCACCACCACCATAGGACATACCGCCAAAACCTCCCGCAGTATTTATTGCACTTGGAGCATAATAAAACCCTGAAGCGTCACTTTTATATAAATTAACTGTTCCTTCAATGATTACTTTTAACCATTGCTCAAAGTTGTTTTTTAACTTTTTGTATTTGTATGTTTCATTAGTTCCTTTTTCATTCATTTCGATTCTGTCAATCAATGTTGCTTCATAAACGGTGCTTTTACTATCGCTATTTAATTTGAACTTGATATTTCCGTCAGTTTTAATTTTACCTAATCCAGCTATTGAGGTGTTGTCTTTCAGGTAAATAGTGCATCTTTGGTTTTGTGAAAATCCTATTGAAAAAATAAATAAAAATGATGCTATAATTACATTTTTTAAATTGAAAACTAAGCTGTAGTTATTGTTCATGTACTTCTAATTTAATGAGATTTAGGGTTATTTTTTTTCAAATGTAAAGATGTGCTTTCTACCTTTTTTTTGGATTGCAAAGAAAGAAAATAAAAAGATGAAACAGGATTTTGGTACTACAAAAAGTAAAGCAAAACTAACTTTTTATACCTCTAAATCTAATGATCGTAACTGATTACTCTTGATATTTTCCATTGATTGTCTTTTTTCTTCCAAATCATAAGAAATTTAAAGGTTCCGATTTCTTCTTTTCCGTTTTCCATGTGTCGGAATTCGTGTACGCCAATTTCAATGGCTCCATAGTCTTTAATCGGATGGACTTCCAGACTTCCTTTAACCAATTTTCGGGTTAGTTTATTTTCGTTTTTAAACATATTCGAAAAATTGGTAAAAACGGTTTCATAGGTAAGTAATCCGCCATTGTCTTGAAACCATTCTAAATCTTCGGTAAATAAAGATTTGAATTTTTCGAATTCTTTCTTGTTAAACGCTTCAAACATAATCTCATCCATTCGTTCAATTTCCTTATATAGTTCAGCTGAGGTTGGTGCTACTTTTTTTTCTTGTGCAGTTGCAGTATTAATAAAAGCTAAGGCAAAAATTAGATTTAAAAAATAATGAAGTTTGAAAGTGTTCTGTTTCATAATGTTCAAAATATTTTGGAGGAGCACATGATTTCTGTAATCCTTTATCATGGTTTTTATCTTTATTTTTCTCAAATATTTAAAAAAGAGTCTGATAGGGTAAAGTTGCATTTATTTTATTGAATAACAATTCTCTTTTTGAAGTTAATATTGCTTTAGTTATTTTAAGCTGTTTCGTTTCGCTTGGAATCGTTTTATTCGAATTAATTCCTTTTTTCAAATGATTGATGACAACCTCGTAATCATGCCATTTCCCAAGTAAATCGGATAAAATATTTTTGTCTGGCAATGATTGGTTTTGTGATACGCAATTTAGGATTTTTTCATTGTATTGGTATGTTTTTAACCGTTTGCGAAAGGTGTGCATTTGCGTTTTTTTAAAGTTGGTTTTGCACATTAATTTTTTAATAGCTCTTCTCCTTTCATCCATGTAGCGATTCATCTTTTTTTTACTTGTTTTAGCCAGCATGGGAATAATTTTACGATACTTTTTTTTTAATTTTCGAACGAAGCTCTTATTAACAATAGAGAAGAAACGTATCAGTTCTTTGGTTTCAAGTTTTTGTAAACGATTTCTGTATGCTTGAAGCAAATGGGAATTGGGTTGTTCAGCAAGCAAGTATTCTTCTATTTGAAGTTCTCTTATTTTTCCTGCTTGTTTAAAAATAAGTCTAAATGGTTTGTAAATTCTTTTGTGCTTAAATTTTTTGGAACAATAGTTTAGCAAATCAAATAAGGCATTCATTTTCTTGATTTCTACTCGAAGGGTATGAAAAGTTTCCGGAGTAAAGGATTTTGGAGATTTTTCTAAAATAAGATTTGCGGCACTTTTTCGTATTTTAAAATATGTTCTAAGTGCTTTCATCTTTTATAAAATAGTTGTTTTAGAATAAAAAAAGGATGATAATTACAACAATGAATACGTTTAAAAAGACGTAAAGAAGTTTGTTTTTGGGTTTAATTTTTGTCAAAAAAAATCTTCTTTTCTTCAAATTCTTTTTTTTGTAATTTCTCCTCTTGCAAATCTTTTTCTTAGAATATCCAATGGAGTCTCATTTTTTGTTCGTCAGGTGTGATTTAGTGTTTAAATTATTGAAAATCAGTATAAATATATGAATTTTAGAGCAGTAAATCAATTTGTTGTGTTGGATTTTTCATGCGGTTAAACAAAAAAAACGTCTCATTGTAGTGAGACGTTTTGTGATTTTTTTATTTTGTAATTGACAATACTTCGGTAGTGTATTTGTTTTTTATAATCACTTACTTTTTTTAGTATTCATTTCCATATAATCGATAGTTAAATCTGACATTGCTTTCATCCCTAATACAAAACCACTTTCGTCAATATAAAAATCAGAAGTATGATGTGAGGCAGTTTCAGATGGATTTTTGCCTTTAGGCATTCCGCCAAGAAAAAAGAAAAGCCCTGGAACTTTGTCTTGGTAATACGAAAAGTCTTCAGCTCCAGTTGCTGCGGGTGTTAATACAACATTGTTTTTTCCTGCGACAGCTTCTAATGTTGGCACCATTTTCTCGGTCAATACTGGATCGTTGTAGGTTATAAGGGTCTGTTTTGTGATGCTCACTTCGGCAGTAGCTCCGGCACTTTCTGCAATATTAGTGGTTATTTGTTTTAATCTGTTGTGAATCATTTCTTGCACTTTACTGTCAAGGGTACGAATGGTACCAGCCATTTCGAGTTCTTCAGGAATAATATTGCTTCTTACACCGGCCGTAACTTTTCCGACACTAACCACAGCCGCAGATTCAGTAAGGTCTACATTGCGACTTACAATAGTTTGTAAACCCAATATTATTTGGGAAGCCGTAACGATAGGATCCACTGACTGCCATGGACTGGCGCCGTGCGATTGTTTTCCTTTTATTTTTATTTTGAACCAATCCGATGAAGCCATCGCTCCTTTTGGTCGGTAATTAATTTTGCCTACTTCGGTTTGTGCGCTGATATGCAAGCCAAAAATAACATCTACTTTTGGATTTTCAAGAACCCCTTCTTTTACCATTAGTGCGGCTCCGCCTTCTTCTCCTTCGGGCGCTCCTTCTTCTGCTGGTTGAAAGATAAACTTGACGGTTCCGTTTAATTCACTTTTGATAGAAGCTAAAATTTCAGCAGTTCCCATCAAAATAGCGATATGGGAATCATGCCCGCAAGCATGCATAACGCCTACAGGCTGGCCGTTATATTCGCCTTCAGCTTTTGAAGCAAAAGGGATGTTTACTCTTTCTTTAACCGGTAAGCCATCCATGTCAGCCCTAAGAGCCACAACCGGACCGGGTTTTCCGCCTTTTAAAATCCCCACCACTCCAGTTTTAGCCACTCCGGTTTGTACCTCGATACCCAAAGAGCGTAAATGTGCCGTTATTTTTTCGGCAGTTTTAAATTCTCTATTTCCTAATTCCGGGTTTTGGTGAAAGTCTCTTCGCCAAGTAATAACCTTGGATTCTAAAGAAGCTGCCTTTTGAGCAATGGTAGCTTTTAGCGCTGTATTTTGAGCAGATGCAAAAATGGAGAAAGTAAATAGGCCTGCAAAAAGAATAATTTTTTTCATTAGTTGTGGTGTAAAGTTATGGTTCCATAATAGCAATTATTTCATATGAAATTCAGCCTATTTTGGTAGTCAATAAGGTCAGTTAAAAACAAATATAGCAAAATTATTTTGCCCTACAGCAATTTAAATAGTAGCGTAAAGTATCTTGCTTTAAGTAGGATATAAAAAAAACCGCCTTGTTTACAGTAACAAGACGGTAGCTTAATAATTTATTTTTTCTTCTTTAATCGGCTTTTAAAAAGCTTTTCGAATTTTTCCATTTTGGGTTGAATTACCATTTGACAATAAGGTTGATTTTTATTGTTGGCATAGTAATTTTGATGGTAGTCTTCGGCTTTATAAAATTTAGTCAACGGTTCCAATGTTGTAACTATTGGACTGTCATAAATCCCAGCTTTTTTCATAGCATTAATAATCGTTTGTGCTGATTTCTTTTGTGCTTCATTTTTATAAAAAATAGCAGAACGATACTGCGTTCCTACATCGGCACCTTGACGGTTAAGTGTAGTTGGGTCATGCACTGTAAAAAAAACTTTGAAAATCTCATCCAGATTTGTTACGTTTTTATCATAGGTAATCTGAACCACTTCGGCATAACCGGATCTTCCGGTAGAAACATCCTTATAAGTAGGATTAGCTATTTTTCCACCTGCGTATCCTGATACTGCCGATTTTACTCCAATCAGATTCTCATAAACGGCCTCAACACACCAGTAACAACCACCGGCCAATGTAATGGTTTCAAAATTGGATTGTTTTTTAGTTTTATCAGTTGTGCTGTTTTGTCCAAACATTCCCAATGAAGTTAATAGTGCAATTAAAAATATATTTTTCATCTTATTTAGTGTCAGGGATAAAGTCAAGTGCGATAGAATTCATACAGTATCTTTTTCCGGTTGGTGCAGGGCCATCATCAAAAAGATGTCCTAAATGTCCGTTGCATCTTCCGCAAAGAGCTTCAATTCTTTCCATTCCAAGAGAATTATCGGTTTTGTAAATAACACTGTTTTTGTTGTCTTGTTCGAAAAAGCTTGGCCAACCACAGTTACTTGAAAATTTGGCGCCAGAACGAAATAGTTTGTTGCCACAGGCTGCACAATAATAGGTTCCTTTTTCATCCGTGTTCCAATACTTTCCTGTAAAAGGTCTCTCCGTGTCCGCATTACGGGTTACTTCATAAACGTCTTCCGGTAAAACTTTTTTCCATTCGGCATCACTAACATTAAGTTTTGTCGTGTCTGTATTAGAATAATACGGATTTCCGGGTTTGTTGATGAGATTTTCCATTGTGATAGATTTTTTTGGACTGTCTTTTTTGTTTGTCGTTTGTCCACAAGCAGTGAACATGATTAATGGAAGCAAAAATAATACGCTTAAAAAACGGGTTGTTGTTCTCATGATTTTCTTTTTATAGTACAAATGTAAAGCGCTTTTGAATCGAAAAATGTCGCCTACTTTACAAAGTAATAGTTATTTAAGTACGTTTTAACTATCGTTATTTACGGGTAAAAGGTATATTTGGATTTAGAATTAACAAAACCTTATTATTATAAAATAGGTCTATCCGTATGCAATACCAGCAATAATTCTGCCACAGATTTGCTTCGCCTGTTCGCTCTTTCAGGCTCGGGATACAGATTTTTGTTTGTGTAAATTGGTTAATCTGTGTTTCATTTCATCAATGCCTCTGGAACTCTGCCCTGAGGTAGTTTGTTCTGTGGAAATCTTTTAAATCTGTGGCAAAAAAATAAAGTTTATCTACAAAGCAGACCGTCATATTTATACAATCATTCGCATGTTGACAAGGTGTTTTTTGAACCCTGCTTTCTCATACGCTTTAATTGCCGAAGAGTTGTCATTGTATACATCCAGTCGAAGTTCAAATACATCCTGCAGGTTGCACCATTCTTTGAGCGCTTCAATAATTTTAGCGTTTATTCCTTTTCCTCTATGATTAGCATCGGTGTACATGAATCCTAAATAGGCATAGTTCAGATGATTCAAATAAGGCTTCGCGGTCTCTATTCTCGCATATCCGGAGCCGACAAGCTCTGAATCAATTTCGGCTACCAATACTTCTATATGTGGTGCTGAAATCATTTTTTCAATATCATAATAATGTATTTTTTCTTCTTTTAAAGTAGGGTCAAAAGGACGTTCGGCAGTAATAATTCCCTGTTCGAATTCAAGAAGTTTTTCTAAATCGTTGCGATGTGCTTTTCGGATGGTTATAGTGTGCATGGTGCTGTTTATAATTTGTTATAAAAATACAAAAGAATCTTTGAAAGTATGGCGTCACTTTTATTTGGACAGCCCTGAAATAATTCCGCTTCAACAAATCGAAACAGAACGTTAAAGCCCCTGTCCCTAATTATCTTTTTTGTATTTTTGACCAGTAATAGATTTATATGTTAGAAGAAAACGTAATATTAGTTAATGAAAATGATGAGCAGATAGGGTTGATGCCTAAGCTTGAAGCACATGAAAAAGCGGTTTTGCATCGTGCTTTTTCAGTTTTTGTTTTAAACAGTAAAAATGAAATCATGTTGCAGCAACGGGCACATCAAAAATACCATTCCCCTTTGCTTTGGACCAATACCTGTTGCAGTCATCAGCGCGAGGGAGAAACAAATGTTCAAGCAGGAAGCCGAAGGTTATTTGAAGAAATGGGTTTTAAAACAGAACTCAAAGAGCTTTTTCATTTTATATACAAAGCTCCTTTTGATAATGGTTTGACGGAGCATGAACTCGATCATGTCATGATTGGTTATTATGATGAAGCGCCTGAAATAAATACTGAGGAAGTAGAAGACTGGAAGTGGATGAAAATTGAGGATGTGAAAATTGATATGGAAGTTCATCCGGAGTTGTATACCGTTTGGTTCAAAATTATCTTCGACGAATTTTATCATTTCCTTGAGGAACATAAAATATAAGATTGCAAATAGCGGTTCAAAAGTGTATTAACATAAAAAAATTTCAGATTTCGCAACTTTGAGAAATCTGATCCCGAAGCTTCGGGACTAAAATCTGAAATTATGAAAGTTACTATTTCACGGAAAGCCCATTTTAATGCGGCACATAGATTATACAGGAAAGATTGGACTTTCGAACAAAACGATGCTGTTTTCGGGAAGTGTAACAATCCTAATTTTCACGGGCATAACTATGAATTGACAGTAAGCGTAACCGGCGAAATTGATCCGGAAACGGGTTATGTAATGGATGTGAAATTCCTGAGTGATATTATTAAAGAGGATGTTGAGTGTCAGTTTGACCATAAAAACCTGAATATTGACGTGCCTGAATTTCAGGATTTGAATCCAACAGCCGAAAATATTGTTGTGGTAATTTGGAATAAAATCAGAAAAAGAATCAAGCCTGAGTTTGAATTAGAAGTTGTTCTTTACGAAACACCACGAAATTTTGTAACCTACAAAGGCGAATAATGGGACTAAAAGTAGGCGATACAATCCCCAATTTCAAAGCGAAAGATGCGAACGGCAATGATTTTGACAGTCAAAATATGGTGGGGCACAAGCCTCTTGTTATTTATTTTTATCCAAAAGACAATACGCCAGGCTGCACCGCTGAGGCATGCAGTTTTAGAGATCAATATGAAGACTTCACAGCCTTAGGCGCTGAGGTAATAGGAATCAGTAGTGATAGCGTCAGTTCACATCAACAATTCAGTAAACAATTTAAACTGCCTTTTATTCTTTTGTCAGACAATGACAAGAAAATTAGAAAACTTTTTGGAGTTCCCTCCGGATTGTTTGGATTGCTTCCAGGAAGAGTGACGTATGTAACGGATAAAAATGGAGTTATTCAAATGATATTTGACAGCATGCTGGCCACCAAACATATTCCTAAAGCGCTCGTAGCTATTAAAAAATTAGTTTAATAGAGTAGGTCAATCAGTTAAGTTGACAAAATTTGTAAATAAAAAAATATGAATCCAAAAATATACCCCTTACAATTTGAGCCCATTTTAAAAGAAAGAATTTGGGGCGGTGAAAAACTAAAAACACTACTTAATAAACCAATTACGTCAACAATCACTGGCGAAAGTTGGGAGTTGTCTACAGTTGAAGATGACGTAAGCGTTGTGGCCAACGGAGAATGGAAAGGGAAATCATTGACGGCAATTATTAATGAGTTTCCTGATGAAATAGTAGGAACGGAAGTTCATGCCAGATTCGGAAAACAATTTCCGTTGCTTTTCAAATATTTGGATGCTCGTGAAGATTTGTCCATACAAGTGCATCCTAATGATGAGTTGGCTAAAAAACGCCACAATTCCTTTGGTAAAACCGAAATGTGGTACATCATGCAAGCTGATGATGATGCCAGAATTATTGTGGGTTTCAAAGAAAAATCGAATGCTAGCGAATATTTAGAAAATCTAAAAAACAAAACGTTACTTTCTATTCTGGATACTGTAAAAGTAAAATCAGGCGATGTTTTCTTTTTAGAAACTGGAACAGTTCACGCGATTGGTGCCGGATTAGTGGTTGCCGAGATTCAACAAACTTCGGATATTACCTATCGTCTCTATGATTTTGATAGAGTAGATGCCAATGGAAATACTAGAGAATTACATGTTGATTTGGCCTTAGACGCTATTAATTACAATAAAGTAGAAACGAAAAAAGAGTACACTAAGAACTTAAACGATTCAAACGAAATTGTTGACTGTCCTTATTTTACGACGAATTTTATTCCGTTAGACGGAGAAATTTCGGTTTCTAAATCTGGAAAAACCTTTACGGTATATATGTGTACAGAAGGAACATTTGAACTGGAATATAACAATTCAAAATTACAATATAAAAAAGGAGATACTGTTTTGATTCCTGCGGCAATGAATGCATTCATTCTCAATGGAAAAGCTTCAATTTTAGAAATTTACATTTCATAGTCGGTAATAGAAAGATTATGTGTACTTTTGCAGACGCAAATTAAAATTCAAATTTTAAAAAAATAAAAATGGCAAACGTTAAGAATTTAAAAAAAGACATCAACTACGTTTTAGGAGATATTATTGAAGCAGTTTACTTGTTCGAAATTTCTACAACAGGAAAACCAACAACAGAAACTAATGATTTAATTGATGAAGCTATCGCTGCTTTTGACGCTTTAATCACTAAAGTGAACGCAAAAAAGGTAGAAGATAAAAAAGCACACTTCAAACAAATCAATGTTGAATTGGAACAAACTGCTAATCAATTGATTGCTAAAATCAACGAATTGTAGTCAAAAAAAAAGCGAAAAAAGTTTGAATTTGTTTTGGAAAATAGAAATTCAGACTTATATTTGCACCCGTAATGAGTCGCCAGCGTAGCTCAGTTGGCTAGAGCAGCTGATTTGTAATCAGCAGGTCGTGGGTTCGAGTCCCTCCGCCGGCTCTTTAATAAAACCACTTAACTTTTGTTAAGTGGTTTTTTGTTTTTGATAAAAATGAGAATTCAATTCCGTTTTAATTGAATGTCATAATTTTTTTGTTAAATTTGGCATCTAACCTAAAAAATAAATTATGGAAGAGCATTCAGTTATTGAGAATTTTGAAATGAAATTAAATGAGTCTGCGAAAGACTTTTTGAAAGAAACAGCAAAGTGGGCTTATTTTTTATCAATTCTTGGTTACATAGGAATTGGTTTTATTGTTTTTGCAGCTTTATTTGCCGGTACATTATTCTCAGCTATGGGGAAAATGAATCCAGCAATGGGAATGATGGGTTCCTCTTTTGGAATAGTGATGGCTGTCGTTTATTTGCTTATTGCGGTACTTTATTTCTTTCCGGTGTATTACTTGAATAAATTTGCATCTAATGTCAAAGCAGCGTTTAATAACAACGATTCCGAAACACTGACTACTTCTTTAGGATATTTAAAATCTCATTACAAATTTATTGGAATTATGACACTGGTAATTTTCTCTCTGTATCTTTTAATGTTTGTAGGGATGATTGTTACCGGAATAGCTTTTAATAACGCTTAAACAGCTTTTATATATGGTAATGAAGAGGTTTTGTTCGGTCAGGCCTCAGGATTACTATTCTTCTTTATAAAATAAAAAAAAATCATCTTGTTATACAGCAAGATGATTTTTTTTATTCTAATTATGGAATAGAACGCAGCCTTTAGAACTGTTTACTTTTGGTTCTTTATGCTGGCAACATATTCAGTCAGTTTTTTGCCATAAAGCGATTGTGCTACTTTAGGTGACATTGATTTTTGAATTGTATCTAAATATTTGATATTGATATCATAGATTTCTGATAAGGCGATATAAGGCGCCACTTCGAATTTTCTGTTGTTTAATGCAAAATTAGTGGCAAACAAATACTTTCTTTTTATGTTTGAATCTTGTTTTGCGATTATACTATCTACTTTTTGTGTGTTTTGACTTTTGACAGCATTAAATTTTTGTTCAATCAAAGTAAGATTTTCATCTGTAAAACGGGTGTTAATCTTTTTATACTCTTCAAATATTTCGTGATTTTTTGACCCTTTAATTTTGGCATCAGACAAATAACGATCTAAACTTGTTTCAATAGTTATGTTTCCTGGCTCAGCAAAGAAGGATAAATTATTGTCCAAGGAATTGCTCACGCCTCTGTCTAAGAACAAATAAAGCATTTCAGGTGATTTTAGGTCCAGATCACTTTCGAATGTAGAACTTCCATCGATATTGATTGTGTCAATGGCTACCAGTGTGGTATCAACAATTCGCTGGATATACAAAGTTCCTTTTTTTAGTCCTTTAATATTTCCGGTAATATGTAAATTAGCTTTTGATTCATTCTTGTCACAAGATGACAATAGGATGAGTGTAACGAATGCAATAATAGATTTTTTCATGTGAAGTTAAAATTTGATTTTTGGAACATGGTATCGTCATTCTTTATTATGATTTGTCCCGAAACTTCGGGATTGAATCATGACGATTTTATTGGTGTTTATATTTTGGCGCAAAATAAAGAAAATTGTTGGAATGATTTTGGTAACGCGTTCAAATTTCACAAAAAAAATCCCAATTTATTTCTAAATTGGGATTTCCTGAATCATTTTTAAAATTATGCTTTTAACCAAGCTTCTTTCAAAGTTGTTTTTGAAGCATCAGTAGCTTTAAGACCTCCTTTTTCTTCATAAGGAAATTTTACCTTTCCTTTGATTACTTGTTCCTTACCGTCACGTTTTATTTTAACAGAAATAGCGTCGTTTTCTTTCCAGTTTTGGCTCTCCGTAATCATGTCATAAATATTGTCCAATGAGTACGGTTTTTCATTTATGGATATCAAAATGTCTCCTCCTTTAAGTCCTAAATTTGTATAAAAAACGTTCAGCTCCATATTAGGGATAACAATGATCTCTTTTGTTTGTTGATTCACCGTGATGTATGGTGATTGTCCTTTTAAGAATACATTACCGGGTACTTTTTCCATGGATTTAGTAACGCCAACTTTAGCCAAATAAGTCTCGTAAGGAATTGGAGTTGCTCCAGATACATAAGTAGCTAAAAAAGCTCCTACTTCAGGATAGGTAAATGAAGTTATTTTGGCAAAAAGTTCAATATCATTAAATGGTTTTGAAACGCCATATTCATTAGATAATTTTTGCATTAAATCAAGAATTCCTCTTTCGCCATTACTTTTTTCTCTGATAATGATGTCCAAACACATTCCAATAAGTGCTCCTTTTTCATATACGTTCAAGTATTGGGTTTTGTATGGTTCTGTCAACACATTAGCGCTCATCGTAGTGAAAGGCATCGTGTCATTCATGGCATTCGCATGTTCAATTTTTTCTGCTATACGCGTATAAAACTCCTCTTCGGTGATTAATCCTTGATTAATTTGAAAAAGGTTGGCAAAGTATTCTGTAACGCCTTCGTACATCCATAAATGCTCTGACATTTTAGGCGTGTTGTAATCAAAATAATGAATCTCTTTAGAATGAATAGTCAGCGGAGTTACAATATGAAAAAATTCATGCGAAACCACATCTTTCATTGATTTAACCAATTCTTCTTTTGGCATCATTTCAGGTAAAACAACAGTTGTTGCAGTAGGATGTTCCAGTGCTCCAAATCCTTTGGCATCAGTAGGTGTCATGCTTGATAAGTACAACAACACGCTGTATTTTTTTGTAGCATTGATTTTTCCTAAAAAGGTTTTTTGAGCGATCATCATGGTTTTCATCTCAGGAGTAATGCTTTCGGCAGTCACTTTTCCAGTAGGAGAATAAACACCAATCAGTATTTCCATGCCATCCACTGTGAAAGTAGTATAGTCCGGTTTAGCATACATGATAGGGTTTTCAACCAATTCAGCATAACGAGGTGTTGTAAATACATCATTCGTTGTGCTTGCATCTTGATCCGTCATTGAAGTGGCTCCCCAAAGTGTTTCAGGGTGTGCAATACTAACAGTATAGGGAAGGTCTTTTTTGTCTTGAAAATAGCCTACAAAACCGTGCATGTTCAGCATAAAGTTTTTTCCTGCATCTATATTTGTTCCCGCTGGCGAAAAAATGTCGTTTTTGCCAAAACCGCCACCTTTTTCAGTGTCAAATGTGTCGTTTACCAAATAGGTGATTTTTACCAATGTTTTGGCATTTTTAATATTCCAGGTATTGTCATCAGTTTTGGTAACTGGCAGCATATTTCCTTTGTAGTCAAATGCTTTTAAATCCTCAATATATTTTCCATAATCATCTACAGAATATGTTCCCGGAACAATTTTAGGAATGCTATACGTCACTTCATCCATGCTGATTTTTGGGGATGTAATTGAGACAAGTACTTTGTCATCCTTTACATTATTCAAATTAATAGCAACTTTTACGGCATCAGTAATAAATTTTGAATCATTAGTTGAAGTACTGGCAGTTTTACAGCTCCAAAGAACAGAAGCAAATGCTAGTGCAAAAAATATTCTTTTCATTTTGTGTGATTTTATTTTAAGTGTTAGTCTTCCGGATTATAAAATTGTTACAAACTTGAACGCTTTTATAAAGAGATTATTGGCGGGAATTTTTATTTTGGTTTAGTATCCATTTTGTAATTTCGTCTAATGCTGTCGGTGAAAAAGTCTGTTCGATTTCGGCATATTCATTTGGGGAACCCGTTTTGCATTCTTGAAATAAATGATTCAAGTTTGGAAACTCTTTTATTGTTACTTTTTTATTTCCACCCTTTTCAAGCGCATTTTTTATTGCGGTCAAATTTTCTTTCGGAGGAACTTGCAAGTCTTTTTCTCCATTCACTGCCAAAACGGGACATTTCACTTTTTCTAAAATTATTGCAGGGTTATATTTTATAAAGTATTCCATCCAAGGATTTGTCATTTGATCCACTTGAAGAGAAACAAATTCATCATCTGTCATGTTTTTTGGTTTATTATCATTTAAAGTCTCCTTTATGTATTTTGTCAAATCCGTTTTTAAAGTTGGAGTGTCTTTTGATTTTAAAACTATTTCAAATGCTTTTGAATTTGTTTTTTTATTTTTTTGTATTTCTGTTTCAGATACACCCGAAGCTTTTGCAATTAATTCTTGTTGTAGCAATAACAATTGGTCGCCTGGAATCCCTGTCCCAGCCAGCAAAACAATACAATTCACGTCTTTCGATTTGGAAGCTACCATAGGCGCAATAATTCCGCCTTCACTATGTCCCACCAAGCCTATTTTATTTTTATTAATTTCTTTTCTTGTTTTTAAATAAGCAATAGCACTTTCAACGTCTGATGCAAAATCTAACGAAGTTGCAGTTTTGAAATCTCCTTTCGATTGAGCAACTCCTCTGTCATCATATCTTAACACCGCTATTCCATTTTTGGTTAAATAGTCTGAAATTACGAGAAATGGTTTATGTCCCATTAATTCCCCATCTCTATTTTGTGCGCCACTTCCGCTTATTAGAATTACAACGGGATAATTGCCTTCCTTTTTTGGCAATGTTAGCGTTCCCGCTAAAACTATTTTATCTTTTTTGTTTTCGAAATTGATTTCTTCTGAATAGTAGGAATAGGGTTTGCTTGGTTCTTGAGGTCTTACATGAACTTTTTTTTCTATTTTTCCCCTAGATAAATCCATCGGAAAAGATTGTCCGTTTTGCATAAAAGTTCCAATTATAGCTTTTTCTTTTAGCTCTCCATTATATTCAATTCGTGCGTTGGCAACTTCTAATTTCAATTTTGAATTCTCAAATGCAGTTGTAGTAACGGGAATGCCTTTTGCGCCTTGGTCAGGACTGTCCATTGTAGCACTAAAACCATTCTCAGTTTTGGAAATATTAATGACAATTCTTAATGAAGTGCCTTGAACTTTTAAAATTCCATTCCATTGTCCAGTGATGTCTTGACTGTAAATAGTTAACGATGTAAAAACGGTAAGTAAAATTAGTATTGATTTTTTCATTTTATTTTGTGTTTAATAAGTTCATTATTTGTTCCGGATTTTCGACTTCAATGATCAGTTTATTGTAATAGGAATCTTTGAGGTCGACAATAATTGCTTTTTTTTTATTGCAAACATCCCAAAAATTGCGTTTTCCTTTTTTTATATAAGTTCCAGCTGTAATAACCCATGGTAATTGGGTACCGGGCATTTTCCAACCGATCCAAAAGGTAAATTCATCATTATTTTGATAGGCTCGGATTATTTTATCTTTCGGTACTCTAATCTTATTTTCGAAAGCCCAAAATTTATGACTTCCGAGAATATCAAAAACAAATTCGTTCTCGTTTGATGTTACAGCTACCATTATTAAGTTTGTAAAAGTGTATGGGTATAAAAACAAAAACTCCCGAATTACAGGAGTTTTATTTTTAGTCTAATTTGTTTTTTATGTAATATTTTCCATCCAAATCTTCATCAAAATCATCTATTTTAACGGGTTTTGGTTTTGGTTTATTTGCAGTAGCTTTCTTTTTCCACATTTCAAATTTTTCTGCCGGCAGCTTCTTTTTCATAATCTCCAGAACTTCTTTTTCTGCTAAACCAAATTCTTTTTTTATGATTTCAAAAGGATTTTTTTCTTCTAAAGCCAATGTAACAAGTTTTTCTGTTTGCTCCCAGTTCAATTCTTTACGGTTACTCTTTTTCATCACGTGAAAATTAATTCAAATAAGTTGTTAATGATTAATAAATGGCATTTCTAATTTCATTCAATATTAAGAAAAAAAATAATTACTTTTTCTCAAAAGATCATTTTTTTTATACTTTTTAACTATTTTCCTTCAATGGTTGTTTTTGAAAGGGGATTTTTAATAAATTTTTTAATTCATTGTGCTCTTCAGGTTTCGGGTGTGTGTCGATACCGTAGATGATTTCTTCTTTTGGAAGCGTCATAAAGGTTCCAAAAAGCCGGTCCCAAATAGAAAAGATATTTCCATAATTGCTATCAGTATACGGTAAAACATAGTGATGGTGAACTTTATGCATATCAGGAGAAACGATAAAATAACTCAAAATAGTATCTAGTTTTTTAGGTAATGAAATGTTAGCGTGATTGAATTGAGTCGCCACAACGGATAATGTTTGGTAAAGAAAAACCATCCACATGGGACTTCCTACGATTAAAACTCCCAGTGTTGTAAAGGTAAACCTGATGACACTTTCTCCGGGATGATGCCTGTTTGCTGATGTGGTGTCAATCCAAGTATCGGTGTGATGAATCAAATGGAAACGCCATAAAAATTTAGTTTTGTGTTCTACTAAATGTACCAGATAAGCGCCAATTAAATCCAGTAAAAGCAATCCGATAAGCGCATAAAGCCACAAAGGCATTTCAGGCAGCCACTGTAAAATTCCAAAATTAGCAGCAATAGTCCAATCGGCTGATTTTAATAAAATAAACGCCAAACAAAAATTGATTACAATAGTAGTGAAAGTCATAAAGATATTAATACCCGCATGATGCCATTTTTTGTACGTGAAGTTAAAAAGCGGAAAAGCATTTTCTATCAACCAAAAAAAAGTGATTCCCCCAACAAGAATTAAGCTTCTGTGTGAGGATGGAATTGTAGAAAAATAAGCAATAATATCATTCATAATTGGAGTATTTATTCCAAATTTAATGATTTTTATTGAAAATAATTATTTGATTACTCGAAAGGTACCATTTATTCTGGGGCCAATGGGTTTTGCGGTTTTTGGGATTTGGTGTTTCCAGTAATGCTGCGTTGTTCCTTTCATTAGTAATAAACTGCCGTGTTCCAAAACGATACTTTTTTTCTGGTCTTTGTAGAGATTATGTTTCAGTTGAAACGTACGTTCCGCACCAAAACTTACAGAAGCAATTATTGGGTTTATTCCTAATTCCTTCTCATTATCAGCATGCCAGCCATTACTGTCTTTTCCGTCGCGGTAGTAGTTGAGTAAAACGGTTGTGAAATTGGCATCGGAGACATTTTCGATTTTCGTTTTTAACTTTTGCAAAAGCAAATTCCAAGGATGCGGTTGCATTTTTATATTCGAATAAGAGTAGGGTTTTCCTTCATTTCCAAATAAAGCCGTCAATCGTGGTTGTAAATGCTTTTTGCCAAATACTGTGATTTCGTCCTGTTGCCATGGAATAGTATTCACTAATTCATTATAAATAGCATCAGCTTCCTTTTTATCAAAAAAAGCAGGATAATAAATGATTTCCGCATCAAGTAAATTAAGACGTATGGGTTCCGATTGAAAAAGTGAATTCATTTTACAAAAATAAAGAGAAAAATGTAACGTTGAAGCTTCATTTTTCTCTTTAGAATAAATTATTCGGGTTATGCTTCTGAAGTATCCTGTAACAGATTTTTATATATAAATCCGGCCACAATGGCTCCCAGAATTGGCGCAAGCCAAAACAGCCATACTTGGGATAAAGGCTCGCCACCTACAAATAATGCCTGTGACAATGATCTTGCCGGATTTACGGAAGTATTGGTGATGGGAATACTGATTAAGTGAATTAAGGTCAGGGCAAAACCGATGGCAATTCCTGCGAATTTTCCGTTGGCAAACTTATCGGTTGCGCCAAGGATAACCAATACGAAAAATAAAGTCAACACAAATTCAGCTATAAAAGCCGCTTGCATCGAATACCCGTCCGGAGATAAAGTACCAAATCCATTGGAAGCAAAAGCACCCGCTTTAGTATTGTCTATCATAAAACCTGCTTTCCCGGAAGCAATCGTGTATAAAGTTCCGGCTGCGGCAATGGCGCCAACACATTGCGCAATAATGTAGGGTACTAATTCTTTGGCAGAGAATCTACCGCCTGCCCATAATCCGAAAGAAACAGCGGGATTAAAATGACCTCCTGAAATATGGCCTACCGCATACGCCATGGTCAAAACTGTTAAACCGAAAGCCAGTGAAACTCCTGCAAACCCAATTCCTAAATCAGGAATTCCAGCAGCAAAAAGTGCGCTGCCACAACCGCCAAATACCAACCAATACGTTCCAAAAAATTCTGCAAATAGTTTTTTCATAATAGATTAGTTTAAAGTTAATTGTTGAATAATGTGTATTGAAAAGCCCAATACATTAAAAATAATTGTAAAGGCATTCGAAGCAGTAAAACCCATTTTGGCAAGCCCATTCTTGCTTTCTCGTCAAAATACATATAGAGATGCGTTGGAAAAATGGCAATCAATAAGGCTATAATTCCCCAAGCAGCATAGTTTGAAAGTAAAGGAATACAGAGTGCGATACCTAAAATTATTTCAGCTAAACCACTGATGTAGTTTAATAATTTTGGATTCGGGAAATAAGGCGGGATGATTTTTAAATAAAGGCGAGGGTTTCTGAAATGATTAATTCCGGCTAATAGGAAAACAAAAGCCATTATATATAAATGCCAAGGTAAATTCATAACAAGAATGTTTGTTGCGAATTTATAAAAATTTTAACAGGATTAACGCTATTGTATGGATGATTTTATCTTTAGATGGAAATCTAGGCAGTTTTCTTAAAGTTTACATTCATAATCACAATCGCCAGAATAATTAATACAATTCCAAACCATTGGATTAGAGTCACGTTTTCACTCAAAAGAAAATACGCCATTAGTACAGACACGGGAAGTTCCAGTGCTGAGACAATACTTCCTAACCCAATTCCTGTGAGTGGGAAACCGGCATTGAACAATAAAGGTGGAATTATAGTCCCAAAAAGAGCCAGTATTATTCCCCATTTCATGAAAATGTCAAAATTGAAAGGGGTAGTTTGTGTCGCAATTGCAAATCCGGTGACAATAACTGCACCACCAAGAAGCATAAACAAACTGCGTTGTGCCGAGGAAATGTGCGTTGCCACACGATTAGCGGTAAACATAGTTGTTGTGAAGGAAGTCGCAGATAAAAGCCCTAAAACGATACCGCGCCAGTCTAATTCTACTTTGCTTTGAATAAGATTTGTGGCAAGTGCGGTTCCAATTAATACAATGACTACGGAAACTATTTTTTGAGTGGAAGGTCTTTTCTTTTCTAAAATCATTTCGAATAAAACGCCCATCCAAACCGTTTGCATCAGTAAAACAATAGCAATGGAAACAGGAATGTATTTTACCGCCAGATAATAAAAGATACTAGTCATTCCCAGGGAAGTTCCGGCAAGCATTAACTGAGTAATGTTTTTCTTGGAAGCTTTTACAACGTCATTCCCTTTTTTAGCTTTTTGGAAGGTATTAATAAGCAGTATTCCCAGTATTCCATAAACAAATTGAGCAATGGTAACTTCGGGTGTGGTGAACCCTTCGCCGTAGGCTATTTTTACAAAAGTAGCCAGCATTCCATAGCTAGTTGCGCCAATACCTACTAAGAAAACTCCTTTTAATACACTATTCTTTATCATTTTTTTCAATTTTAAAAAGCGGGCAAAGGTAGGGTTTAGTTCTTAGTTATGAGTTATAAATTAGGAGTTAATATTTGAGACATTAATTCTGTTTTGATTACGCTTCGCAATGAGGCGATTATAGATAAATCTAAAAGGGTTGCTCAGTTGAAAGTTAATTTTATAAATAGATTTTTAGGTTTTGGGATTTTGAAGAGTTGAGAATATATCAAGAATGGGAATTTTATTTCACTTCTTTATCGATTAAATCACTCAAATGCAATCGCAATGTATTTACAGAAATACTAATTTTTAAAAATGATAATCTTAATAAAATCAGTGAATTAAGTAAGCTAAGCCCAAAAAGATAAATCCCATCCGTTTGCTGTTCCAAGAACAATAAAAGCATGCAAAACGGAAAAAAAAACAGACTCAAAATATTTGCCATTTGCATATAGCGAATCAGTGTCAACCGTAAATTCAGGTTTTTGATTCCCAATTAACGAGTTTCAAAGGTCGTTGATTCTGAATAGAAATAGGTCTTTTAGATATATGAAATAGAGCTGTTCTCTAAATTATTTTTCATTTCCAGTAACGTTTTGTTTCATGGCAAGACTAAATGGATAACACAAATGGAAACAATGAAAAAAAAATATTTACTGAGTATGCTGTTTTTAGGGGCGGTATTTACAATCACGGCTCAAGAAGCACCCAATAAAGCAGTGGAATTGAATGAAGTTGCGATTGTAAAAACTAAAAAAGCAATAGAACAAAAAGCCGATAGAACCATATTTGATTTTTCTGACCAGCCCAGTTTGAATTCCGGATCTGTACTAGAAGGGATTAAAAAACTACCCGGACTTATCGCTTCTGATGTTGCTGGGATGTTGTATCAAGGCAAGCAGTTAGATGTTTTTATGGATGGAAGACCGCTCAATATTACCTCTAACGAGTTAAATTCTTTTTTGGAAGGAATGCCTGCAAATGCTATTGAAAAAATTGAAATCATAACACAACCAGGTGCTGAGTTTCCTGCTACTTCGGGTGGCGCGATTATGAACATCATCACCAATAAAAATGCCAAGAATTATTTAAGCGCGACATATACGAACAGTACTAATTTTACAAGTTACGACCATTTGCGATGGAGAATCAATAATAGTTTGTTATTGAGTGCTAAGAATAAATATTTTGGATGGCAATTGAATGTTGGACAGAATTACAGAGAAACTGCGGTGTGGACTTCATTGACCAAAAAAGAAAACAATGCAACCTCTTTACTTTCTGCTACCAATGCCGATCGTATCGGGCGAACTAATTTCGTGAAATCAGCACTGACTTTTGATATTGGCAACGACCGATTATTATTTAATTACGATGTAAATTACAGCAACAATAATAGTAATACATTAGGAAATGGTCCCGGATTTAGTACCAATGATGATTCCTTTACGGATGCTTTGCGTCAGGATTTTGTCGTTACTTTCCAAAAGAAGTTCGAGAATAAAGCTAAAAAAATGGATTTTAGACTGAATTATAACAGCAATCAAAATGATTTCACACTCAATTCAAGAACTGATAATGTTGCAATATTAGATAATGCTTCAACACAACGATTTTATAACGCTAAATTTGATTATTCCCAACCCATTGCATTTTCAGATGAAGGAAAAATAAGTTTTGGAGGTTTGTATGAAACGCTTCTTTTTGAAACCCAAAATAAGGAAATTGTCAATCTGGATTATCAACGAAAAACGGCAGCAGCCTATGGAGAATTACAATCTAAATTTGATAAGTTCAATTTTATTATTGGCGGTAGAGCCGAGGACTATAATATTACCGGTAAAACCAACACAGCCAATTTAATTCCATTCAAACAGTTTCGCTTTTTTCCAAATGCGAGTGCCCAATATAATTTCAGTAATTCCGTTCATTTTAATGTCAATTACAACAAGAAAATCAGTTTGCCAAGTACTTCCGCTTTAAATCCAAACAACACTAATTATCAAAATCCAAATGTGGATTACGCTGGAAATCCTAATTTGCAACCTACCATTTTCGATAATTACGAAGCAAAATTAAGTGCTTTTGATTACGCTTTCATCGGGTATAATGTTAGCTCTGCCAAAAATCATGTAATCAACAGAGTATTGCTTACAGATGATGTTGTTGTAAATACAAGTGTAAATGTCCCGCAAATTAAAATCCACAACTTTAATGTGGGAATGCCTATTCCGTATATGTTGTTTACAAAAGGACTCAAAGAAACCATGAAGATGAATGTTAATCCGGATAAGATGAACTTTTTGTATGTGTATACTGCCTATCAGTTTCATCAAATACCGGAAATTACGACCAATGGTTTTTGGATGTTTAATTTGATGTCTCAAATTCTGTTGCCAAAAGACATCAAGTTTGTAGCCAACTTTAATTATATCATGTCTAAGGGGAATTATTTTTATTTTATTGCAGAGAAGCCTTTTAATAACACTTTGGACTTAACGTTTTCTAAAAAGTTTTTCAAGGATCAATTATCGGTTTCCATAAGTGCAGATGATGTGCTCAATTCAAATCGATTTGTTTTCAGCTCTTATAATACGCCGTTGTTATTGGCTAATAAAAACGATACGCGTCGATTTGGGTTTAGTATAAATTACAAAATCCCGACTAAAAACAAACTGGCTAAAGAAGATCCTAATTTATTAAATAAAGAGAAAAAAGAAGAGGGAGGCCTTTTAAATCAATAACAGATTATTTTTTTAGGACTAGACAAAATTGAAAAATCTACATTAATTCTTTAGCAATTCATTGATTTTTTCTTTCATTTTTTCAAATTCTTCAGGAGAGTATCCAATTGATGTATATACAATAATTCCGTTTTTATCAATAAGGTAATTCCTTGGGATATATTGTGTAGCAAATAAATTATAAACGGATTTGTCTTTATCGGCATAAATAGGAAAATCAAATTTCTTTTTATCTCGAAATAGGTTTACTTCCTCCGCTGAATGTCCTCTTCCGAAACTCATTAAAGCAAAATTTTTATTTTCTTTGTATTTGGTCCAAACTTCCTGTTGTAAAATTGGCATTTCGACCATACAAGGACCGCACCAAGTTGCGAAAAAATTTAGTAAAACGACTTTTCCTTTTAAGCTAGAAAGATTAATTGTTTTTCCTTTTTCTAATTTTATGGTAAAGTTTGGTGCTTGCTGCCCTTCTGATACTACATTACTTTTTTGATAATCTTGTCCATAAATATTGGCTAAACTCATAAATAAACAAACTAAAATAATTCTTTTTTTCATGTTTTTTTAATTTTTATTGTAGCTAATGTACAAAAAAACCTGCAACTTTATGTTTGCAGGTTGTTTGTAATCGATCCGATTCATATCTAATAATCCAAAACCGAATTGTCTATTTGGATGGAGGAGGAGGCATACAGGGCAAATCAGAATTAAAACAATCACGGAAAAGTTTCCATTTTCCATCTTCCATTTTCCATAATTCCAATGCCTTTCCACGGTCGATTTCTTTTCCGTCTTTGTCGGTCATAGACCATTCTTCTTCCACGGTCAGCATCATCTCATCGCCCCAAACTTCTACGGGTTTTATACTTAAATTAATCTCCCCGGCTTTGATATATCCTGCTATTGTTGTTTGGATGTTTTTTCTTCCGGATACCGCTTTCTGATTCGAAGGCATGAATTTGGCATCAGTAGCATAAGTCATGGCGGCTCCTATCGAGTCCCCTTTATTAAATGCATCAGTAAAAATCTTGTTTTCTTTTGCAATCGCCTCCTTGGCAGCGATTTTGTCAAATGTGGTTTCTTTCTCTTTTTGGGAAGTATTACAACTAACCAATACCAATAATAGTGTTGTTACTGTGACAGACACAATTGTGGATTTAATAAAATTTAAACTTTTTCTCATGGTTGCATTTTTTTAGATTAAAAATTGATTTTTCATAAAAAGCACCATAAAGATATTGATTATTTTAACATATTTAACATGAGTATCTTTATAATTATTTGAATAGTAATTTGTTATGTTTTAAATATATTGTGATACTATTTTTTGATTGTAACAAAATTGCAGTTTTGATAAGCAAAAAAACTTCAAGAATGAACTTGTATTTTACTGTGTTTTCGTTGTTAGTATTTTTGAATGCGGAGTTGGATGAGTTGTCAATTTGCAGTATCTCGGTACGTTTTTAAAATAATATAATTTTTTGGTAGGGTAAAGTGCTTTATAGTTGTCTTACTATTGAAGTTAGAAATAAAAAAGATAGTAACTGTAATAAAAATTTATAATCATGAAAACAATTAAATCTTTACTGATCCTACTTTTTTCGGGAACAATAGCAACAGTACATGCACAAGAAGCCAGTGTGAAAAGTGAAACAAACATGAATGTCAATCCGGATAAAATTACTTATTATCAACAAAGAGGTAGTCAAGATGCCAATTATGAGTTGACATTTAAGGCTAAAACTAAAGCCGAAGAGAAAGTTTTTTGGAAAGAGCAAAAAGAGTACGAAAAGGAGTTAAAGAAAAAGAATAGAAAAGCGTATCAGGCCTATATTGCCAGCAAGCAAGATGTTTATACAATGCATCACTCTCATTGTGATGTCCATTGTCATCACAGCGATTCCTTTTATGGACACGCAGGATTTTATTATTATGAATATGATCAAAGAAATTATCAAAGAAGACCAAGCAATACTTCAGTAAATACACAAATAGGTGTGCGCGCCCCCAGCGTACGATTAGGTATTTTTTAATATATTGAAGTTTGCAAAAAGCCGTTTTTTCTTGTTTAGAAAGAACGGCTTTGCTGATTTTACAGCAGGTATTTTGCATTGTACTCTGTTATAAGGAATCCTATTTACGACAAAAAGTAAACTCGTTCCAATTAATGTGTACATCATTTTAGTTGGATTTATTTATCTGTTTTTGTTTGGGGGCACGAACACAATATTCTTAACGTAATGACATTGCTATCGCTAAGTTGGGTAAAGCTTTCATTTAATTATTTCGTTGATTTTTTGTTCAATTTTTTTTAAATTTTCAGGACTAGCTCCAATTAGTTTTTCAACAACTTTAAGGTTTTGATCAATTACTAAATTAGTTGGAAATGATGTGATATTATAATCATCTTGGTTTACTAAAACAATTTGATATTTAAAAGGATGTTTAGGGAGAAAACTATTAGTAAGTATTTCTTTAGTTGCATCAATTACAGGAGCAATAAAAACTATTTCTTTACCTTTCATTTTTTCCACTAAATTATTAAGCTCTGGTATTTCAGCGATGCATGGTGGACATCTTGTTCCCCAAAAATTAAGAACAATTACTTTACCTTTCAATGAATCAGAGGAAAGTAAGTTACCATTGATGTCTGTAAACGAGAAAGGAGTGATGGGTTTTCCTATTTCGTGCGATATTCGTTTACCAAATTTTGGATCTATAAACTTTGAAAAAACAGTATCTATAGTAGGAATCTTTTTTATTATCTGGTCAAACTGTACTTGATTAGAATAAGCATTTGTGAAAAACCAATTTTTACCTTTGTCATTAGATATTCCAAAAATATATCCATCCTGATTGTTATTCCTTTCTAAAAATAAAGCTTGATATTGACCATTAACAGTTGAAGTTTTTAGAACTTTTATTATTTCAATTTTATCGGTTTCATTGTTTTTATATTTCTTATATAAGTCTGCAAGTTCTCCTTTTTTTGCAATGTCATTACCATAATCTTGTGGAAAGACATAATTAACATAATTAAGAAAATCTTTACTATTGTAAAAAGAGGTCATTTTGTTAGCGTTTAATAGCGCACTTTTTTCTACATTATTTTGCGACCATAGATTAACAAAAATCAGTAAAAATAATGCTGAAAATGTAGTTTTTTTCATTGTGTTTTAGTTATTTATAAAATTGGTAAAATCACACAAAGCCACTTAATTTTAGATTTATATGATTATACTCTTTTTCAAATATATAGAAAAAAACTACAAAATAGAGAAGTGATTGTGAAATAATAGTTTCTAGCCTAGCCCTGATAAAGCCGATATCCTCGTAGCGGAGCGAAGAGATAAAGGCGAAAGCAGGAGGGAAGTATTTATGAAAAATCGTCATTCTGCTCCAAAAAAAAAGCTGCCCGATGTGGACAGCTCTTGATATTTTAGCGTTTTGCTGAAATTATTTAATCATCTCAAAACTTCTCTTCACGAACGCCGTTAATGCTTCGCCTTTCAAAAGATTTTGTGATAATTTAGCTAAGTCTAACGCTTGTTTTACCAAACTTTCCTGAGCGTCTTTGTCTTTGTTGTTTAGAATGCTTGTTGCCAATTCAGAATTGGTATTTACCACTAAATTGTACATTTCCGGCATATTTCCCATTCCGAACATTCCACCGCCACCAGACTGACTCATTTCTTTCATTCTACGCATGAATTCAGGTTGCGTGATGATAAATGGGGAAGCATTGCTATCTAAAGCTTCCAGTTGTACAGAATAGGTTTGTTTAGGAACAATAGCTTCCAAAACGGTTTTCAAGTTCGTTTGTTCTTCCTCAGATAATTTAGAAATAGTAGTTTCCTCTTTCTTGATTAAATTATCAATATGATCCGAATCGACACGCACAAAAGTCATGTTGCTGTTATCTCCTTCAATTTTTTGAATTAAATGCGAGATAATTGGAGAATCAAGCAACAATACTTCATATCCTTTGTCTTTTGCAATTTCGATATAAGAGTGTTGCGCTTCTTTATTTCCTGCATATAAAACCACTAATTTCCCGTCTTTGTCCGTTTGATTAGCGGCTAAGTTTTCTTTTAATTCTTCCAGTGTGTAAAATTTGCCATCAACTGTTGGATATAAAACAAAAGCGCCTGCTTTTTCGTAGAATTTATCTTCAGAAAGCATTCCGTATTCTAAAACGATTTTGATATCGTTCCATTTTTGTTCAAAATCTTCACGGTTTTCAGTAAACAAAGATTTTAATTTATCGGCTACTTTGCGCGTGATGTAATTTGAGATTTTCTTCACCGCAGCATCAGCTTGCAATCCAGAACGAGAGACGTTCAATGGAATGTCCGGTGAATCAACAACACCTTTTAGCATCATTAAAAATTCAGGAACAATTCCTTCTACATTATCCGTTACATACACTTGATTTTGGTACAATTGGATTTTGTCTTTCTGAATTTGTAAATCAGAACCTAATTTTGGAAAATACAAAATACCGGTTAAGTTGAACGGATAATCTACATTTAAATGAATGTGGAATAACGGTTCTTCAAATTGCATCGGATACAATTCATGGTAGAAATTCTTGTAATCCTCAGCTGATAATTCAGTTGGTTGTTTGGTCCAAGCCGGATTTGGGTTGTTGATGATGTTGTCTACTTCAACTTCCGTAAACGTTTCTTCTTTGTTTTCAGATTCAACAAATTCACCCTTTTTTTGCTCTATTTTTTCCTTTTTTGTTCCAAATTTAATTGGAATAGGCATGAACTTGTTGTATTTATTCAACAGTTCTTTGATTTTGTATTCTTCCAAGAATTCCAAAGAATCTTCGGCGATATGCAAAATTATTTCTGTTCCACGAGAAGTTTTGTCAGCAGGTTCTAATGTAAATTCCGGGCTTCCGTCGCAAGTCCAGTGTGCAGCAGGTTCGTCTTTGAACGATTTAGTGATGATTTCCACTTTTTCGGCAACCATAAAAGCGGAATAAAAACCAAGACCAAAATGTCCAATAATTCCAGAATCCTTAGCCGAATCTTTGTATTTGTCCAAAAATTCTTCTGCACCGGAAAATGCCACTTGGTTGATGTATTTCTCCACTTCATCCGCAGTCATTCCTAAACCTTGATCGATGATGTGCAGTTTTTTGCCTTCCTTATCAATTTTTACTTCGATAATTGGGTTGCCGTATTCTACTTTGGCTTCGCCAATGCTTGTTAAATGTTTTAATTTTAAAGTAGCATCAGTACCATTAGAAATCAATTCACGCAAGAAAATTTCGTGATCACTGTATAAGAATTTCTTGATTAAGGGAAAGATGTTCTCTACCGAAACATTAATTTTACCTGTTGTCATATTTTGAATTTTTAAGTTTATTTTAATGGATATGATCCTTTCAAATAGAATACCAATTACAATTGAAGTGACAAATTGTCGTAGGCGTTAATTTTGATATAAAATAATTTAATTTTGAAACAATTTTCTTTTCATTGCATTGTATCTTTGTGTAAGTATTAATTCATTAAATTTAAGAAAATGAAAAAAATAATTTTATTATGCACGTTAGCTGTTTTGATGTTTGCCTGTAAGTCAACATCAGTGACAAGTACGAATACAGATAGAAAAACTCAAGTTGCAATGAAAGGAAATTGGGAAATAAGTTCCGTAACGTATCCAGGGTCACAATATATCAAAGTGAATAGTTTTCAACTTGCGGATTCAGAATGTTTTGTCGGAAGTACATGGACGTTTATTTCGAATAATAACAAAGGGAATATGGCTTTGACAAAAGCAAATTGCGCATCATTTAGCTCGCCAATTACTTGGTTTGTAAATAATGATGGACAGTTTATCCTAAAAATTCTTAATGCTGGTGAAAAAGCAAGAAAAGTTAGAGATGGTTATATTTTATACGTAGCCAATCAAACAGAGTCTTCTTTTCAGTTGATTGATAAAATCGATGTTGGAGGGAAAATGACGAATGTAGTGTACCAATTTCAAAAAGTTAATTAATAAAAAATTCAGATATGAAAAAGATTTCAATAGTTGCAATGGCAACAATAATGGTTATAGGTTCCATGTTCACCAGTTGTGAAGCAGTAAAAAACACCAATAAAACACAAAGAGGAGCCGTAATTGGAGCCGCAGGTGGTGCGGTGTTAGGCGGAATTCTTGGGAACAATCTTGGAAAAGGAGGAAAAGGTGCCATGGGAGCAGTATTAGGTGGTGTTATTGGTGGCGTTGCCGGTGGTGTTATTGGTAACAAAATGGACAAACAAGCAAGAGAAATCGATGCTGCGCTTCCGGGAGCTGAAGTAGTTCGTGTAGGAGAAGGAATAAAACTGGTTTTGAATGAAAATGCTGTGCGTTTTGATACTAATAAATCTTCCTTAACTGCTACTGCAAAAGCAAATTTAGATAAATTAGTTCCAGTTTTCAAAGAATATCCAGATACTAATATTACTATTTATGGATATACTGACAGTACTGGTTCAGCTGATTACAACTTAAAACTTTCAGGAGAAAGAGCAGCGTCAGTTAGAAATTATTTGACTAGCAAAGGGGTATCTTCTGGTAGATTTCAAGTAACTGGTTTAGGAATTGCTGATCCAATTGCATCAAACGAAACGGTTGACGGCAGAAGTCAAAACCGTCGTGTTGAATTTGCTATTACTGCAAATGAGAAAATGATTAAAGATGCAAAATCGGAGGTTAAAAACTAAGCATAAAATGCTATAAAAACAAAGGCTGTTTCATCAAGAAGCAGCCTTTTTTTGTGCCTAAATTCGAATTAAACATTGTAAATTTGCACTCTTAAATACAGATGATGCTCGAGATAAAAGATATTTCCTTCACTTACATTGATACCCCCGTTATTGAAAATGTTAGTTTTACTATTGCCAAAGGTCAAAACACCGCTATTATTGGCGAAAGCGGTTGCGGTAAAAGCACCTTACTAAAACTCATATACGGATTATATGATTTGGATAATGGAGAAATAACCTATAATGAAAAACCCATTTTGGGACCCAAATACAATCTTGTTCCGGGAGAAGATTACATTAAATATTTAGCACAGGATTTCGATTTGATGCCTTACATATCCGTAGAAGAAAATGTGGGCAAGTTCTTGTCGAATATGTATCCTGACGATAAGAAAGCCCGTGTTCAAGAGTTATTAGAAATGGTAGAAATGACTGCTTTCGCAAAGGTAAAAGCGAAATTCTTAAGTGGCGGACAGCAACAACGAGTGGCCTTGGCCAGAGTTTTGGCTCTGGAACCGGAAATTATTTTGCTCGACGAACCTTTCAGCCAAATTGATTCTTTCAGAAAGAATTCACTTCGCCGCAATTTATTCCGTTACTTAAAAGACAAAGGCGTTACCTGTATTATTGCCACGCATGACAGCACTGATGCTTTGTCTTTCTCTGATGAAACGATTGTGGTTCAAAACGGAAAAGTAGTGGCGAAAGGAGACTCAAAAACCTTGTATGAAGATCCGGCTAATAAATACATTGCTTCTCTTTTTGGGGAAGTAAATGAGTTAAAATTGTCTCAATTAATAGATCTTGAGGATGACGATGACGCAGCACTTTTATTGTATCCGCATCAATTAAAAGTGGTGGACAACGCAATTATGAAAGCAGTTGTGAAACAATGTTATTTCAAAGGAAGTCATTATTTGGTTAAAGCAGCTTTTGAAAGAAGAGCCATTTTCTTTGAACATGATTCAGCATTAGAATTCAATGAGGAAGTATACTTGATGTTATCTTAAAAATAGAAAAACCCCGAAATCATATCGATTTCGGGGTTTTGTTTTTTATGTGAAGTTTGAATTAATTCTTCAAATACTTTTCTAAGAACTGATCTTGTTCCCAAAGCAAATGCAAAATATTCTCTTTGGCTGCATAGCCATGACTTTCTTTTGGAAGGATCACCATTCTTGCCGGAGCTCCCAAACCTTTCAAAGCCTGAAAATAACGTTCGGTTTGCAAGGTGAACGTTCCCGGATTATTATCGGCTTCACCGTGTACTAAAAGCATTGGTGTTTTCATTTTGTCGGCATTCATAAACGGCGACATCGTGTTATAGACCTCAGGAGTTTCCCAGTAGTTGCGTTGCTCGCTTTGGAATCCAAAAGGAGTTAACGTTCTGTTGTAGGCACCACTTCGAGCAATTCCACAAGCAAAAAGATTAGAGTGGGTCAATAAATTAGCCGTCATAAAAGCGCCGTATGAGTGACCTCCAACCGCTACTTTTTTTCTGTTGATGTATCCCAAAGCATCTACCGCATTAATCGCCGCTTCTGCATTGTCTACTAATTGCGTCATGAAATTATCATTTGGCTCCGTTTTTCCTTCACCTATTATAGGAAAAGCAGCATCATCAAGGACTACA
Organism: Flavobacterium glycogeni; assembly: GCF_048286775.1. Taxonomy (NCBI): domain Bacteria; kingdom Pseudomonadati; phylum Bacteroidota; class Flavobacteriia; order Flavobacteriales; family Flavobacteriaceae; genus Flavobacterium; species Flavobacterium glycogeni. Next base: position 93,868 of record NZ_JBLVPV010000011.1, read on the forward strand.
TACCCTTTGGTTACCCAATATACGAAGGAACCATAATTAGGAAATGTAAATTCGTTTGGGTTTTGCGTGCTTTGTCCCGCTGAATTTTTGTCTTTGTATTCTGCTGGATAAGCCCAAATCAATAATGGCATTTTCTCTTTTTTCACCTTATCATAACCAACAGGTAAATATAAAGTTCCGGATAGTTCAACACCATCTTTACGCTTGTATTTAATGACTTCTTTACTCACGTTTTTGATGCTTTCAAAAGGGTTTTTGAATGCTGTGATTGGTGTCAGTTTGTTTTTTTGTTTGATGTTCCTAAGGTAATAATTCGGATACTCATTTTTAGACTGGATTTGTACTAAAACCGTTCCTTTTTTGAAGTCTTCAATCTCCAATAAATCCTCTTTTTTATCCGTGTAAGCTGAGGTATAAAGACGATTTGATTGTAGTGTTTTCAAATTATACGCTGTGATAAAAGGAAATTGCCCGTTTTTAGTAAATCCGTCCCCAATAAGAAATGCATTGTCATTTTCGATAGCTAAAACATATCTGTTGTATTGGTTTTTTCTGGTTTCAAAATTCCCTGGATCTGAATACACATCCTGAGAGTTTCTGTCGAAAATTACTTTTGGAGCCTGACTTGGATTCGATGGATTGATTAAATAAGTTTTGGTATTACGCGTGTCATACCATTCATCTGAAACAACAGCAACGTTGTCATTCCCCCAAATCATTCGGCTGTAGCGTTGCGGTGTTTTTACCAATGAAGTAGCTGCTGCGTCAAATGGTGCGTTCCAAAGAAAAACTTCGTCTCTGAATTCCACTTTATTTGCAGGGTCTCCAGCGTCTAAAGCTTCAGCGTAAACTAATGTTGCCGGTTTGTCCGCTCTCCAGCTCATGTTTCTTTTTCCTTTGCGAACTGCCATAAATCCTTTAGGAATAATTTCGGTTAGTGGTACTTCATTCACAACTTTTACTTCGTTTCCAGTTTTGTCGTACACTACTGATTTTGACGGAAAACGGTTCAACGGAACGATGTATGAAAATGGTTTTTGAATGGTAGTCAGCATGATATAATTTCCATCAGGAGAGAAACTTTCTCCGGCATACATATCCGCATTTTTGAATAAAGTTGCCGTTCCGTTCAGGTTTATTTTGTACAATTCAGAAGTGATGATATTCTCAAAATTGATTTCATCATTCTTGTTTTTCAACATGTCCGGATAGGTTCTGTTTTGAGATTTAGCACCATCGGCATTTGAAATTATCGGGCCGGTTGGTAAATCTTTTTTCGCGTCCAAAAGTGCAGGTCTGTTTTTCGGTAACATTTTTACCAAAATAGTCTCGTTGTCATTCATCCAACTGAATGGATTGCCAAGATTAGCATTTACAGTAGCCTCTGTTAGTCTGGTGGCTTTCGCCGAAGCTACATCGATAAACCAAAGTTCAACTCCAGAAGCTGTAGTATGGGAAAACAAGATTTTTGTATCATTTGGAGACCAAGAGATATTACTGATACGAGGATTTGTTGGCAAACCTACAACCTGTACTTCTTCTTCTTTTTCTTTTATTTTACGTAATTTAAGGTTGTTAATATACGTAACGGTACTCGAAATATTAGTGATTGGATTAATTCTCAATCCTCCTAAACGCAATTCGTCTTGGTTTAAATCGTCCAGTGATTTATACGTATTTCTATACGTGAGTAACATATATTCTTTTTTGGTATCCATTGATACCGAAGGAGCTCTTTCATAATCAGCCAAATCAGCGATTGATTTGGAAGGTTTTTGATAGGTTAAATTTTCTTGGGCAAAAGTGGTTAAACTCAAGCCCAGAAACAGGAAAAAAGGAATCTTTAACTTCATAGTTTGAATGATTTTAAATTATTTGGTATTCTGAATTATTGGTCTAAAATAATTCAATGTTGTTACATCTGGAAACAAATATTTCTTTTTAACGTTTATGCCTAGCCCAGATAAAAGTGAAAATCCTTTTCTTGTATCGTTTTTTAACGATACAAGAAAAGATTACTTCACTATATTTTTATTTTAATTGGAGTTCAGTGAATTTCATTTGTAGCGGATAGCTGGGAAAAGCTCCTAAAAAACAGATATAAATGATAAGTTGTCAAAAAAAGAGTAATTTGTGGGCTCATATTTTTAAGTATGTTTAAATTTGCACTCTTATTTTAATAAAATAACAATAGTATGTATCATTCAAAAATAGCAGGATTGGGTTATTATGTTCCCGAAAACGTGGTCACTAATGACGATTTATCAAAAATTATTGATACCAATGACGAATGGATTCAGGAACGAACAGGGATTCAGGAAAGAAGACACATTATAAGAGGGGAAGATACAACGACTTCTATGGGCGTGAAAGCTGCCAAAATTGCGATAGAACGTTCTGGTGTTGCTGCAGCAGATATCGATTTTGTGGTTTTTGCCACATTGAGTCCTGATTTTTATTTTCCTGGCCCAGGAGTTTTGGTACAACGTGATTTGGGTTTAAGAACCGTTGGCGCATTAGATGTAAGAAATCAATGTTCCGGATTTATTTACGCGTTGTCGGTTGCGGATCAATATATCAAGACCGGAATGTATAAAAACATATTGGTTATTGGGTCTGAGGTACATTCCACAGGATTAGATATGACCACGCGTGGACGTGGCGTTTCGGTAATTTTTGGAGATGGAGCAGGAGCGGCCGTTTTGAGCAGAGAAGAAGATTTGACCAAAGGGATTTTATCCACACATTTACACTCCGAAGGACAACATGCCGAGGAATTAATTGTAAAAGCCCCCGGAATGGGAGGCCGTTGGGTTACTGATATTTTGGCTGAGAACAATCCGGATGACGAAAGTTATTTCCCGTATATGAATGGACAATTTGTATTTAAAAATGCCGTGGTTCGTTTCAGTGAGGTAATTAATGAAGGACTGCAAGCCAATAATCTACAGGTTTCGGATATTGATATGTTAATTCCGCATCAGGCGAATTTGAGAATTTCTCAGTTTATTCAAAAGAAATTCAATTTGACGGATGATCAGGTCTATAATAATATTCAAAAATACGGAAATACAACTGCAGCCTCTATACCGATTGCTTTAACCGAAGCATGGGAAAAAGGAAAAATAAAATCAGGAGACACCGTTGTATTAGCTGCATTTGGAAGTGGTTTTACGTGGGGAAGTGCTATTATTAAATGGTAGTGTGACTTTTAGTTGTCGATTGTAATCGTATTGTTTTTCATATGATAAAACCCGAAGTAAGCTACTTCGGGTTTTTCTGTTTATGGTCTATTGTATGAATTATAACTATTTTTATATATTTGCTAAAACGATTTAGTAATTCATAAAAATGATGACAGATGAGCATAAAATTTTACCCATTACAGTTTGAACCCATTTTAAAAGAAAGAATTTGGGGCGGTGAAAAACTAAAAACAGTACTCAATAAGCCAATTGCATCAAAAATTACCGGAGAAAGCTGGGAGTTATCCACAGTGGAAGGTGATGTAAGTGTTGTTGCCAACGGGAAATTAAAAGGGAAATCATTAACCGCAATAATCAATGAATCGCCAAACGAAATTTTAGGAACGGAAGTTTATAAAAGATTCGGAAAACAATTTCCGTTGCTTTTCAAATATTTAGATGCTCGCGAAGACTTGTCCATACAAGTACATCCTAATGATGAGTTGGCTAAAAAACGTCACAATTCTTTTGGTAAAACCGAAATGTGGTATATTATGCAAGCCGATGTTGATGCACGAATTATTGTAGGTTTCAATGAAAACTCGAATGCCAGCGAATATTTAGAAAATCTAAAAAACAAAACCTTGCTTACTTTACTGGAGGATGTAAAAGTAAAATCAGGTGATGTTTTCTTTTTAGAAACCGGAACCGTTCACGCAATTGGTGGCGGATTGGTGGTGGCCGAGATTCAACAAACCTCTGATATTACGTATCGTATTTATGACTTTGACAGGGTAGATGCAAAAGGGAATACTAGAGAATTGCATGTTGATTTGGCTTTGGAGGCTATTAATTATAATAAAGTTGATACCTATAAACAATATGACAGAGCGCTCAATCAATCCAATCCTGTTGTGGATTGTCCTTATTTCACCACTAATTTTCTTCCATTGGACGGGAAGATTACTATTAATAAAACAGGAAAGACATTTACGGTTTATATGTGCATTGACGGTATTTTTGAAATAGAGTTTGATGCTACTCGTTTTCGATATAAAAAAGGAGATACGATTTTAATTCCCGCCGATATGGACACATTCATTCTGGAAGGAAATGCTTCAATATTAGAAGTATTTATTTCATAAGGAATCTAAGGCTCTGTTAAAAAATAACTGATACATTTTGTCTCGTTCTTTAGCTCTTTTTCTGCGTTGAAAATTCTTTAAATAGTGGTGCTATTAAAAAAATTTTCGCCTTAAAAATAACAAAATAGCATCGCCAATTCTGCACCATTTATTTCTTAACAGATCCTATGTTTTGAAAGAAATGGATTAATTTATCAAGTTTACGATTAGTTCAGAGTTAAATTTTGTACTGATTTATTAATTAGTCAGTTATAGGAATATCGCTGTATATGGCATTAATCACTCTGTTTTTAATGGTTTATTAACTTTAAAAAAACATTTTGTTTAAAAAAAAATAATTACTAAAACGATTTTGTAACTGTTTTTATATATATTTGTGATATAATTAAGAGAAAATTGGCGCGCTAGATGAAAAAAATTACCATTAAAGATATTGCTATAGAGGCCAGAGTTTCAATCTCTACGGTATCTTTTGTACTTAATGACAAAGGAGGGAAAATGGGTATTAGCGCTGCCGTTATTAAAAAAGTACAAGATGTTGCTGAGAAGTTGCATTACAAACCTAATATGATTGCCAGCAGTCTTCGCACTGGAAAGACAAGATCTATTGGGCTTATTGTTGAAGATATCTCAAATCAGTTCTTTTCTGATTTAGCCAGAGTAATAGAAGATGAAGCAAAGAAGTTGGGATATAGAGTTTTTTATTGCAGTACAGGTGATGATGATGAAAGATCGGCTGAATTAATACAAAGCTTACTTCAGGCGAATGTGGATGGTTTTATCATAACTCCAACCGAAAAATTAGAAAAAAGTATTGATCATCTTGTGGCTTTAAAAATGCCAGTGGTATTAATTGACAGGTATTTTCCGAATCAAAATGTTAGTCATGTTGTTATGGATAATTATAATGGAGCCTATATAGCGACAGAATTTTTCATTAAAAAAGGCTGCAAAAATATTGCTGTGGTTAATAATACTTCAGGAATGATTCAGATGAAATTACGAGAGAAAGGGTACACTGATGCTATGAAAGAGGCAGGTCTTTATGATGAATCACTTATTCTTCATTTAGATTATCGCAGCAATGAAGAAAGTAAAATCACCGCCATTATCGACTTTTTTCAAAAGAAATCGGGTATAGATGCGGTACTTTTTTTAGCCAATTACATGGGTTTAGCCGGATTGCAAGCTTTTAAAAGAATGGGTTTAAGGATTCCTGAGGATATTTCCATTATCAGTTATGACGACCACTATAGTTTTAAATTGCACTCTCCTTCGATTTCAGTTATTGAACAACCAATTGATGGGATAGCAGTAAAAGCAGTTCAATTACTTATGGATCAAATGACGAATGAAAATGATTTTGCGATAGAGAAGGTACTTCAAAAAGGAAAATTGGTTATTAGAGAATCGGTATAATAAATTGGGTCATTTTAATTGATAATCTGTTTTTTTTATTAATTTACTAAAACGATTTAGGTAATCTAGTCTCTGTTAATTGATAATTAAGAATTAAAGAAAGATAATATTGAATTAATAAGTATGCTTTAGTCATTATATCTTTCGGTCTTTGTAATAACAAAAAATTAACAAAATTACCGATAGAGTTAACTCTTCAGTCGAATGGGTAAAATAAAATTATTTCCAAACGAGTGAAAATTACTGTGGACCTAGACTCTGAAATTGTTTATAGTATGTAGGAAGAGGAGTTGCTAAATTAATGCTTTTTTAAATTCTGAGTTGATGTCCTTAATGGACGAGGATTTATAGCTGGAAAAAGAAAAATTGATGATTCGATAATCTGTGTAATTAGGATTTAGTAAGGTCTTAGTTATTTGTGAGCTTTAAATGGAGCTTGTAATTTTTTATTTGATTACTAAAACGATTTAGGTAATTTGTTAGATGTTTAAGCTATTAGGAATGAAGGAGAAGGAGTCACTATGATTAATACATTTTTAAATTCTGAATAGATGTCGTTAAGGGGTGAAGATTTATAGCTAAAAAAATATAGAAAGCACCTATTTCAACAAGCAATAAATATACATTGTATTATCAAGATTAAATTTCATTATTGTCTTATGAGACAGAATCATATAAGGTGCAATTTTTTGATTCATTGGAAACAATGAAAACTAAATTTTATGAAAAAATTTAGAAATAGAATTAAAATAAAAATGAACGACAATAATTTTAAGTATTTTTTTTAACCAATTTTAACCAATTTTAACCAATTATTATTATGAGAAAACTGTTACAACAGTTGCTGCTGGTTTTCCTAGTAGCTCTGTACTATCAAGATGTTAGTGCACAAGAAAAGAAAGTGGTTTCAGGTATTATTAAGGATTCCGACGGAGTTCCGGTAATGCTGGCGACTATTAAAGAAAAAGGAACCTCCAATGGAGTTGTTTCTGATGAGAAAGGTGCCTATAAAATTTCGGTAAAGCCCAATGCGGTTTTAGTGATTAGTTCGATAGGACTAAAGACTCAAGAGATGAAAACCGATAATAGCGGTGTGACAAATGTACAAATGCAGGCTTCGACAAATGAACTTGAAGGTGTTACTGTTACTGCTTTGGGACAAACTAAAAAGAACAAATCGATTGGGTATGCCACCAGTGTTGTTAAATCAGATGCTATTGTAAAAACGGGTTCGCCTACAATTGCTAACTCTTTATATGGTAAAGCACCGGGAGTTCGTATTGCTTCTACGCCAGGAGGTAATGGAGTAATCAATATCACTATTCGTGGGCTTAACTCGATTAAAGGTAAAACGAATCCGCTTATCGTTTTAGATGGTGTGCCAATTCGTGACGGAGAAGCAAAAAATAATAACTATTGGGAAGATTCCCGTATGAGAAACAATGGACTGGCAGATATTAACCCTGAAGATATTGAGAATATTTCGATACTTAAAGGGGCATCTGCAGCTGCATTATACGGTTCTGAAGCCGTAAACGGGGTTGTATTGATTACTTCTAAATCAGGTAAGGGAAAAAAAGGCTTAGGTGTAGATTTTAGTACTAGTTATTCAATTAATAATATCGCATACTTGCCAAGATTTCAATATGAAAGAGGTCCTGGGTATTCTAATAATAATTATGCTTCGTCAGGATTTGTACTTCCAGATGGTTTTGCTCATTATGATACTGATGGTGATGGTATCAAAGAAACGAGAGGTGTTTCGGGAGCAAGTCAATCTAATTTCGGTATGTGGTTTGATGGTCAGCCTATTATGTCTTGGGATGGTGTGGTTCGTCCTTATTCGGCTCAAAAAGATGGATACAAAAATATGTTCCAAGATTCTTGGGATGGGGTAACAAACATTGCACTTTCTAACAATACTGAAAATAGCACTATCCGTTTTTCTTATACTCATAATGAATCACAAGCGTTGACTATGGGGAATATGAATAAGAAAAATACCCTTAATTTGAATACATCATTTAATATTGGTAAATATTCGAAAACAGATGTGATTGTGAGTTATATGAATCAAAATATTCATAATCGTGCAATTCTTATGGATCGATTGGTAAATAACTTTGGTGGAATGCTTAGTCCGTTTGACAATGGGGATTGGTACAAAGCCAAATACAAAACCAGTTTAGGTTACAAATATGTTAGGGGTGCAAATCAAAGTTTGACCATGGATGAAAACATCATCCGTAATGGTTTCAAAGCTGATGTTGGTGATTACTTTTGGAATACGAATGAAAATTCAAATGATGAAATTACAAACCGTTTGATTGCGAGTGTTACCGAAACGCTTACGATTTATAAAGATTTTAAATTTCGCGGACGTGTTTCTACTGATTTAACCTCAATAAATGTTGAAACTAAAAATCCAGTAGAAAGACCTTTAATTTTTGGAACTGGACCTGGTTCTTTTTCAATGATATCTAATGATTACAATGTTCTTTACGGAGAAGGGATGTTGATTTACAACAAAAAAATCAATGATGATTTCGAGGTGGGAGCCCAAGCGGGGTATAATGCAACTAAAGAAACTGGTTTTACTTTGTCGAGATCAACTGATGGAGGTTTAAGTGTTGAAGGCTGGTATGATATGAATGCCTCAGTTAATACTGCTACAAGTAGTTCTAGTAGATATACACTTGTAAAAGATGCTATATTCGGAACTGTCAACGGAAGCTATAAAAATTACCTGTTTCTTGAAGGAACTATAAGAAAGGACCGTACTTCTACAATGCACCCTGATAGAAATGCCTTTACTTATCCTTCAGTCAACTCCTCTTTCATATTGTCTGAAGCAGTTAAATTACCAGAAGTAATCAGTTTTGCAAAATTACGTGGTTCTTGGGGAATTGTGGGTAACTATCCTGCAATTTATGATTCTAATGTAGCTTTCAATCAAACTACATTAGGAAATCAGGGGACAACTGCTCCGGTACTGATTACTACTTCAAATGCTTCTTATGGAAATGAAGGTATTAAACCGGAGATGAAAAACGAGTTTGAGTTTGGTTTCGAAACCAAATTCTTTGACAGAAGATTGGGATTGGATTTCTCTTACTACAATGCAAAAGTTAAAGATCAAATTTTGCCAATGACATTGGCACCTACTACGGGAGCTACATCCATTTGGGCTAATGTTGGGGATTTAAGTAACCAAGGATTTGAAATAGCTTTGACAGCTTCACCTTTTAGAACTCAAGATTTTTCTTGGGATATTACTTTGAACTGGGCTAAAAATACCAACAAAATTGTAAAATTGGCTAACGGTGCAAGTGAATATTTACACAATGACTATGATGGGTCTGCGGCTCAATTAAAATCAGTGGTTGGTGATCCAATGGGAGGTCTTTATGCTCATCCTGTTAAAACAGATGCCAGTGGTAATAAAATGGTTGACTCTGATGGATTCCATATGATTGATGGAGATAAATGGGAGAAATATGGTACAGCTACACCTAAAGGGCTGGGAGGTTTATTGAACTCGTTTACGTATAAAAACTTTACTTTGGATGTTAATATTGATTATTCTTACGGAGGTTATTTAATGCCAACCGGTATCAACTGGATGAATGCTAGAGGGTTAACAGAAGAGACTTTGAATTACAGCACTAATGAGCGTGGTGGTTTGACTTACTATATGGATGCTGCCGGTAATGGAGTTCAGGTTCCTAATAGTGCTACAGCTGGACCAACTGGACAAACATTATACCGTGATGGTATGTTGATGGATGGTGTTACTGCAAATGGTGCAGCAAACACTAACATTATCTCTCAGGCAGGTTATTATAATATGACTTATAACTGGGGAGGTCCTCAATACAGTAGTTCACGTTATGAATTGTATATCGTAGAAAACAACTATATCAAAATGAGAGAAATGTCATTGGCTTATAGTTTGCCAGCAGCTTGGGCTAACAAGATTGGTGCTACTAAAGTAAGTTTTTCAGCTTTCGGACGTAATTTATTCTATATCTATAGAACAATTAAGGATATGGATACCGAGGGAACTGTAGCGGGAACAAGATGGGATCAAAACGTAAACAATGCTGGATTGACTCCATCTACTAGAAGTTTTGGATTAATGATGAGAGCATCTTTCTAATTTGATAAAACATAATTTAAAAAAAAATAACATGAAAAAATTATTATATATATCACTGGCAAGCTTAGCTGTTTTCTTTGGCTCTTGTTCGCAAGACGAGTTTGCAGATGCTTATAGAGATCCTTCTAAGGTTACAACAACAACTGTTCCTAAACAGTTTGCCGGTTTCATGAAAGTCAATTACGAGGATGTAATTCCGTCGTATTGGAATTATTTTACAGTTATAAGAACGACTTCTTTAACGTACACTCAGGCACATGGATTTACAAATACAACTGGTCGTTATATTCCGGGAGCAGCTGTAACCAACAGATGGGATAGATATTACAGGTTCATTACCCAATATAGAGAGTTAGAAAAAGTGATGGCTTCATTGCCTGCAGCTGAGCAGGCTGATAATAGAATCTATACCATTGCTTCAACTATTTATTTATTCGATCATACATCAAAAATGATTGATAACTTTGGGGATATTCCTTTCTCTGAAGCGGGTAAAATCAGTATGACCGGTGGTGATTACGCTAGTGCATTGGCTAAGTATGATAATCAAACGGAAATGTATACCATGATGTTGGATCAATTGAAAGCTTTCTCTACTGAATTGAATTCAATTACGTTGTCTGCTAAGATAGATTTTGAATTCAAAAATCAAGACTTGATCAATAAAGGAAACTTGACAAGTTGGAAAAACTATTGTAATTCTTTGCGTTTGAAAATGTTGAACAGAGTTTCTGCAGTTCCTGCTTTTTCAGCAAGAGCAACTACTGAAATTGCTCAAATCATTGCTGAAGGAAACATTGTAGATGAAAATGCAGAAAATATTGCGTTCAGAGTTTATAATCAAAATTCTGATACTGGGTTGAATACTTCAGGTTTTAAAGACGCTTTAGAGTCATGGAACAATAATGTTGCTCCAAAACCTATGATTGATCACATGAATGCTAATCTTGACCCTCGTAAACCTTGGTTGTTTGAAGCAGGTGGTTCTGCAGCAGGTGTTTATACAGGACTTGATCCAGTGTTGGCTTCATCAGTTCAAGATCAATTAATCATTGATGGTAAAATTGCAATCTATAATCGTTCTGTAATCAGTCAAAACAAATGGTTACCAGGGACATTGATCAATGCTGCTGAAGTAAACTTACTTCTTGCGGAATACTATTCAAGAACTGGTAATGCTGGTACGGCAAAAACTCATTTCGAGAAAGCGATCAGACAATCGGTTGAATATTATGTAAGATTAGGGGATAAAGCTGATGTTCTTACTTGGAAGCCAACGGTTGAACCAACAACTGCTCAAATTGATGCTTATATTCTAAAAATCAATTTTGCTGGAGCTGTAACACCTGCCGCTCAATTGCAGTTGATTGCTTTCCAAAAGTATATTCACTACAATGTAATGCAAGCAGACGAATCTTGGGCTGAACAAAGAAGATTAAAACTTCCAGTTTTAACTTTCCTAGAGGATGAAACAAGCAGTATCAGAAAAACTCCACCAACACGTTGGACATATCCAAATTCTGAGAGTGTTTATAATCCTGAGAATTACAATGCAGTTAAAGCAAATGATAATTTAAGTACTAAAATTTTCTGGGATGTAAAATAATCTTAGATTAAAATTAAAAAATGAGTCGGGTATGTTATTTACCCGACTTATTTTATCACATGACGCTATTAATTTTAAGGATGAGCAAGAAAGTGTGAAAGACTTTAGGTTAATTAAAGGCTTTAGGATTACTGTTTTTAATCTCTTTTTTTTCGCAATAGACAAAATTGTTCTCTGCTGAAAAAAATGGAATTATAAGCAACTATCTTTTAAAACCAATCTAAAAAAGCTTCATTTGTTGCGAATACTTTTATATCGATGTTAGTTTTGCCTTTAGCAAGTATAAAAAAGTACTAGGTTTATATTTGATCTTCAACGTATATTTCAGATGGAATATGTTTTTAGAAAAATAAAAGTGCTTTTCATTAAATAAAAAAATCAATTTTTACTGTGTATAGTATAATAAAATTGTTTTTTTAAGAGGTAATGTTTACTGATTTTTGTTAGTTATTCTGAAGGAACAGGACCTGAAAGGAGGGATGTTGTTACAAACGATACTCCCTCTTTTATTTTAAGAATGTATTTATTTATAAAATACTAATGAGAATGAATAAGAAAAGTTTTGGGTTCCAAAAAGAAAAATTTAACTTAAAATAAATCAGCACAGTAATAATTTTTAAAAATACCGAATCACAATGAAATGTAAGAAAGGCTTTTATTGGTTTGTTATCCTTTGTTTTGCAAACCTGTCCTTTGTGGCGAATGCCCAAAATAGTTCCGTAGTTTTAAAAAACGGCTGGCAATTTCGTCAGGAGAAAACGGTAAAATGGAATGCCGCTACAGTTCCGGGAGAAGTGCATACTGATTTGTTGAATAACAAACTCATTCCAGATCCATACTACCGTGACAATGAGAAAAAACTGCAGTGGATTGAGAAAAAAAACTGGGAATATAAAACGTCTTTTCAGATTAGTGCAGAAATTTTAAAGAGAAAAAATACGGAACTCGTTTTTGACGGGCTGGATACCTATGCAACCGTTTATTTGAATGGAAAATTAGTATTAAAAGCGAATAACATGTTTCGTCAATGGCGTGTTGATGTGAAAAAGTATTTGCATCCCGGTACGAATAAATTAGTGATTGTCTTTCTATCTGCGCAAAATGTTGTGGATTTACTTGCCAAGAAAGATTTGCCTTTTGTAATTCCAGATAATCCTCGTTTGTATGTTCGGAAAGCACAGTATCATTTTGGTTGGGATTGGGGACCTAAATTTACGACTTGCGGCATTTGGAAAGAAGTACGATTGGAAACTTTCGATGAAAAAACACCAGAGAAACCGTATGTTCTCAACCGTAAAATAGAATTGGTACAACAACCGGACAGCCTTGGAAAATCATTTTATTTTAAAATTGATGGGAAGCCGGTTTATATGAAAGGAGCCAATTACATTCCATCGGATGCTTTCCTTTCGAGAGTTACCAAAAAGGAATATGAAAAAGTAATTTCTATGGCGAAAGATGCCAACATGAATATGCTTCGTATTTGGGGCGGCGGAATTTATGAAGACGATTATTTTTATGATTTATGTGATAAATACGGAATCAATGTTTGGCAGGATTTCATGTTTGCCGGAACAATGGTTCCCGGAGACAAAGCCTTTTTTGACAATGTAAAAGAAGAAGTTCAATACCAAGTAAAGCGTTTGCGTCATCATCCGAGTATTGTTTTGTGGTGTGGGAATAACGAATCGGATGAAGCATTTAAAAACTGGGGCTGGCAAAAATCGATGAATATGTCAAAGCAGGATTCGACTCGTTTGTGGAAAGATTATGTTCGATTGTTTCAGGACAGTATTCCAAAATGGGTAAAAGAAGTAGATGATAAGAGACCGTATATCAGCAGCTCGCCCTTATTTGGTTGGGGTAAAGAGAAAAGCATTACAGAAGGCGATAGCCATTATTGGGGAACTTGGTGGGGACTGGAAGATATTGAAGTGGTTAAAAATAAAACAGGACGTTTCGTTAGTGAATATGGGATGCAAGCGATGCCGAATTATTCTTCAATAGAAAAATTTACGTCACCTGAAGATCGCTATTTATTTTCGGATGTATTAAAAGCACATCAAAAAGCAGGGAAAGGGTTTACAAAGTTAAACTCCTACTTGAACCGTTATTTTATTGATTCCACCAAAGTTAAAAATATGAAAGTGGCCGATTATACTTATCTTACGCAGTGTTTGCAGCATTATTCACTAAAGAATATTATTGGGATTCACCGTTCCAAAGCGCCTTATAATATGGGAACTTTAGTTTGGCAATTGAATGATTGTTGGCCTGTGGCGAGTTGGAGTGTCACCGATTATTATAACCGACAACCCAAAGCAGCTTGGTATGCCATGCGGGAAGCCTATCGGGATGATAAAACACCTGAAATAGACCTGACGCGTCCTATAGATTTGAAATTGGAAAATCCTAAAATTACCTGGACAATTAAAGGAAATGAAATAATCATTAAAGCCCTGAGACCAGCCAAATATGTATATGTGGAAATTAAGGGATACGAAGGAAAACTAACTGATAATTATATGGATTTGAAAGCTGGGGAAGAAATGAAACTTTCGTTCGAAGGAAAAATAACAAAGCCAATTATAACAGTTATGTCATTGTATGATGTAATTAATCGATACAAGTAGAATAAAGGGATTAAAGGATATAATGAATATCAAATCTAAAGTAGGATTAAATGTTGTTTTTAATCCAACTAATTATAAATATTAAATCCGCGTCATCTGTGTTCCATTTCTTCACAGAGATTTATTTTTACAGCACGCAATTCATATTTTAAAAAACAAACAAAATGATTTCAAAATATAAACACATTGTTTTCTCAATAATTATTTTAGGTATTTTGCCAGTAACTTCACAGGTGAAAACCAAAAAACAAAATAATTTAGATTACACTCAATATGTAAATCCTCTGATTGGTTCTGCTGGTCATGGCCATGTTTTTGTGGGTGCTAATGTTCCTTTTGGAGCCGTTCAGTTAGGACCGGTAAATGTTTTTGAAGGTTGGGATTGGTGCAGTGGCTATAATTACGCGAGTAATACGATATTAGGATTTACACATACCCATTTGAGCGGAACCGGAATTGGAGATTTGAATGATATTCTTTTGCTGCCGGTATCAGGAAAAGTGCCGCTTACCAAAGGAACAAAGGAAGATATGGTTACCGGTTATGGCTCTTATTTTTCGCATGAAAATGAAATTACTAAGCCAGGATATTACAGCGTTTTACTCGATAAATATAAAATAAAGGCTGAATTAACGGCAACCGAAAGAGTTGGTTTTCATAAATACACTTTTAATTCTGTTGATGATTCCCATATTTTACTTGATTTAGCCGATGGTGTGGGTTGGGATAAACCAATGAAAACATTCATAAAAAAAACAGGAGCTAAAACCATTGTTGGTTATCGTCATTCGAAAGGTTGGGCTGATGATCAAAGGCTATATTTTGCAATGGAATTTTCGGAGCCTATTGCGAATATTTCCTTGTATGACAACATTTCAGCGGTGTTAGGAAATGAAGGAGAAGGTGTCCGAATGAAAGCTGTTATTGATTTTGCAACTTTAAAAAATAAACAGGTTTTAGTAAAAGTTGGTCTTTCTCCGGTAAGTTATGAGAATGCTTCCGCAAATATAAAAGCGGAAATTCCAACTTGGGATTTTGCTAAAACGGTGAAACAAGCCAATTCAAAATGGAATACTGAATTAAATAAAATTCAGATAAAGGCCGATGAAAAAACGATGAAAGTTTTTTACACTTCCTTGTACCATACGGCATTTGCACCTTCTATTTTTAATGATGCGAATGGCGATTACAGAGGAACAGATAAAAAAGTATATGAAAAAGCAAATTTCACGAATTATACCACTTTTTCGCTTTGGGATACGTACCGTGCTTTGCATCCTTTGTACACGATTACGCAACCTGATAAAATTAATGATATTGTTAAATCATTCTTGGCAATCTATCAGCAACAAGGAAGATTACCGGTTTGGCACTTGATGGGTAACGAAACCAATACCATGAATGGAAATCATTCGATTGCAGTTATTGTTGATGCGTATCTAAAAGGCTACCGCGATTATGATACGACACTTGCGTACGAAGCCATCAAGAAAACGGCGATGCAAACCCGCGACGGAATGGATTACGTTCAAAAACTGCAATACATTCCTGCTGATACGATGTTAGAAACTGTTGGAAATGCTCTGGAATATGCCATCGATGATTGGTGTGTGGCTCAGATGGCAAAAGCCTTGAACAAGACCGAGGATTTTGCTTATTTTTCAAAAAGAGCTAATTTGTACCAACTTTATTTTGATAAAGAAACAACGTTTATGAGAGGGAAATTAGCCAATGGAAACTGGAGAACGCCTTTTAACCCGCTTTCGTCTGCCCATCGAAAAGACGATTATGTAGAAGGAAATGCGTGGCAATACACATGGTTAGTGCCTCAAGATCCTCATGGTTTAATTGATTTGTTTGGAAGTGAAGATAAATTTCTAGCGAAGTTAGATGCTCTGTTCCTAATAACTGACAAAGTGGAAGGCGAAGAAGCTTCCCCGGATATTAGCGGTTTGATCGGACAATACGCGCAAGGAAACGAACCCAATCATCATATTCCCTATTTGTATGCCTATGCAGGACAACCTTGGAAAACAGCAAAACTGATTCGGGAAATTGATGATAAATTCTATTCTACAAAACCGGATGGATTATGTGGTAACGAAGATTTGGGACAAATGTCAGCTTGGTATGTTTTCTCGGCAATGGGATTTTATTCGGTTAATCCAGCGAACGGGATTTATATTTTGGGAAGCCCATTGGTAAATAATGCAACTGTAAAAAATAAAAACAATATTTCATTTACATTAAATGCTATAAATAATAGCAGCACTAATATTTACATTCAAAAAGCGGAGTATAATGGAAAACCGTATACAAAATCTTATATCACTCACGATATGATTGTAAAAGGAGGCGAATTGAAATTATATATGGGAAGCAAACCTTCGGGAACTTGGGGAGTGAAAAAAGAGGATAGACCGTTGTAAAGGTTATGGGTTAAAGGTTTGAATTTAGAATAAATATACAGTCAACATTTTTATAAGGTATGAGAAAAATAATAATTATTTGCGGTTTGTTTTTCGTTTTTGTTACAACAAATGCACAGACCAAAGTTTTAGATCCAGTAGAATATGTAAATCCTTTGATGGGCACACAATCGGTGCACAGTCTTTCTAATGGGAATACGTATCCAGCGATTGCAAGACCTTGGGGAATGAATTTTTGGACACCGCAAACCGGTAAAATGGGAGACGGATGGATTTATACTTATACCGCTGAAAAAATTCGAGGATTCAAACAAACACATCAGCCATCACCGTGGATGAATGATTACGGACAGTTTTCCATCATGCCAGTCACTGGGAAATTAGTTTTTAAAGAAGAGGAAAGAGCCAGTTGGTTCAGTCATAAATCTGAAACCGTGAAGCCATATTATTACAGCGTTTATCTCGCCGATTATGATGTGACTACCGAATTAACCACTACCGAAAGAGCGGCACATTTTCAATTCACTTTTCCAGAAAATGAGCAATCTTCTATTGTAATTGATGCTTTTGATAAAGGGTCTTATGTTAAGATTATTCCATCTGAAAATAAAATTATAGGATACACAACTCGCAATAGCGGTGGCGTTCCGGCTAATTTCAAGAATTATTTTGTGCTGGTATTCGACAAGTCTTTTTCATCGAATTATACTTGGAAAGACACTGTTTTGGAAAAAGATAAATTGGAAAGTTTAGCCAATCATGCAGGTGCTGTAGTGAGCTTTAAAACTAAAAAAGGAGAGAAAATCAATGTTAGAGTCGCTTCTTCATTTATAAGTATTGAGCAAGCGGAGTTGAATTTGAAAACGGAATTAGGAAATACTTCTTTTGAAAAAACTGTTGCGGAATCAAAAGAAGAGTGGAATAAAGTTTTAGGTAAAGTGCAAGTGGAAGGTGGCAGTGACGAACAATTTAGAACTTTTTATTCTTGTTTGTACCGTACCGCTTGTTTTCCTCAAAAACATTATGAAATAGATGCCGCACGAAAAATTATGCATTACAGCCCGTATAATGGTAAGGTTTTACCAGGTTATATGTATGCTGGTACTGGTTTCTGGGACACTTTTCGAGCATTGTACCCATTACTGAATTTAGTGTATCCTTCCATAAATAAAGAAATGCAGGAAGGTTTGATTAACGATTATAAAGAAGGCGGATTCTTGCCGGAATGGTCCAGTCCGGGATTTAGAAATGTGATGGTTGGTAATAATTCGGCATCCGTAGTTTCAGATGCTTATATGAAAGGATTGCGCGATTATGATATCAATACATTGTATGAAGCCTTGTTGCATGGCGCCAATAATGAAGGGCCGATGGATGCGGTAGGTAGAAAAGGCGCAGCGTATTACAATACGTTAGGCTATGTTCCTTACGATGTAAAAATCAATGAGAATGCAGCACGAACATTAGAATATGCGTACGATGATTTTGCTATTTGGAAATTGGCGAAAGCCTTGAACCGTCCCAAAAAAGAAATCAATTTGTTTGAAAAACGAATGATGAATTATAAAAATGTTTTTAATCCTTCGTTTAAATTGATGAGCGGAAGAAATAAAGACGGAAGTTTTCCTGCGGATTTTAATCCTTACAAATGGGGAGATGCTTTTACCGAAGGCAACAGCTGGCATTACAGCTGGAGTGTTTTTCACGATGTACAAGGCTTGGTTGATTTAATGGGTGGTGAAAAAGCATTCACTACTAAATTGGATGCTGTTTTTACAATGCCTCCAGTTTTTGACGAAAGTTATTATGGCTCCGTTATTCACGAAATTCGGGAAATGCAAATCATGAATATGGGACAATATGCGCACGGCAACCAGCCTATTCAGCACATGATTTATTTGTATAACTACGCTGGTCAGCCTTGGAAAACACAATATTGGTCCAGAGAAGTAATGAACCGTTTGTACAAACCAACCGCAGATGGTTATTGTGGTGATGAAGATAACGGACAAACTTCGGCTTGGTATGTTTTTTCGGCAATGGGGTTTTATCCAGTTTGTCCGGCTACAGAGGAGTATGTTCTTGGAGCGCCTTTATTTAAGAAAGTAACGTTGCAATTAGAAAATGGAAAAGAAGTAATCATAAATGCTCCGGGTAATTCGGAAGATAATAAATATGTTCAGGAATTAAAATGGAATAATTCCACTTACACAAAGAACTATATCAATCATTTTGATTTGCTCAAAGGAACGGTATTGGATTTTGACATGAACAATACTCCTAATAATCAAAGAGGAACTTCGTCGAGTAGTTATCCATATTCTTATTCAACTTCAAAATAATACGATGCAAACACGTAGAAAATTTATAAAAAACACAGGGATTTTATCCGCAGGATTATTGGCAATTCAATCGAAAGTTTTTGCTTCAGAGTCCAATATTTTTAATTTTCCAATGAAGGATTTCGTTAGTAAACGTCCACCATTAGCCGAAAGAAAATTTACCAGTGAAGCGATTGAAGCGGCTATAGTACGCATCAAAAAACAAATTGCAAATCCGGAACTGGCTTGGTTGTTCGAAAACTGTTTTCCGAACACATTGGACACTACAGTCGATTTTGAAATTATCGATGGCAAACCGGATACGTACGTGATTACCGGAGATATTGATGCGATGTGGTTGCGTGACAGTACAGCGCAAATTTGGCCGTACATTCCGTTTGTAAAGGAAGATGCAAAACTCGGGGAACTGGTAAAAGGAGTGATTAACCGTCAGACAAAATGCATTTTGCTTGATCCGTATGCGAATGCTTTTTATAAAGATTTCAACCAAGTAAGTGAATGGAAAAATGATATTACCAAAATGCAACCGGGAATTCATGAGCGCAAATGGGAGATCGACAGTTTGTGTTATCCCATCCGATTGGCGCATGGTTATTGGAAAGAAACCGGAGATATAAGCTTGTTTGACAGCCAATGGAAAAAAGCCATGCTTTTGGTATTGCAAACTTTTAAAGAACAGCAACGTATGGATAGTAAAGGGCCGTACACTTTTCAGCGTACTACCGCTTGGGCCACCGATGGTGTTCCATTGAGTGGTTACGGTTATCCGGTAAAACCTTGCGGGCTGATTGTTTCTACTTTTAGACCAAGTGATGACAGTACCTTGTTTGGGTATTTGATTCCAAGTAATATGTTTGCCATTGAAGTACTCGGCTATTTAATGGAGATTTTCTCTCTGCCGGAAATTAAGGATACTGATTTGGTTGCCAAAGCCAAAGAATTGCAAGAACAAGTACAGAAAGGATTGAAAGAAAACGGAATTATCAAACACCCAAAATTTGGAAAAATTATTGCTTTTGAAGTAAATGGATACGGAAGTTTTCACATGATGGATGATGCCAATGTACCTTCTTTATTGTCATTACCGTATTTAGGAGCGATTCAGCCGGATAGTAGTTTGTATCTTAATACCCGAAAAGTAGTCCTTTCAGAAAACAATCCATTTTTTTATAAAGGAAAAGCAGGCGAAGGTGTTGGTGGTCCGCACACTGGCGCTGATACCATCTGGCCGATGAGTATTATTTTAAGAGCGATCACCAGTGTAGATGAAAAGGAAATAAGAAAGTGTATTAGCAATTTGATAAAAACACATGCTGATACTGGTTTTATGCACGAGTCCTTTCATAAGGATGACGCAACAAAATTTACCCGAAAATGGTTTGCATGGGCAAATACGCTTTTTGGGGAGTTGATTGTTCATACGAGTAACAAGTACCCTCAAATTTTAAGCGATAAGAATATTTAAGCAATATCAATGGCAATGGAAAAAATTAATACTAATTTAAAAACGAAGAGTATAAAATTCCTTTTTTTGTTACTTCTTATCACTAATGGTATAACGGCTCAGAGCAATAAAAATCTAGCTGTAATTGCATATTACACGGGTGATGATAAACTAATAAATGAGTTTGAGATAAATAAACTGACGCATATTATTTATAGTTTTTGTCATTTGAAAGAGGGTAAATTAAATGTTGACACGGCTAAAGATTCCCTTACGATCAAACATCTCGTATCATTAAAAGCTAAAAATCCGAAGTTAAAAATCATGTTGTCATTAGGCGGATGGGGCGGTTGTGCACCTTGTTCCGATGTTTTTTCTACAGCAAAGGGAAGAGCGGTTTTTGCAAAATCGGTACAAGAAGTCAATACTTATTTTAAGTGTGACGGAATAGATTTAGATTGGGAATATCCAACTATAGAAGGAGTTCCAGGGCATTTGTATCAACAAGCTGACAAAAATAATTTTACGGAGCTTATAAAAATTCTTCGTAAAACCTTAGGGAATAAAAATGAATTGAGTTTTGCGGCTGGAGGATTCCAGAAATATTTAGACGAATCTGTCGAATGGAAAAAAATAATGCCATTGGTGAACCGTGTAAATATTATGAGTTACGATTTGGTAAATGGATATTCAAAAGTTACAGGGCATCATACGCCATTGTTTAGCACTAAAAAGGATGAAGAATCTACAGATAAAGCGGTAAGTTATTTATTAAAATTAGGAATACCTGCCAAAAAACTTGTTATAGGAGCAGCCTTTTATACCCGCATTTGGAAAGAAGTATCCAATATTAATAACGGTTTATATCAATCTGGTGAACCAACTGGTGGTGTGAATTTTAAAAAATATACCGCTTCATTTACAACGGTTGATGGTTGGAAATATTTTTGGGATAAAAAAGCAAAGGCACCTTACTGGTATAATGAAAAATTAAAATTATTTGCTACTGGTGATGATATTGCTTCTGTTAAAGCAAAAACGAGCTATGCAATACAAAAGAAACTAGGAGGTATTATGTTTTGGGAACTGGTTTTAGACAGTCCGCGCAATGGGATGCTAGATGCGATAGATCAAATAAAAACAGCTAAATAATCCAATTTGGATATTTTATAACCGGTATTAATCCAGTTAAAAAGAACAAATTAATTGATTAAGTAAGTGTTTATCAAAAATAACGGAAAAGTATATTATCTATAACTTGAAAAAAATAAAATGAAAAAAATTGCAGTACTATTGTTGGTTTTTACAAGTGTTATTTCTAATGCACAACAAGCAGAAAACATCATCATCATAACAACAGATGGGTTGAGATGGCAGGAACTTTTTAAAGGGATGGATTCTTCCATTGCCAATGATCGTAAATTTAATCAGGGTGACAGCACTTATATTTTTAAAAAATACTGGAGTGATGATGTTAAAGAACGCAGGGAAAAGCTGATGCCTTTTATGTGGTCAGAAGTTGCTGAAAAAGGACAATTATATGGCAACAGAAATTATAACAATAAGGTAAATAATGCCAATCCACACTGGTTTAGTTATCCTGGGTATAGTGAAATAATGACCGGTTATGCTGATCCCGCAATCAATTCAAATGATTATAAGCCGAATCCTCATGTAACCCTCTTGGAGTTTTTAAACCAGCAACCAAAGCTGAAAGGTAAAGTGGCTGCTTTTGGAGCTTGGGAAGCATTTGATAGAATCCTAAACGAGAAAAGAAGTGGTATACCGGTAGCTTCAGCCTTTGATAAAATAGGAGGAAATAATCCAACTGCGAAACAAAATCTTATCAATGATATGTTGGCTGATTCCTATAAGCCTTGGCATCTGGACGAGTGCTTAGATGTGTTTACACAATATGAAGCTTTGGAGGAATTAAAGACCAATAAGCCAAAAGTATTGTATATCGCCTATGGAGAAACAGATGAATGGGCGCACGGAGGACAATATCGTTCCTATTTAGATGCCGCTCATCAAGTAGATGCATGGATTAAGCAAATATGGGATTTTGTGCAAAATGATCCACAGTATAAAAACAAAACTACTTTAGTCTTTACAACGGATCATGGCCGTGGGGATAAAATTAAAGCAGAATGGACGAGTCACGGAAGTTCTATACAAGGCGCATCCGAAATATGGTTTGCAGCAATGGGGCCGGGAATTACCGGCAAAGGAGAACTAAAAACAGAAGGACAATTCTATCAGGAGCAATTTGCCCAGACTATTGCTAAACTGTTGGGATATACTTTTAAGGCCAATCATCCGGTTGCCAAAGAGATAAGTGAAGTGATTAAATAATGAATCAGTTTTCTAAAGATAGAATTTGAGAATCAAAACCAGTTAAAAGATTGAGAGGTGAGAATAGCCTCTTTTTAGATTATCAAAATAAAAATATAACCGATGAACAGTATAATAAAACAAACAGTTATGGCACTTAGAAGTTCAGTTCTATTATTTCTTTTATTAGCTTCAATGTTAGTAAATGCGCAACAACAGCCTTCTATTATTCCGAAACCCGTTGATCTTAAAATGGGGAATGGTAACTTTACAATTGATGGAAATACGACTATCCAATACAAAAAATCACAAAAAGAGTTAAAAGCAACTGCTGATTTTTTGGCATCCTATATTAAAAATATTTCAGGATTTTCTTTAAAATCAAATAAAGCTGCAGCGAAAAAAGTGGAGTTTGTAATTGAAAAAAATATTCAAGATGAAGGATATCAGTTAACTGTATCTCCAACTGCTATTGTAATTAAAGCGAGCAGTCCAAAAGGTATTTTTTACGGCATACAATCGATATTGCAAACCTTACCGGCTATACGTACTAATGCGGCTTTGGAAGTGCCGGTTATGCAGATAAATGATTATCCTCGTTTTAAATGGAGAGGAATGCATCTTGATGTAAGCCGTCATTTCTTTGGTCCCGATATGATAAAAGAATACATTGACTTGATGGCATCGTACAAAATTAATGTGTTTCACTGGCACCTTGTGGACGATCAAGGATGGAGAATTGAAATAAAAAAATATCCAAAACTTACAGAAATAGGGGCTTGGAGAGTAGATAACACTAATCTAAATTGGCGAGAAAGACCACAAGCTAAAGAGGGAGAAAAGCCAACTTACGGAGGTTTTTATACGCAAGAACAAATTAAAGAAATTGTAAAATATGCTGCAGAGAGAAACATAACTATAGTTCCTGAGATTGAAATGCCGGGTCATGTAGCTTCTGCGATAGCTTCTTATCCGCAATTAAGTTGCATGCAACAACCGCAATTGCCACTAACGGGAGGTAATTATACTAATATGTCATCTAATTATTGTGCCGGAAATGAAGAGGTTTTCTCTTTTTTACAGGATGTACTTAGTGAAGTTTTGATACTTTTTCCTTCTACTTATATTCATTTAGGAGGGGATGAGGTAGATAAAGCACCTTGGAAAAAATGTCCCCGTTGTCAGGAAAGAATGAAAGCGGAAGGGCTGAAAAACGAAGATGAGTTGCAGAGTTATTTCATGAAAAGAATGGAGAAGTTTATCATCAGCAACAAGAGAAAAATGATTGGCTGGGATGAAATTTTAGAAGGAGGACTTGCTCCGGAAGCTGCTGTTATGAGTTGGCGAGGTGAAGCTGGTGGAATCGAAGCAGCAAAAATGAAACACAATGTGGTAATGACTCCCGGTTCTCCGTGTTACTTTGACCATTATCAGGCAGGGCCAGAGGGAGAACCTTTCGCCATTGGAGGTTTCAATACAGTTAAAAAAGTATATGATTATGAGCCTATTCCTAAAGAATTAAATGAGGAAGAAGGAAAATATGTGTTAGGTGCTCAGGGTAATGTATGGACTGAATTTATTACTACGACGGAACATCTGGAATATATGATCCTTCCTCGTATGGCAGCGTTAGCAGAAGTGTTATGGTCTCCAAAAGAGAATAAAAACTGGGATGGTTTTAATGAACGATTACAATATCACTTTAAAGGATATGCACAAAAAGGCTTGCATTATTCTCCGGGTAATTTCACGGTAAATATCAAGCCCTCTTCTCAAAACGGACAATTGATGGTGACTCTTTTTTCAGAGGCATTGAATGGAGAAATACGGTATACCACTGATGGTTCAGAGCCTACCATACAAAGCGAAAAATACGAACAGCCTATTGCCGTAAACTCATCTCTTGTAATAAAAGCATCCACAGTTGTAGACGGACAAATAAAAGGGCAGGCTGCAAAACAAAATTTTGTGATGCATAAAGCAGTTGGAAGTGCTATCAAATACACTAATCCGGTAAGCCAATATTACTTGGCCGATGGTCCAAACTCTTTAACGGATGGGGTTAGAGGTACTAATGCAGTTGGTAAATACTGGCATGGATTCAGCGGGAAAGATATGATTGCAACAGTTGATTTAGGTGAACCAAAACCAATTAAAACTATTTCATTGGGTTGTTTGCAAAATTACAGTGACTGGATTTTTTTACCACAATCAGTGAAATTTGAAATCTCAACTGATGGAACTGTTTTTACTGAAATAAAAACGATTAACAACCCAATCGATATAAATCAGAAAACGGTATTATATGATTTTAGCGCAGCATTTGCACAGCAGACAGTAAGGTACATCAGAGTAACGGCTAAAAATAATCTTTGCCCTCCGGGCCATAGTGGTGCAGGAAAACCAGGATGGTTATTTGTAGATGAAATTATAGTAGAATAGGAGAATGCAGCATAACGGTGCAATTTTACAAAAAGTTATCGTGTAACTTTTTCAAATAATAAGATAAATAAGAAAAAATGAATAAATTATACGCCATTGGATTGGATATAGGAGGCACACATATTACCGCAGCGATTATAGATATAAAAGATATGAAAGTTATTGACTTTTCATTGCATAAAGAGTCCTTTGATTCTAATTTGCCAGTGGAACAGGTCATGGATATTTGGGAAAAAGTCATTCGAACTTCATGGAAGGATTCCGGGGTAGAAAAGTTGGAAGGATTAGCAGTATGTATGCCAGGTCCATTTGATTATGAAAGTGGCACTTGTTGGATAAAAGGTCAAGCTAAATATGAACATTTTTATAGTTTAAATATCCGGGAATTAATTCAAGAAAGGCTTCATTTTTCTAATGATTTACCCATTCTTTTCGATAATGATGCCAATTGTTTTGGTAAAGGAGAATTTTTTAAAAATGCAGAAAATAGTTCAAAAAAAGTAATGGCAGTTACCCTTGGTACCGGTCTTGGAGCTTCTTTTATAGACAATGGTAAAGCAATAGATTCAGGAACTCAAGTGCCAGCAGATGGCGAATTATATAACCTCCCATTTAAAGAGGGAATTGCTGAGGATTATGTATCAGTTCGGGGGCTTTTATCTCGTTATGAAGCTGTAAGTGGAATAAAAATCAGCAATGGTCTTGAACTTTTTAATCGTGCAAATGATGGAGATGTTTTGGCCATAAAAGTATTCGAGGAAGTAGGAGCCGATTTAGCCGAAGTTGTACTTCCGTGGTTGAGAAGCTTTGAAGCGGATAGCTTTATAATTGGCGGTAAAATTGCAAATGCCAGTGTTTATTTCTTGCCGGCTTTTCAGCAAAAAATTAAGGATGCCGGGAGTGAAGTCACTATCTTAGTATCCACTGATAATGAGATTTCGGCTTTACTGGGTGCTACAAGTTTACTCAGTGAAATATAGTATTTAATTATAATTATTTTTTAAACCAAATTTGGACTAATATAAAATAGAAAATATGACTAACCGTAGGAGTTTTATAAAAACAGCTGCGATAGCTTCTGCAGCTGTGGCGTTAAATTCATTCAAAGGGAAACCAGAAGAAAATGATTTTTCATCTAAAAAAGGAAAGAAACCCATTGTGCTTTCTACATGGAATTTTGGGATACAAGCTAACGCAGCCGCTTGGGAAATATTAAAAAATAAAGGGAGAGCTTTAGATGCTGTAGAAGCAGGAGTGAAAGTTCCCGAAGGCGATCCTAAAGAACGAAGTGTTGGGTATGGCGGACGACCAGACAGAGATGGTCGGGTTACACTCGATGCTTGTATTATGGATGAAAATGCAAATATTGGATCGGTAGCTTGTTTAGAATATATTAAGCATCCTATAGCTGTGGCTCGAGCAGTGATGGAAAAAACGCCACACGTAATGTTAGTAGGTGATGGAGCTTTACAGTTTGCTTTGTCACAGGGTTTTGTGAAAGAAAATTTATTAGTTGAAGAATCCGAAAAAGAATGGAAAGAATGGTTGAAAACCAGTCAATATAAGCCTATCGCTAATATCGAAAATCATGATACCATTGGAATGATTGCTTTGGATGCTGACGGAAATCTTTCCGGTGCTTGTACCACAAGTGGAATGGCTTTCAAAATGCATGGGCGTGTAGGAGACTCACCAATTATTGGTGCAGGTTTGTATGTTGATAATGAAATTGGTGCAGCCACAGCAACGGGTCACGGAGAAGAAGTGATTCGTATTTCAGGGTGTCACCTGGTTGTCGAATTGATGCGTCAAGGGAAATCACCACAAAAAGCCTGTGAAGAAGCGGTTGCTCGAATTGTAAAATTAACAAAGAATAGAAATAAAGAACTAAAAGACATTCAAGTTGGTTTCATCGCCTTGAATAAAAAAGGGGAGTATGGTTCGTATTGCATTCAAGGAGGTTTTAACTATGCCGTTAATGATGAAACGGGAAACCGATTAATTGATGCCGATTATTTTTTGAAATAAGCATAACCAGAGTTTGATGCAAACATGGATGATATTATGCGAATTACATATTCCAATAAAAACAATAGGAACTACATATGAAATAAATGAAAAAAGGGAAACTGGAGATAGCGTGCTTTAATCTTGAATCGGCTATTATTGCACAAAAAAATGGTGCCGATAGAGTAGAATTGTGTGCCAATATGAAAGAGGGCGGAACAACGCCAGATTTTGAAATAACTAAAGCTGCCCGCGACGTTCTGTCTGTCGATTTGAATGTAATGATTCGTCCCCGTGGAGGAAATTTTGTTTATTCTGATTTTGAATTTGAACAAATGAAAGCAGAAATCATAGCATTCAAAAAGCTACAAGTAGATGGTTTTGTTTTTGGAATTTTAAAAGTAGATGGTAGTCTTAATAAGGAACAAAATAGAGAATTAGTAGCTTTGGCAAATCCGCTTCCATGTACGTTTCACCGTGCTTTTGATGGAATAAAAAACAGATTTGAATCACTTGAATCCGTAATTGAATGTGGTTTTAAAACCATTTTGACTTCCGGACAAGAAACAAATGTAGTAGAAGGGATTGATGTTTTGGCAGAATTGGTTAAAAAAGCAAATGATAGAATTACCATTATGCCAGGTGGGGGATTGCGTTCATCAAATATTGGTTTGTTACAGGAAAAAACGAATGCTTTTTTTTACCATTCGTCAGCTATTACAGACTCAAGCGAAACAGCAAACGGCAATGAGATAAAAGCCTTAAAAATCACTTTGTAATACTTGTAAAAGAGCAATTTTTTAAATCGAAAAACCCGGAGTGGCATACTCCGGGTTTTTCTTTTGGCAACAAATTATTAAAACTAATTTTTATAAAAGCCCACCACTACCTTGGGTTTCATTTTTGTCGCGTTGTTTTCTTTGAATGGCTTTATTTTTACCACTTCCGAATCTATAATTGAAACCTACGTAAACGGATTGGCTCTCCCAATTAAATTGCCCGTTTGCTTTATAAGGTCTGTCGCCATTAAAAGCAAAATTCATGGTGTTGAAAATGTCGCTGAAACGGGCGCTGATGGTTCCGCTTCCTTTTAATACATTGTAACTGGTTCCGATATCCATTTTCCACATAGGCTCTCTTAAGAATTGCAAGCTCACATCACGTCCTCTATACATTCCAGACAGCTGAAAACGCAGGTCCTTTGTGGCTTTAAACGTGTTGCTAATCCGTGCATTGAAAGTAGTAGCATTAACCGCTATAAATTCGAAATTTCCAGATTCATTTTCAACCGTTCCTTTTACTGTTTTCTTATAAGCATCTAAGCTGATATTGGCACTCCACCATTTTTTGAGATCTAAATTTCCGGAAACTTCCACACCATAGGCATCATTGTTTTCGAAGTTGGCATAAGATAATATTTGTTTGTTTGTATCTTCAGGATTGGTAAAAATTACTCTGGTAATTTCGTCTTCAATTCTTCTGTAAAAAATACCCGAAGTGATAGATCCAATTTTAGTTTTTCTGGTGTAATTTAATTCAAATGAATTGGTAAATTGAGGGATTAGATCTGGGTTTCCTTCAGAATCGATTGTAGGGGTACTCCATTCTCTAATTGGGTTTACCTGTGAAATACTTGGTCTGTCTACACGTCTTGAAAAACTCAAGTTGAAAGAGTTGTTATCGCTGGGATTGTAGGTTATAAAAGTCGATGGATAAAGGCTTAAAATATCATCCTCAAATTTCGAATCGGCTTCGCCATCTTTTTTAAATAGTGCCTCTACATCGTATTGTTCCAAACGTGCTCCTACTTGAAAATTCCATTTTTTCCATTGTTTTCCTAAAGTAGCATAAGCCGAATACAAGGATCTGTCATAAGTAAATGCAGAACCGAAAGCATTGTCTTTGAATAAACTATTGTTGGTATTATCATTTCTGCTTTCCAATCCCAGTTCTAATTTGGTAGTTTCGGTTAATGGATTAACATAGTCAAGATTAACGATAGTGCTTTTGCCTAAAGTTTCCACATCATTGTTGAATGAATTAATTAATGCCCCGGTGGTTTTGTTATAATTGGTATAAACGGCATCTTCTGGATCATTGTTTTTGCTGTAATTGACTTCTAATTCTAAATTGTGTCCTTCTTTTTTGAAATTCAATTTATAGTCAAAATTATAGGTTTGGGAGTGGTTGTCACTTTTACTTCCAAAAAGTTGTAATTTGTCTATATTACTGTTGTTAACATAATCTACATCGGTACTTCCAAAACCATTTCCTTTAAAAATATTTTGATTGGTATAGAAGGAAAATGTGTTTTTATCATTGATATAGAAATCAAATCCTAATTTGGCCAAATGCGAGGTGTTTTTATTGTTAAATTCAAACTTCTGAAGGTTTTCTTTGTTTGTTTCAAAACTTTTTATAAAACCATGGTTTGCGTTTTTTCCATGATTAAAGCCATAATTCCCATAGAAATTAAACTTTCCTGTTCTATAATTTAAATCAAAAGAAGAATTTACTTTTGGAGTTTTACCAAAGGTTACACCGTTATTAATGCTTCCATTAAAACCAAGTTTGCTGTTTTTATTCAAAACAATATTGATAATTCCGCTCATTCCTTCGGGATTGTATTTTGCCGATGGATTGGTGATTAATTCAATTTGTTTGATAGAAGCTGATGGGATTTGTTGCAATACCTGCGCTGCATCCATGGTCGTTGGTTTTCCGTCGATTAGTATGCGAACATTAGAATTCCCTCTTAAACTGATGGCATTCGTTTGTGGATCCACACTCACGGAAGGAATATTATTCAAGATTTCTCCGGCTGTTGCTCCGGCAGAAATCAAATCTTTACCCACGTTAATAATCTTTCTGTCGATTTTCTGTACAATAGTTGATTTTTCGCTTACTACTTCAACACCAGCCAGCTGAACCGCGTCTTCTTCTAATGCAATTGTATTAAAATTGATGCTTCTGTCTTCCGTTAATTTTGCCGATTTTGAGATTGTTTTGTAACCCATAAATTGGATTTCAACAGTATAATCTTTTAAAGCTAAATTTTTTATTTGAAAAGTTCCTTTATCAGATGTAATACCACCAGTAATGACTTTGCTGTTTTCTTTTACCACAATATTTACATAGGGTAACGGTTCGTTTGTCTTTTTGTCAATAATTTTTCCTGAAATTTCTCCTGAACTTTCCAGAATTGATGATTTGACCGAAGTTTGCGCCTGCATCGAAAACAACGTTCCAATAAAGCAGATTAAAATTAATTTAAGTTTCATGATTAATTTGATTAAAATGATTGATGATGCAAATATATTATTTTATACAATACTATGTTAAGCATAATACCTTTTTTAATAATATTTAACATTTTTTAACAAATACTAAATATTAAAATTTACTTAATAGACTTCCGAACAAGGATTTTGTTACATCGATTTTTGAAAAAAATATGGAATTCTACCTTAAACTAGGTTAAAAGCTTCATTTTTAGGTGTAAATTATCTTGTTTTCCAATTTTCAAATTACTGCAATATGACTATCTTTGCCCCCTTAAAACCAATACACGAAATGACATTACCACAGATTCTTACGCCCTCTATTGAAAAAGCTGTAAAAGTTTTATTCGACGTTACCATTGATAAAGTTGAATTTCAAACTACACGCAAGGAATTTGAAGGGGATATTACAATGGTTATTTTTCCATTGTTGAAAGTTGTTAAAAGTAATCCAGTAGAATTGGGAAATAAAATAGGAAACTATTTAGTTGAAAATCTAGCTGAGGTAAGTCGGTTTAATGTGGTTTCCGGATTTTTGAATATTGTTATTTCAGATGACTATTATTTGGATTTCTTCGGAGAAATAAAAGACGATGTTAAATTTGGTTTTGTTGCTCCAAATCCAGAAGATAAAGCGGTAATGGTCGAATATTCTTCACCAAATACCAATAAACCCTTGCATTTAGGCCA
Source organism: Flavobacterium glycogeni (assembly GCF_048286775.1). NCBI lineage: Bacteria > Pseudomonadati > Bacteroidota > Flavobacteriia > Flavobacteriales > Flavobacteriaceae > Flavobacterium > Flavobacterium glycogeni. The sequence continues at coordinate 124,984 of NZ_JBLVPV010000011.1, forward strand.
CGTACGTAATAATCTTTTGGGGTATTCAGTTGCGGAAATTATCAAAGCTTCTGGTAAGAAAGTGTATAAAACTCAAATCATTAATGATAGAGGAATCCATATTTGCAAATCGATGTTGGCTTGGCAAAAATTCGGAAACGGACAAACTCCGGAGTCAACAGGTTTAAAAGGAGATAAATTAGTTGGAAATTACTACGTTGCTTTTGATAAAGCGTACAAAGAAGAAATAGCGCAATTAATGAGCGCCGGTAAAACGGAAGAAGAAGCCAAAAAACAAGCGCCAATTATTCTGGAAGCGCAGGAAATGTTGTTAAAATGGGAAGCTGGAGATGATGAAGTAATCACGCTATGGAAAACCATGAACCAATGGGTTTATGATGGTTTTGCCATTACCTATAAAAATTTAGGAGTTAATTTCGATTGTTTTTATTACGAAAGTAATACGTATTTATTAGGGAAAGATGTCGTTCAGATTGGTTTGGACAGAGGTGTTTTCGAAAAAGATCCTGACGGTTCAGTTTGGATTGATTTAACGGATGAAGGTTTAGATCGTAAAATTGTATTGCGTTCAGATGGTACTGCGGTTTACATGACGCAAGATATTGGAACTGCAATTCAGCGTGTGAAGGATTATCCAGATGTAGGCGGAATGGTTTATACGGTAGGAAATGAGCAAGATTATCACTTCAAAGTGTTGTTTCTTATCTTGAAAAAATTAGGTTTTGACTGGTCTAAAAATCTATTCCATTTGTCATACGGAATGGTAGATTTGCCTTCCGGAAAAATGAAAAGCCGCGAAGGAACTGTTGTCGATGCCGATGATTTGATGCAGGAAATGGCAGATACCGCACAAAAAATTGCAGAAGATTTAGGGAAATTAGACTCCTATTCTCCCGATGAAAAAGCAAAATTATACAACACGATTGGTTTAGGTGCTTTGAAATATTATATTTTAAAAGTAGATCCTAAAAAACGAATCCTTTTTAATCCAGAAGAATCGGTAGATTTTGCTGGAAATACAGGGCCATTTATTCAATATACGTACGCCAGAATTCAATCTATTATTCGCAAAGCCAATTTTGACTTTTCGAATAAATCAAAAATAACAACGCTGCACGAAAAAGAGAAAGAATTGGTGAAACAATTAGAGTTGTTCCCTGAAGTTATTCAAAATGCAGCGCAGCATCACAGTCCGGCTTTGCTTGCAAATTTCACGTATGATTTAGTTCGTGAATACAATTCATTTTATCAGGCTGTTCCTATTCTTGGAGAAGAGGATTTAGAGAAGAAAATTTTCAGAGTTCAATTATCTAAAAAAGTAGCAGATACTATTGCAGCCTCATTTAGTTTGTTGGGAATAAACGTTCCGGAGAGAATGTAATTTTTTTAACTTCTTTATTGTGAAAATAATATTTTTTTGGTACATTTAGTGTTAAATAAATGTTTTAATCATGAGAAAGATGTTTTTTTACCCGCTTTTGTTTGGTCTGTTTTTGCTGAATGTAGCCGGAACATGTTGTGCTGATGATCCCGAAGTGGTGTCTATTGCAAAAAATAATCTGACACAAGTAAATAGTATAATAAGTCAAGGAACTTGGAAAGTGAGCTATTTTCTTGATAAAAATAGTAACATGACAAGTGAATATTCAGGATATAATTTCACTTTTGGAACGAATGAAATTTTGACTTCTAACAATGCTGCCAATACGTTCACTGGAAATTGGTCCATTGTAAAATCGAATGGTATTGATGATAATCCGGATAATGATTTGGATTTTGCAATTTCATTTTCAAGTCCTGATACATTAATGGAGTTGACAGAGCATTGGGATGTTACTGAAATTACGGAAACTAAGGTTCGGTTGAAAAGTAAATCTGGCAATGTTGATGGAATCAATTATTTGACTTTCGAAAAAAAATAAATTTATATCGTTTAACGATTTCGTAAAACTTTAGAAACAGTCTCAAAAAAGGCTGTTTTTTTTATAATATTATGAATACAACTTCAAAATCAAATGCTTAAATTTGCATCTCAAAATAAATCAATACTATGTTCGATAATTTAAGCGATAAACTAGATAAAGCCTTTCATATACTTAAAGGTCACGGAAAAATCACCGAAGTAAATGTAGCCGAAACTCTAAAAGAAGTTCGTAGAGCCTTACTTGACGCGGATGTTAACTTTAAAATTGCGAAAGATTTTACCACCAAAGTAAAAGAAAAAGCAATTGGTCAGGATGTATTGACTACACTTCAACCAGGACAATTATTGGTGAAGTTAGTGAAAGATGAATTGACAGAATTAATGGGTGGTGATGTTGCCGGAATCAATCTTTCCGGGAATCCATCGATTATTTTAATGTCAGGTTTGCAAGGTTCAGGGAAAACTACTTTCTCAGGAAAATTAGCCAATTATCTTTTAACAAAGAAAAATAAAAAGCCATTATTAGTAGCTTGTGATATTTACCGTCCTGCGGCGATTCAACAATTATACGTAGTTGGAGATTCGATAGGAGTTGAGGTTTATTCAGAGCCAGAAAATAAAAATCCGGTAGAAATTGCTCAAAATGCAATCAAACATGCTAAAGCAAATGGGTTCAATGTTGTGATTGTCGATACTGCTGGTCGTTTAGCTGTCGATGAGGAAATGATGAACGAAATAGAACGCGTTCATAAAGCGATTCAACCTAATGAAACGTTGTTTGTTGTTGATGCAATGACGGGTCAAGATGCTGTAAATACAGCGAAAACCTTCAATGAAAGATTAAATTTTGATGGGGTTATCTTAACCAAATTAGATGGAGATACACGTGGTGGAGCTGCAATTTCGATTAAATCGGTTGTTAATAAACCAATTAAATTCGTAGGTACAGGGGAAAAGATGGATGCAATTGATGTGTTCTATCCAATTCGTATGGCCGAAAGAATTTTGGGAATGGGAGACGTTGTGTCTTTGGTAGAAAGAGCTCAAGAGCAATTTGACGAAGAAGAAGCAAGAAAAATCCAAAAGAAAATTGCCAAAAACGAATTCGGTTTTGATGATTTCCTTTCTCAAATTCAACAAGTAAAGAAAATGGGTAATATGAAAGATTTGGTTGGAATGATACCAGGTGCTTCAAAAGCCATGAAAGATGTTGAGATAGAAGACGATGCTTTCAAACATATTGAAGCAATTATTCATTCGATGACTCCAATTGAAAGAAGCAAGCCGGCTTTGATTGATGTAAAAAGAAAAGCCAGAATTGCAAAAGGTTCCGGAACCAAAATCGAGCAGGTTAATCAATTGATGAAGCAGTTCGAACAAATGAGCAAGATGATGAAAATGATGCAGGGACCAGGAGGAAAAAACCTCATGAAGATGATGGGCGGCATGAAAGGCGGAATGCCAGGCGGTATGGCCGGAATGAGATAATTTATTTGTAAGGTTTAAAAATTCAATTCGTTGCGTTTTTAAACCTTACTCTTTTATACAAATTACACAACTACTAAACCTTTAAGTCTCAAGTTGTCAAAGCTTCAGAATTAAAATTTAAACAATTTTTAAAAATGCAACTACTAGACGGAAAAAAAACAGCGGAAGATATTAAGAGTGAAATCGCTGCAGAAGTACAAAAAATGAAAGACAATGGGGAGAAAGTACCTCATTTAGCAGCCTTGATTGTTGGTAACGACGGAGCTAGTTTAACTTATGTAGGAAGTAAAGTAAAAGCCTGCGAAAGAGTAGGCTTTGAATCTACTTTAGTGAAAATGCCAAGTACAACTACTGAAGTTGAATTGTTGAAAAAGATTAAGGAATTGAATGAGAATGATGCTATTGATGGATTTATCGTTCAATTGCCGCTTCCGGAACAAATCGATGAGCAAAAAGTGTTAATGGCGGTTGATCCAAGTAAAGATGTAGATGGATTTCATCCTGAGAATTTTGGAAAAATGGCATTAGACATGACTACTTTTATTCCGGCAACACCTTTCGGAATTTTAGAATTATTAGAAAGATACGGAGTAGAGACCAAAGGGAAACATACTGTAGTAATAGGTCGTAGTCATATTGTGGGAAGACCTATGAGTATTTTGATGGGAAGAAAAGGGTTCCCTGGGAATTCAACGGTGACTCTAACGCACAGTTACACTAAAAATATTGAAGAAATTACCATTCAGGCGGATATAATTATTACGGCTTTAGGTGTACCAAATTACTTAAAAGCGAATATGGTGAAAGATGGAGTTGTAGTTATCGATGTGGGTATCACTCGTGTTCCTGATGAAACAAACGAAAAAGGATATGTAATCACTGGTGATGTTGATTTTGAGCAGGTGAGTAAAAAATCATCTTTTATTACTCCGGTTCCGGGTGGAGTAGGACCTATGACCATTGCAATGTTGTTGAAAAATACGCTTTTGGCAAGAGAAATGAAAAGAAATAAATAAAGAGAAAAATAGTTTTGATTGAAAGCCTTAAATGTAAGTTTAAGGCTTTTTTTATCTTAAAAAACGCATAAAATTCTGATAATTGATATTAAAACGGAATTTAAAGAATACTTTTGCACCACTTAAAAAAAGACCTTTAAAATGGACGATTATTATTCGGAAATGTTGAACTAATATAGCACTTGAACTATTTTCAAGAGGCTGTAAATAAACCTATAGAATTTTGAAATGAGAGCTTTTTACAAAAACAATAACGGATTAATTGCCATTCCTGAATGGATTCCTAACTGCTGGATAAATATTGAATGTCCTACCGAAGCAGAAAAAAAGTATTTACTCGAAGACTTACAAATTCCTGAAGCATTTTATAATGATATTGAAGATATTGACGAAAGACCAAGGATAGAAATTGAAAATGGTTGGACTTTGATTATCATGCGAATTCCTGTGAAGAGTAATGATGTGAAATTGCCTTTTCATACAATACCTGTCGGGGTTGTTTTTAAAGGAGAAGTTTGCATCACCATCAGTTTCCATAAAACGGAAATGCTTACTGATTTTGTAACCTACACCAAACGCAAAAACATCAACATTAAAGACAACTTCGATTTAGTGCTAAAATTATTGCTTTCCTCCAGCGTTTGGTTTTTGAAATATTTAAAACAGGTCAATCAAAAAATAAAATTAGCCGAGGACAATTTAGAAAAGTCAATTAAGAATGAAGAGTTACAAGCGTTGCTTCAAATAGAAAAATGTTTGGTATTCTTCATGACATCTTTGAAAGGGAATGATATTTTGTTGCATCGAATCAAGAATATAAAATCCCAAAAAGAACATTTTGATCTGGATTTGTTGGAAGATGTTGAAATTGAATTGCGTCAGGCACAAGAAACTACTAATATTTACAGCGACATCTTAACGGGAACTATGGATGCGTATGCTTCTGTGATTTCTAATAATATGAATACGATTATGAAACAGATGACTTCGATTTCGATAATTCTGATGATCCCAACATTGATTGCTAGTTTGTATGGAATGAACGTTCCCAATGATTTACAAGATAATCGCTATGGGATATGGATTGTTATTTCCGTATCCGTTTTGTTATCTGCTTTTGGCGTGTTTTTGTTCAAAAGAAAAAGATGGTTTTGATAATCCACACTTTGGATAAATAATATTTTAACCCGTTGGGTGCAATTGATTTTTACCACATAGATTCTGTGTTGATTTCCAAATAAATCTATATTTTTTTTATAATTTTGTTTTTAAGTCAGTCATAGAACTAGACTCTATAGCGTGTTTAAGCCGTTTGTGTTTGCACGC
>NZ_JBLVPV010000012.1:0-116445 GCF_048286775.1 Flavobacterium glycogeni
TGGAGATTTACATGGAACTCAACCCATCACTTTGCGAACCGCCGTATACGAGACCCGTACGTACGGTGGTGTGAGAGGCGCACTCCGTCAGTTTCTGGCGGAGCCGTCTACTCGATTAGCTACAGTTATTTTATCTTTTAATTTGAGTAAAAAACAAATCGTAATATTCTCCACGCATTTCACTTGAAGATTGTATAATTGAAAATTTAGCAATACTAGATTTAATTTTGTCGAGATTATTTTCAATTATTATTTCTTTAGTATTATCACTTGTGAATGCCATTACGTAATTTATTTTTTTTGAAAATAGTTTGATAAATTCAGATTGTGTTATGTTTTTAGTATTGTTTTTCTTCTCAATAGACTTAAAATTGACTTTTAAATATTCTTTTTCTTTAGAATCAATTGATTCCTGTAATCTTCTTGCCGATAGAATTACTTGGTTATATAATTCTCTCATAGAAGAATCAAAACCTGATTTTACGTGAATTAAATATAAATTTGTTTCATCATAGAATAATATATCACATAATTCAATTCCATTAATAGTAATAGTATCAAAAACCAAATAGTTTGGAATATCATTATACAACAAATTATATTGAGACTCTTTTCGATTAACTGTTTTATCCCAATTTTTAAATAAAATATTTTTTGGAATTGTGTAATTTTTTAAAATCCTTTTACATTGATTATTTAAATCTTTTACAAAACTATCTTGCAGTAAATACCAATTATTATCTAATAAAAAATATGGTTGATCTTCAAAAATAAATTCGGTATTCAAGTGCATTAAAAATGAAGCTGATGTTAACTGTCTTTTGTCATCATTTTTATAACTCCTAACTTTAACTCCGTATAAATAATATTCGATTTCTTTAAAAGTGTAATTTGAACCGAATTTTTCTATAGCTCTATTTATTACTCTTTCATAAATCTCATTTTTATCTATTGTTTTTGCAAACAATGAATATTTATTTTCTTCTTTGATTTCATACAAATGATAAACATCAGCTTCGTAAAATTTATCAATAAATTTTGGCGAACAAAATTCAAAATGAAATTTATTCCGAGGATTTATTTTTCTTTGAATAATATTTGGAATATCATTTACAATTTCACTAATAAGTTTCGCTTTTAATTTAATTTCCAAATCATCATCTTCTATTTTTGTATAAGTTGTTAAATAGTTGTTTTTCTCAATTTCTTCTATATATTTAATTTCCTTAACTAAAGATTTTAGTAATTCAAATTCAATTTTTTTTCTAAACTTTATAGAATTACTTACTATAATTTGAATTTTTTCATTTTTCGATTTTTTTAGAAAACCAAAATAATCATTTTTGACACTAGATAATTTCAAACTTATTTCATTAGGAATTGTGCCAAATTTAATATGGTCTATTAACTTAAAGTTTTCTTTATAAAAAGAGTAATTCCCTGCTTTTTTACCCGTTAAACTTCTTGTTTTAATCGATATAAGTTCGTCATTTTCAGGGTCAAGAATTCTTGAATAAATATCAATACCAAAGTTATCGTCAATAAAAGGAATTATAATTCTATATGAATTTCCACCAATTATGACATATAAGAAATCTTCAAATTCTATAAAAAAAACTACTGATAATTTTTGTTGAATAAAATTTGAATTCTTTATTAAGTATTTTGGAAAATAATTTTTCCAATCAGATTCTACTTCATTAGAATTGAATGTATATAAAAAATATTTTAAATTATTATCTAAATCATTTTGGTATGAAAAATCTTCATCCTTTAATTTAAAATTAATGTCGGAACTTTTTCGACCACAATTAATTATGAATTTACAGATATCCAAAGTGTTCTTTAAGTCCGTTAAAAGTCTATGACCTTTATTAATCTTATAAATTTTCGGATTTAAATTCATTTTTTTTTCGATGTTTTTTCAAGTTTGGTGAGGTATAATTGTAGCTAACTTGCATATAGGTGTGACAAAATCACACAAAGCCACCCAAATTTGGGTAGATATGAGTGATAATTATCACACAATATTTAATTTCAAATATATTGATTTTTTCTTACAAATCTTCAAAAGGACTTTTTATTTGTTGGATGCTTTTTTGAATTTCGGGATGGAGATTGGTGTTTGTGTACGACTAATTTTTAAATAAAAAAGGTAGTGGACTTTGTGAAAAACTTTGCGAACTTTGCGGTCAAATAAATGAATATGAAATGAGCATAACGTAAACTCGAAATAAACCCCGGTAGCGCTATGCGAATTACATATTCCTTTAAAAAACAAATATAAACTACGTATGAAAATAAATCCAAAAAACGGAATTGACAAGCTCATTTTCGGAATGAAACAAAATGATGTTACCGCTATTTACGGTAAACCGGACAGGAATTACAAGGATGAAGATGATAATGTGATTTTTGCCTACAACAAACTAAAAATGCGTTTGACTTTCTATGTGGAGGAAGAATTCAAATTGGGGTATATCGTGGCTTCGAGTGCGGAACTGGATTTGTTGGGGAATAAAATAATCAATAGAAAAATCAGCGAGGTCAAAAAAGATTTGGCTGCCAAAGGAATAACGAAATTCACTCAGGAAGAATTCGACACCTTCGAAAACTATTTCAACGAGGAAAACTGGATTATTTTTCAAACGGAATTCGATGAGGTGGTGAAATTTGAGATTGGTGCAATTATCAATCAAAAAGATGAATTTGACTGGAAATTTGGAAAGAAATAATAGTCTGAGAGTAGCGGTCTGTCTAATTTAGAACTTACATGAACTTATATTTCTTATGTGTTTTAAAATCTAACCATATAAGGAATATAAGTTCCTGTAAGACTGGAGCGAAATTTAAAAGGATAGCGCATAAAAAACCCGTCTCGTTTTTAGGAACGAGACGGGTTTTTTAATGTAAACGAATGTTTTTATTATTAGTTAATTTTAAGTAGTTCTACTTCGAAAATTAAGTCTGAATTTGGTGGAATCACACCACCTGCACCTTGCTCTCCATAAGCCAAATAGGATGGAATATAGAATTTATACTTAGCACCTTCTTTCATTAATTGAACACCTTCAGTCCAACCTTTTATTACTTGGTTTAAACCAAAGCTAATCGGTTCACCACGTTGTACGCTACTATCAAAAATTTTTCCGTCTAAAAGCATACCCGTGTAATGTACTTTTACATTACTTGATGCTATAGGGGATGCTCCTGTTCCTTCTTGTAATACAATATATTTTAGTCCGCTTGCAGTTGTTTTTGCATTTGAAAATTCTACTGCTACTTTTGGATAGGCTAAAAAGTTAGCTTCAGTATTTTTTTTACATTTAGCTAATTTCTGCTCAACTTCTTTCTTAGCGTCTTCGGCTTTATTGGCATAATAATCCGAGAACACTTTTGGCGCATCAAATTTTTTGGCTAGAGCTCCTTTTCTAACGATCGTGATTTTTGTAATCACATCATTTTGAGCAATTAAGTTTACCACATCCATTCCTTTGGTAACATGGCCAAAAACGGTATGTCTTCCGTTTAAGTAATTGGTTTCTTTGTGCGTGATAAAGAACTGGCTTCCGTTAGTTCCTGGACCAGCATTAGCCATGGCTAAAACACCTGCTTTGTCCATTTTTAATTCAGGTAAACATTCATCTTTGAACGTATAACCGGGACCTCCAGAACCATTTCCGGATGGATCACCACCTTGAATCATAAAATCGTTAATCACTCGGTGGAATTTTAAACCATCAAAAAAAGGTTTTCCTTTTATTTTTTCATCGGTTACAAAAGTATTTTTACCTTCAGCAAGTGCTATAAAGTTAGCTACGGTAACCGGAGTTTTTTTGTATTCTAATTCAAGAACAATATCTCCTTTGTTTGTAGCAATTGTTGCGAAAATCCCTTCGATTACTACTGGTTTTTTTACAGCTGGTTTTACAGCAGCTTTCACTGTTGTCACAGGTTTTTTAACCGGAACAGCTTTCTTTGTAGTTTGAGAATGCAAGTTTAACATTCCCAGAAATAATAAAAACAGAATTTTAAATTTCATTTTTTAAGTATTTAAGGTCCAACTTTTTTAATCTGTTATTGTTGAGGCATTGTTTCCAATAATTCAATTTCAAAAATGATATTAGCACCTGGTGGAATTACGCCTCCGGCTCCCGCTTCACCATATCCTAATCGAGATGGAATAAAAATTACAGCTTTGTCTCCAAAAGATAATTTTTCCAGTCCTTCAATGAAACCAGGAATCATACCATCTTTTTTACCCGCTTGAAAAGGGATGGGTTGGTACCCGTTTTGAGCGGCTCTGTTTTCATCGTATTTCCCAAAAGTTTTAGAAACACTTTCGACACTGGCATCAAATAATTCTCCGTCTTCAAGAAAACCGGCGTAGTGTATGAAAACATGGGTGCCATTGGCAGGTTTTTTACCACCAGCTTTCTTTGTGATTACGTATTGCAATCCTGTAGGCGTTTTTGTTGCTTTGGCTTTTAAAGTAGCAAAATAAGCAATTTTTTGTTCCCGAACTTCCTTGTATTTTGCGTCGTACACTTTTTTGTTTTCAGCATCAATGGCTGCTTTTTTCTTTTGATTTTCAGATTCTACTGAAAAATAATCATTGAATGTTTTTACAGCATTAAACTTTTTGGCAGCTTCACCATTTCTGATGATGGTAACTTTATTGATGTAATCATTTTGTACAATCTTGTTCACAACATCCATTCCTTTTTCGACAACATGACCAAAAATAGTATGCTTTCCGTCCAACCAAGGCGTTGCAAGATGCGTGATAAAAAACTGGCTGCTGTTAGTTGTAGGTCCGTTATTGGCCATAGCCAAAACACCACCTTTATCAAATCTTAAATCTGACAATTCGTCTTTAAATTTATAACCGGTATCTCCTGATCCTGTTCCTAAAGGATCTCCCGTTTGAATCATGAATTCTGGAAGTACTCTATGAAATTTTAATCCGTCAAAAAATGGTTTGCCTTTGAGGTTTTCATTGGTGACAAATTCATTTTTTCCTTCGGCTAATGTTACATAGTTGGCAACAGTTATAGGTGCTTTTTCGAAATCTAATTGTACAATTATTTCTCCTTTATTGGTTTCTATTTTTGCATATAAACCATCAGGAAGATTGTTGTGCTCTTCTTTACAAGAGTAAAATGAAGCAATAACTAGGAATGCGAATAGGATCTTTTTTTTCATTTCTAAATTTAATTTTATTGAGTTATAGTGTCTATGGGTTTTATTACGGCTTTGGTTTCTTGTTTTGCTGGTGCGGGTGTTGCTTTTAGTTGGGCTTCACTTTCTTTTTTATACACTGCTTCCGATTTAAAATCACGTAAAGTTACAGTACATATTAAAGGCTGGTTGGTGCCAATTTTTTTCTCGTCACCATGATAACCATATCCCATATTTGATGGGAAAAGGAAACTCACTTTTTCGTTTTTTCGCATTAATTTGATGCCGTCACGCAATCCCATCATGATGTTTTGTTTGTCTACATAATAGATTTGTGGTCTTAATTCTAATTCAGAATAGATAACAGTACCTTTTAAATCTTTTATTTCATAATCAAAAAAAGCAACATCACCTTTTTTGGGAGTAAGGGAATCGATTTCATTTTTCGTCACATAAGTATACCAATATCCTTTTTTGGAAGCGATGTATTTTACATTCGGATTGCTTTTTATTAAAGCCTCAATTTGAGTTTCTTCGTTGGCAACCAGTTTTTTATTGCGTGCGATTGATTTCTTCATGAAGCTTCCGGAAGTCTGTGAAATAGGCTTTCTGGCATCCTGATGTTGTTTACAGCTTGAGGCGAGTATGGATAAAAAGAACCCAAATACGATTAACGTACTAAATTTTGACATCTATTATATTTTTAGCGTTGTTACTAAATCTTCAAATTTCCGTATCGTTTCTTCCATCGATACTTCTGATTTTCCACCGGCTGCATTGCGATGTCCGCCACCATTGAAATGATCTCTGGCAAATTGATTGACATCAAAATCGCCTTGTGAACGAAATGAAATCTTGATGATTTTTTCTTCTTTATTTTCGATAAATATAGCGGTAAAAACGATTCCTTTTATACTTAATCCGTAGTTTACAATGCCTTCGGTATCGCCTTTTACATAATCAAAAGTATTCAACTCGTCTTGAGTAAGCGTAGTATAAGCGGTTTTATGTTCCGTTAACACTTTCATATTTTGAAGTGCTCTTCCTAATAATTGCAGTCTTCCAAAAGAATTGTTGTCAAATAATAAGGTTGGAATCTCCGTATTTTCGACACCTAAATCAATTAATTCAGCGATAATTCGATGGGTTGTTCCTGTTGTTTTTGGAAAACGAAAAGAACCTGAATCAGTAAGAATTCCGGTGTAAATACAAGTCCCTATAGTTTTATCTATATCTTCTTTTTTTCCAAGAAATAAAATGAAGTTATAAATCATTTCACAAGTAGAACCAAATGAGGTGTCAGAATAGGTAAATGCGGCATAATCATCTGGTTTTTGATGATGATCAATCATGATAAATGGCGCTTTTAGCTTGGCTAGCGCCTGTTCCATTTCGCCTACGCGGTGCAAAGCATTAAAATCTAAAGTGAAAATAAGTTCCGCTTCTTCCAGTATTTTAGTGCAATTTTCTTTGTCTTTTTCGTATACTTTTACGGTTTCTGATCCGGGCATCCACGCCAGAAAATCAGGGAATTCATTTGGAGAAACCACCACAGGATGGTGATTGTTTTTTAATAAAAAATGATATAATCCTAAGGTAGAGCCCATGGCATCTCCGTCAGGACCTCGGTGTGGGATTATGGCAATCTTTTTTGGAGTTGATAATAACAACTGTATCGCTTGAATGTCTTGTATTTTCATAGATTGCGAAATTACATTTTTTTAATGTAAAGTTGAAATCATTTGTGTAATTAACAAACTTTTACAATGTTATAAAAGTTCCATATTTTTTCTTCTTAATTTTTGATACACCTGATATTTTGCTCCTTTGACTATCTGGGCATTATAAATTCCTACCGATCCCGAAGAAAAATACGCGATAAAACAAGCAATCCCAATAAAAACACCGCTTTCTATCCCGAAAAGTTCCACTCCCATGACCGTACAAGCAATAGGAGTGTGGGTTGCTCCCGAAAAAACAGCTACAAATCCCATTCCTGCTAAAAGTGCGATGGGTAAAGGAACCACAATCGATAAAGCACTTCCTAAAGTAGCACCAACGAAAAATAGCGGAGTCACTTCGCCACCTTTAAACCCTGCTCCGAGCGTAAATCCTGTGAATAGTATTTTTAAAATAAAATCATGCGAAGCATTTGGATTAGAAAAGGAATCAACAATCGCTGGAATTCCCAAACCAATGTATTTTGTAGTTCCAATGCAGTAAATGGCCACCGCAAGAATTATCCCTCCAATGAAAGGACGAAGTGGGGGAAAGGGGATATTTTTTGAAAATAAATGACTCCAAAAATGCGTGCTCCGAGAAAATAGCATGGCGGCTAAACCAAAAAGAATACTGACTGGAATTATCCAAAATAAGGTTGTAAAACTCATTTCGGGAAGGATTGGAATGCTATAATGAGTATGTTTTACGTGCCAAAATTCAACGGTGAAATAAGCAATGTATGCCGTTAAAAAGGACAACGGAATGCTTTTGTAACTGATTTTACTAAAATATAAAACTTCTAAAGCAAATAAGGCTCCAGCCAAAGGCGTTCCAAAAACGGAGGCAAAACCAGCGCTGATTCCCAGAATGATTAATGTCTTTCTGTCGGCATTATCAAGTTTGAAGATTCTTGTAAATTGATCGGCAATGGCGCCGCCCATTTGTACTGCTGTTCCTTCACGACCCGCTGAACCTCCAAAAAGGTGTGTGATTAAGGTGCCAAAAAGCACTAATGGAGCCATTTTTAAAGGAATTGTTTTTTGAGGATTTTCGTATTCTTCCAACAATAAGTTATTGCCTTTAACTACAGCTTTTCCCCAATGATAATAGACCAATCCAATCATCAGACCGCCTATTGGCAAAAGCCAAATCATCCAGTTGTTGTGTTCACGATACTGTGTAACCCAATCCAGCGCCACTAAAAAAAATGCGGATGCCGATCCAGAAAAAATGCCTGTCAAAACACAAATGAAAATCCATTTGAATGTGAGAAACATTATTTTTTTAGCGTTTTCTAAATTCATTATTGGAATTGAAGGCGTGTTTTTTGCAAAAGTATTATAATCCTTCTTGAATTAACGGTTTTTAAGAAGCTATAGCTGTAAACTCGATTTCAACTAAATATTCAGGGGCTACCAGTTGATTAATTCCGTAGAAACCAGTAGTTGGTTTTATGTCTTTAAAAAATTTGGCATGAGCGGTTGCTACTGCTTCAAATGTAGAAACGTCAGTAGTGAAAATGCGGGTGCGAATGACATCTTTCATGCTGACATTCAGGTCTTCCAGAACTTTCTCTACGCGCTCTAAAATGTTTAGTGTTTGGGCATGAGCATCGTCAGCTTTTACTTTTTCACCATCAACAATGGCTACCGTTCCTGATACTTCAATGATATTTCCAATGCGTACTGCACGGCAATATCCCATTTTGTCTTCCCATGGTGAGCCTGTCAATATGTTTTCTCTTTTCATTTTAATTGTATTTAGGTATTATTTTACATTGTTTAAATGCAATTTTTGGTGTGGCATAATATTTGCAATTTATAAAAAATACTGAAATGAAAAACAGTAATTTTTAATTAAAAAGTTCAATTTTTGTTGAGAAATGTTAGAATAGTATCTGTTCTAAAACGCAATAAATTTAAAAATTGAATGTTATAAATGAAAGTTAAATTATACTGCAATTAGTCATTCTATATGATTAGTTTTTTATTTTTAAAATTTTACAAGCACAGATAAACTAATTTAAAAAAGTTATGAAAAGGATTTTATTTTTAATGATTGCAATAAGTATGTCTTTAAGTGGATATGCCCAGAATGAATTTAGTTCAAAATTTAAGCCAATTCCGCCTAAAAATAATGCCCCGAAAATTAAAAAAGTAACTCCGCCAAAAGCAGATTTGCCAAAAATCGCTTCGCCAAAAGTTATAAAAAAACTGGAACCATCATTACCTAATAATGTCTCTAAAATCGATTTTGTTAATCCTAAGGTAATTAATAAAAAAGAAGCGAGTCCAGACGGTGTTACTTACAGAAGAAATCAAAATTTAGGCAATTTCAAAACTACATCAACTACATCCAAAATACGGTATCGAGATGCTGCATACGTTGATGGAGATAAGATTAGAGTATATTTAAACGATAATGTTGTTGATTATGAGGTTGTTATGGATGGAGAGTTTAAAGGTTTCGAGATAAAATTAGAAAAAGGAATTAATAAGATTGATTTTGAGGCGTTAAACGAAGGATTTGCTCCGCCCAATACAGCAGAATTTCAAGTTTATGATGATAAAGGAAGTCTTATTTCGGATAGCCAATGGAATCTTGGTATGGGCTTCAAAGCAACCATAATATTAATGAAAGAATAGAAAGGGATAATTTCAAAATTCAATTTTTCAATTCGATAAAAACAAAGAAAATTAATTTATGCTATTTTTGTGAATTTATGCCATTGATTTTTTTACTTTAAATTTTTAATAAATATTGATTCGTCAATGTCCAACTTAGTATGAAACAGTTTCTTTTTTTTATAATAATTATTGGTATAGCTTCAAAAAGCTTTGGTCAGAGTGATTTTAGCACAAAATTTAAAGCAATTCCACCTATAGATAAAAGTCCAAAAATTAAAAAAGTAATCCCGCCGGAGATCGATATACCGCCTATTGCAACTCCAAATGTTTTTAAAAGCCCTGAAATTAAAACCCCCAGTTCAGTATTGAAAATTGGAGAAGCAAGCACTATAAACATGACTCCAAAAAATGAATTTGTTAATCCAGGAGATGTTTATATGGATAAAATGGAAAAGGATTTAGGTAAAACATTAGTTAAAGAGGGTTTGAAAGAAGATTCTAGACTTTTAGTTAAAATTGATGTCAATTTTGGAGAGATCAGAACTAAATCAGAATACTTTGTAATTAAATTTCGTGATTTTGGACAGATTGATGGAGATTTAGCGAGAGCATCAGTTAATGATGCAGTTGTAGAAGATAGATTGGTAATGAAAGATAATTATCAGCAATTTAAAATATTTTTTAAAGAAGGAATAAATACATTTGTAATAGAAGCTCTTAATAAAGGATTGTTAGGTGGAAATACCGCTGAGTTTCAGATTTATGATGCAGAAGGAAAATTTATTAAATCTGATTATTGGGCAAATTGGGATGCAGGTGTAAAAGGAAAATTTCTAATTATTAAAGAATAAACAGCATTTTAGTACTGCTGATTTCCTAAAACGGATCAGCAGTAACTTTGAATTTCATGTCAGCTTTTACGGTTATGTCTTTAGTTAGCGTTTCTTTGATAACAGCTTTAGTTCTTATTTTATAACTGGGAGCCTTAATGTATTTGTCTAATCTTTCTGGTGAAACAGTTAGATTTAGAGCGTTTGCGGTAGAATTAATGTTGTCTAAATAAGCCAATTCTATTTCGTCATTTGCATCTGTTGAGATGTATAAATGGATAGATTTTAAAAAACTGAATGTTTTATCAGTTGGGTCAGTTATAGTCAACTTTAACTCCTTTATTCTTACATCCTTTACTAAATCAGCTTTTGTATTGTTGTTTTGAAACTCTGCACTAGAATTCGTAGTAACATCTGGCGTAATTATTTCAGTGGCGAGGTTAAGAGGAAATCCGCTGGCTATTTTAAAAGAAGTTTGGTTAGATATTGTGAAAGTCAATAATTGATCTACGACACTACAGGAAACGATAAAAAGAGCTAGTAGTGAAATTATGGTGTACGTTTTAATTTTCATGAATAATTTCTGTTTTAATTTTAGTTGGTAATTTTTGTGATTTTATTTAATAAATTTCGCTTTGCAAAATTAATGCTTTAAAGAATCATTTCTATTGTTTAAAATGCGATTTTTATTTTTATTCCAGTCTTTTAACTGAAAAAAATGTCGTTTAGTTTATTTGTAAGTAAACTATTCAATGTTTCATGGAATAAATGGCTGGTTTTTTGTCAAAAGGTTTTGACTGTGTAGAATAAAAAATTGGAATGAATGCTTTAATGAAAAAAAAAGAATATTTTTCAAAAATCAATTTTTCAATTCAAAATATAAAAAGTATTTTTGCGCATGCAACACAACGTACTTATTTTAGATTTCGGATCGCAATATACACAGCTTATTGCGCGTAGAGTTCGCGAATTAAATATATTCTGCGAAATCTTCCCTTACAATCATTTTCCGAGTGATTTATCAAGTTATAAAGCCGTAATTCTTGGAGGAAGCCCTTTTTCTGTTAGAGGAGAAGATGCGCCACATCCAGATTTATCTCAAATTAGAGGAAAGCTTCCTATGCTGGCCGTTTGTTACGGTGCGCAATATTTATCCCATTTTAGTGGTGGTGAGGTAGCAGCTTCAAATACAAGAGAATATGGTAGAGCCAATTTGTCTTTTATAAAAGAGAACGAAATTTTCTTTGAAGGTGTTTCTGAGAATAGTCAAGTTTGGATGAGCCATAGTGACAGTATCAAAGTATTACCGACCAATGGAGTAAAGCTTGCAAGTACTCACGACGTGGAATTTGCCGCTTACAAAATTGAAGGTGAAACAACTTATGCCATTCAATACCATCCTGAGGTTTTCCATTCTACTGATGGGTCAAAAATGCTGGAAAACTTTTTAGTAAAAATTGCTGAAGTTCCTCAAAACTTTACACCAAATGCTTTTGTTGAAGAAATGGTGGCAGAATTAAAAGAAAAATTACAAGACGACAAAGTAGTTCTTGGTCTTTCTGGTGGAGTAGATTCTACAGTAGCGGCAGTTTTATTGCATCAAGCTATTGGGAAAAACCTATACTGTATTTTTGTAAATAATGGTTTGCTTCGTAAAAACGAATTCCAAAATGTATTGGACCAATACAAGGGAATGGGTTTAAACGTAAAAGGAGTAGATTCAGGAGATCGCTTTTTGTCGGAATTGGCAGGAGTTAGTGATCCAGAAACCAAACGTAAAATTATTGGACGTGTATTTATCGAAGTTTTCGATGATGAATCGCACCTTATAGAAGATGTAAAATGGTTGGCGCAAGGAACAATCTATCCTGATGTTATTGAATCAGTTTCGGTAAAAGGACCTTCGGCGACGATTAAATCGCACCATAATGTAGGAGGTTTACCTGATTACATGAAATTAAAAATTGTGGAACCTTTACGCATGCTTTTCAAAGATGAAGTACGTAGAGTAGGAGCTTCATTAGGAATTGATCCAGAATTATTAGGAAGACACCCTTTCCCGGGACCAGGATTGTCCATTAGAATTTTAGGAGATATTACGCCAGAGAAAGTTAGAATTTTACAAGAAGTAGATTCTGTTTTTATCGAAGGATTGAAATCTTGGGGATTGTACGATAAAGTATGGCAAGCAGGAGCAATTTTGCTTCCGGTTAACAGTGTAGGTGTAATGGGCGATGAACGTACTTATGAAAAAGTGATTGCGTTACGTGCAGTAGAATCTACTGATGGTATGACGGCTGATTGGGTGCATTTACCGTATGATTTCTTGATGAAAATATCTAATGATATTATCAATAAAGTAAAAGGGGTAAATAGAGTGGTGTATGACATTAGTTCAAAACCGCCTGCAACTATTGAGTGGGAATAATAATTTAGATTTTAATCTAAATCTTTGAACATCATTATTTTTAATGTTCTCTATAAAGCGGTATCAAATTTTTGGAATAAAATTTGATACCGTTCCGTTATTAATGATTGAATAATTTTATAAATAAAAATGATGAAATATTTTTTTGCGATTTGTATAACGGCTTTGTTTTTTAATTACAGTGTTTTTTCACAAGAAAAAACTACTACACATAAAGTAGAGAAAGGAGAGACAATCAATCAGATTGCACAAAAGTATAAGGTTACTCCATTTGATATCTATCAATTAAATCCAGATGCACAAAGTGGTTTGAAACCCAATAGTGTTTTACTGATTCCAAAAAGTAGCGGTAAACAAAAAGTAGCGGTTCAGGCTAAGGCAAATGCGAAAACTGTAACCCATGAAGTAGCGCCAAAAGAGACTTTGTATGGTATCGAAAAAAAATATGGTGTTTCTGACGAAGCATTAAAACAAGCAAATCCTTTTCTTGAAAAAGATGGATTGCAAATAGGGCAAACTCTTACTATTCCTTCGGGCATTGGACAAAAAAATACTACTCCAACACAAGCAAAAGTAGTATATCATGATGTTCTTCCAAAAGAAACCAAATATTCTATTGCCAAGAAATATGGCATTACCATTGAAGAATTGGAGAAAAAAAATCCTGAAATAGTTTCGAATTTACCTGTTGGGTATAAATTAATTATCAAAGGAAATGCTCCAAAAGTGGATAAAACTACAACAGTGGTTGAATCTAAAAAAGAAATTATAAAAGCGATTCCTGAAAAAGTTTCTACCGCAGTCAATTATTTGAATTATGTGGTAAAACCAAAAGAAACACTTTATAGTTTATCAAAAATGGCAGGAATGAGTCAGGAAGAATTAATTACTCTTAATCCTGCTTTGTCTCAAGGTGTTGTGGAAGGTATGGTTTTGAAAGTTCCGGCAACGATTAGTATCCCGCAGGAAACTAAAAAAGAATACGCTGTAATCTCAAAGAAAAGTAACAGCAGAAAAAAATTAGTACTCCTTTTGCCTTTTAATATTTCAAAAATTGCAGGAGATACTGTCAATTCGACTGCAATGCGCTTGAAAAAAGACAAATTCTTGAACATGACTTTAGATTTTTATGCAGGAGCTTTGGTGGCAATTGATTCGGCTAAACAACTGGGACTTGCTATAGATGTGAATATATTTGATTCTCAGGAAACTAAAAACACCTCTACTATTGCTGCACTAATTAAAGAAAATAATCTAGAAAATTCTGATGCTATCATTGGGCCTTTCTATCAAAATAATGTTGAAAAAACCGCTGAATTATTAAGTACAAATCAAGTGCCTGTGATTTCACCTTTGTCAAAAGACACGGGTAATTCATTTGGCAATATGTTTCAAACGATTCCTACTACCACAGCCGTTAAAAATGCCATGTTCGATTTCATGAGAGCGAAAAATGGGAATATTGTAGCGGTAGTCGATAAGAAAAAAGAATCGGTTATACAGTTTATTAAAGAGAATCATAAAGATGTAAAATTTTCAGCGCTTAATGCAAATGGTGGTGTATCTGCTGAAAATTTAAAAAGTTTATTTGTGAAAGATAAAATAAACTATGTGGTGATGGAAACGGCAAATACGGGAATGATTAAATCAACAATAGCGACTATGTTAAGTGCTATGGCTGTTTATAAAGTGCAATTGGTTATTCTGGAACCAAATGAAACATTAGATACGGATGAAATCAGTTTTGTAAATTTAACAAAGTTGAAATTAATGTATCCTTCTGTTACTCGTGAAAATGAATCTCCTGAAGCTTTAGTTTTCGAAAAAGAATTTAAAAAGAAGAATAAAATTTATCCTAGTGCATTTGCCACACGAGGTTTTGATATTACTTTTGATACCATGATGCGATTGTCACAAGGTAAAAAATATCAAGAAACGGTTGACAATACTGCTACGGAGCAAGTAGATAATAAGTTCGAGTTTTACAAAAAAGAAGACGGTGGTTACATTAATAAAGGAGTGTATATCTTATACTATGACACTGATTTAACTATAAAACAAGCAAACTAATGACATCAATAGTGACTTATTTAGGGGATTTAAGAACCTCTTCAATTCATATACAATCAGGAATTGAAATTATTTCGGATGCTCCTGTAGACAATAATGGGAAAGGGGAGGCTTTTTCTCCAACGGATACTGTAGCCAATGCTTTGGCAAGTTGTATGATGACTATTATGGGGATAAAAGCACGTGATCTGGAAATTGATTTGAAAGGGTCAACTGCTGAAGTCACTAAAATCATGAATGGGGAACCAAGACGCATCGGTGCAATCGAAATTACTTTTGAAATGTATGGAGAAGCGGATCAAAAGAATAAAACCATTCTGGAAAGAGCGGCTATGACCTGTCCTGTTTTTCTGAGTTTAAATACCGAAATCGAAAAACGTATTATTTTTAACTGGAAATAAAGTAGAATATTGAAGAAAGAGACAAGAAGTACGATTTATTTAATAGTCTTACTTCTTGTCTCTTTTTTCTTTTTTTCTCCAAAAAAATGGATCAAAACCAAAAACAACTCATCAAACTTGCTCATACTAAAATGCCCTTTGGTAAATACGAAGGAAAGTATCTTATTGACTTGCCTGAATATTATGTGGTTTGGTATAGCAATAAAGGATTTCCGAAAGGGGAATTAGGGCAACAACTCCAACTCATATATGAGCTAAAATTGAATGGATTAGAGGAATTGATACGAAATATTAAAAAAAGATACCCGAAACCATAGGATAGACTTTCTTAGACTTCTTAGATTTTTAGAGAATTAGATTATGCTTTTTTTTACCTAAAAGAGTCTAAAAATCTAATAGTCTAATGTTCTAATAATCCAATTAAATTTGTACTTTTGCCAAGTTTTTTACACAACTACAATACAAACAACAACAGAATGAATCAAACGAAATATATTTTTGTTACAGGCGGTGTGACTTCTTCTTTAGGAAAAGGAATTATTGCAGCATCTTTGGCAAAATTGTTACAAGCAAGAGGATACAGAACAACAATTCAAAAATTTGATCCTTATCTTAATGTTGATCCGGGTACTTTGAACCCTTATGAGCATGGAGAATGTTATGTAACCGATGATGGTGCAGAAACCGATTTAGATTTAGGACACTACGAGCGTTTTTTGAACGTTCCAACCTCTCAGGCGAATAATGTTACTACGGGAAGAATTTATCTTTCGGTAATAGAAAAAGAACGTAGAGGAGAATTTCTAGGGAAAACGGTTCAAGTTGTACCTCATATTACCAACGAAATTAAAGAAAGAATGCAATTGCTAGGTAATTCTGGCGATTATGATATTGTTATTACCGAAATTGGTGGTACAGTAGGAGATATAGAATCATTACCTTATATAGAATCCGTTCGTCAATTGGTTTGGGACTTGGGCGAGAATAATGCTATCGTAATTCACCTTACTTTAGTACCTTATTTGGCTGCCGCAGGAGAATTGAAAACAAAACCAACACAACATTCCGTTAAAACATTGATGGAAAGTGGTATCAAAGCGGACATTTTAGTTTGTAGAACAGAGCATGAACTTTCGGATGAGATTCGCAATAAATTGGCCTTATTCTGTAATGTAAAAAGAGAGGCTGTTATTCAATCTATTGATGCTTCGACTATTTATGAAGTGCCAAATTTAATGCTGGAAGAAGGTCTTGATGTGGTAGCTTTAAAGAAATTAGATTTGCCTAAAAAGGCTGCTCCGGATTTAAAAAACTGGAATACTTTTTTACGCAGATTGAAACATCCAAAGCATACTGTAAACATCGGTTTGATTGGTAAATATGTAGAAATGCAAGATTGTTACAAATCTATTTTGGAAGCATTTATTCATTCAGGTGCCGCAAATGAAACCAAAGTAAATGTGATTTCTATTCATTCAGAACACATTGACGCAACAAATATAAACGAGAAATTAGCCGGTTTAGACGGAATTCTTGTTGCTCCTGGTTTTGGAGAAAGAGGAATTGAAGGAAAAATCGAAGCAGTTCGGTATGCCCGTGAAAATAAAGTGCCGTTTTTCGGAATTTGTTTGGGTATGCAAATGGCAATTATCGAATATTCAAGAAATATTGTAGGATATGCTGATGCAAATTCTACTGAAATGAATGATAAAACTTCACATCCGGTTGTAAACCTTATGGAAGAGCAAAAAACGATTACTGATAAGGGTGGAACGATGCGTCTTGGTGCATGGAAATGTGATCTTAAACAAGATTCATTGGCATACAAAATTTATGGGAAAGAGACTATTTCGGAGCGTCACCGTCACCGTTATGAGTACAACAGTAATTATGTAGCGCAATTACAAAATGCAGGATTGATTGCTTCAGGGGTGAATCCGGATACAGGATTGGTTGAGATTATAGAAATAGAAGAGCATCCATTTTTCATCGGGGTACAATACCATCCGGAATACAAAAGTACGGTAGCAAACCCGCATCCTATTTTTGTGAGTTTTGTGGCAGCAGCCGTTCAAGCAAAGAAAAAATAGTTTTTGTTTTTTGAAACAATTCATCAAACTTTAGACTAATAGATTAAACTTTTTTAAATATAATAATGAAAGAAAAAAAATTAGACCTCAATTCGATTATAGGTTTTGCATTAATTTTTGGTATTTTGGTTTGGATTATGTACCAAAATCAGCCTGATCCAAAAGTGGTAGCTGCTGAGAAAGCCCAAAAAGAGCTCGTAATTAAGCAGGCTAAAGCCAAAGAATTAGAAACTAAAACTGTTGCGAAAGCTACTATTGCGGTTGCAGCAACCGGAGATTCTACACAATTGGCTCAATTGCAAAAAACGTTGGGGAATTTTGCTTATTCTGCTACGCTTCCTTCAGCTACAGCTGGTTTTACAACTATTGAAAACGAATTGGTTACATTGAAAATTGCCAATAAAGGTGGATATATTGTTGAAGCTACTTTGAAAAAATTTGAGAGATTCAAGAAAGGTTCCGGACAATTAGTTGAATTGATAAAAGACAATAATGCCAATTTAAATGTACAATTGCTGACCAGTGATAACCGTACTTTAAATTCTAAAGACCTGTATTTTGAGCCTACTTTGACAAAAGTTGGGTCAGATCAAGTGTTGTCCATGAAATTGAAAGCGGGTGCTAATGAATTCTTGGAATACAAATACATATTGAAACCAAACGATTACATGATTGGTTTTGACATTCGTTCCCAAGGATTGAACAAAGTTTTAAATACAGCTAAACCGTTGGATTTAGAATGGAACTTGAAAACCTACAGAAATGAGAAAAGTGTATCTTACGAAAATCGCTACACTGAAATCTATTTCGAACACGAAGATGGAAAAATCGATTACGCAGGTTTAGGGCAAACAGAAGAATCAGATCTTGAAAAAGCGACTTTTGTAGCTTTCAAACAACACTTTTTCTCAACGATACTTTTGACAAAAACTCCTTTCGAAACAGCTAAAGTGAAGTCTGATAATTTGGTTCTTGATGATAAAGTAGATACCACTTTTACGAAACAATTTAAAGCAAATATCCCATTAGCTTTTGATAATGGAGAATTAGATCATAAAATGAGTTGGTATTTTGGTCCAACTGATTACAAGACTTTAAGTCATTACGATAAAAATTTGGAAAAAATTATCTCATTAGGTTGGGGGATTTTTGGATGGATCAATAAATTTATCTTTATTCCATTATTCGGATTTTTAAGTTCTTATATCGCATACGGAATTGCTATTATTATTTTTACAATTTTAATAAAATTAGCAATGTCGCCTATTACGTTCAAATCATTCTTGTCACAAGCCAAGATGAAAGTATTGCGACCTGAAATTACAGAATTGGGAGAAAAATTCAAAAAAGACCCAATGAAGAAGCAGCAGGAAACTATGAAATTGTACAATAAAGCAGGTGTAAATCCTATGGCGGGATGTATTCCAGCGTTGATTCAGCTTCCTTTTATGTATGCTTCGTTTCAGTTTTTCCCATCGGCTTTTGAGTTAAGACAAAAAAGCTTCCTTTGGGCAGATGATTTATCGTCTTTTGATGAAGTAATACGATTGCCTTTCTATATTCCTTTTTACGGAAATCACATCAGTTTGTTTCCAGTGCTTGCGTCGATTGCTATTTTCTTCTATATGAAAATGACTTCTGGTGACCAACAAATGGCGGCTCCGCAACAAGAAGGAATGCCGGATATGGCTAAGATGATGAAAATCATGATTTATGTATCGCCAATAATGATGTTGTTTTTCTTCAATAGTTATGGTGCGGGATTGAGTTTGTATAACTTTATTTCGAATCTAATTACCATAGGAATTATGATTGTCATCAAACGATACTTTATCGATAGTGATAAGATTCATGCTCAAATTCAAGAAAACAAATTGAAAGAGCCGAAAAAACAAGGTAAATTCCAGAAAAAACTGCAAGAAGTTATGGAACAAGCCGAAGCTCAAAAAGCACAACAGAAGAAAAAATAATTCATAAAAAAATCTCGATATATTTCGAGATTTTTTTATTTACATATAATTTAAGCGACCTGAATTCGTTATTATAAAAAGGTAATTATGAAATGAGCATGATCGTAATTAAGTAGTAAACACTAATGATGATATGCGAATTACATAGGACCAATAAAAAACAATAAATGTCAACATATGAAAACATTTTATAAAGAAGTACTATTTGTTTTGATGTTTTTGAATGTGTTTTGTCTTTATGCGCAAACAGATTTCAACAAGTTAGATGAAAAAGGGAAAAAGCACGGAGTATGGAAAGGGTTTTATGAGGAATCAAAAAGACCGAGATATGAAGGGACTTTTGAGCACGGAAAAGAAATTGGGATTTTTAATTTTTACGATGATACCAAAGCTAAATCCATAATTGCTACAAGGGAATTTAATGCAAAAGACAATTCAGCGTATACCATTTTCTATGATCAGAATAAAAATAAAGTAAGTGAAGGTAGAGTTGTCAATAAATTATTTGAAGGGCAATGGAAGTACTATCACCAAGCTTCAAAAAATATTATGACAACAGAGAATTACGTAAATGGAAAGTTGGAAGGTTTGCGTACCGTTTTTTATCTCAGTGGTAAAATAGCAGAAGAAATAAGTTATAAAAACAATTTGAAGAATGGTTTTTATAAAAAATATACTGAAAAAGGGATTTTGCTTGAAGAGTCAATGTTTAAAAATAACATTTACAGTGGTTTAGCGATTTTTAGAGACACTAATGGGAATGTAGTTTCTAAAGGGCAGTTTGTAAATGGTAAAAAATCAGGGATTTGGCAGTTTTTTGAAAAAGGGAAATTGGTAAAAGAAACGAATATGAGTTTTCCTGAAAATGCAACAAAATCCAAAAAGAATTAACTTTATACTTAACAAATACTGTTGTAAATCTTTTGTAACTTTGCATCCTTGTAAAATTATAATTTTTTGAAGATGAAGCGTGTTGTTGTAGGACTTTCTGGAGGTGTAGATTCAAGTGTTGCTGCTTATTTATTGCAACAACAAGGGTATGAAGTCATAGGCCTTTTTATGAAAAATTGGCATGATGATTCCGTTACTATTTCTAATGAATGTCCGTGGCTTGAAGACAGTAATGATGCTTTATTAGTTGCTGAAAAGTTAGGGATTCCTTTCCAAACAGTTGATTTAAGTGAAGAATACAAAGAGAAAATCGTGGACTATATGTTCAACGAATATGAAAAAGGGCGTACGCCAAATCCCGATGTACTTTGTAACCGCGAAATAAAATTTGACGTTTTCATGAAAATTGCTTTAAGTCTTGGTGCCGATTATGTGGCCACCGGACATTACTGTCAGAAAAGTGAAATTGAAGTAAATGGAGAAACGGTTTATCAACTTAAAGCGGGCGCCGATACTAATAAAGATCAATCGTATTTTCTGTGCCAATTATCTCAAGAGCAATTGTCGAAATCGTTATTTCCTATTGGAGAATTGACAAAACCAGAAGTTCGTGAAATAGCGGCTCAAATGGATTTGATTACTGCCGAAAAGAAAGATTCACAAGGATTATGTTTTATTGGAAAAGTGCGTTTGCCAGAGTTTTTACAACAAAAATTGCAACCAAAAGACGGAATTATAATTCAAATCGATAAAGACGATCCTGTTTACAGTTTTGAAAAAGAAACCGAATTAACTTTAGAAGATAGTTTGCTATCTGATGCAAGAAAAATTCCGTACACTCCAGATATGGGGAAAGTAGTGGGAAAACATCAAGGTGCCCATTATTTTACCATTGGACAACGTAAAGGATTAAATGTTGGAGGCACGACAGATCCATTGTTTATTATCGCCACTAATGTGGAAACCAATACTATTTATACTGGATTGACGAGTCAGCATCCTGGATTATTCAAGAGCGCCTTGTTTATAGAAAAAACCGAAGTGCATTGGATTCGTAAAGATTTGGCTTTGGCCAATGGAGAAACTATGGATGTTATGGCGAGAATCCGATACAGACAACCTTTGCAAAAAGCTACCTTGCATCAATTTGAAAGCGGAATGTACGTTGCCTTTGATGAACCGCAATCTGCAATAACAGAAGGACAATTTGCAGCCTGGTATTTAGGGGAAGAATTAGTTGGTTCGGGAGTAATTTCTTAGTTTAGTACTTTATTTATAAAAAGATCAAAAAATGAATGCCTTTCTGGAATTTAATATATCCTGAAAAGTAATGATAATGATTCAATCCTAGCAATAGTTGGAGTTTTTGTGACTTGAAAAAATAAAGTTGACTATGAAAAAAATCTACATATTTCTTTTTTTACTGATTACTTCAGCTGGTTTTTCCCAACAAGATGCTTGGGTATATTTTAATGCAAAGCCCAGTTCCCAATTTTATTTTGATACACCTTTGGAAATGCTTACTCAGAGAGCATTAGACAGAAGGAATAATCAAAATATTGTTATAGATCTTAAAGATATTCCAGTAGAGGAATCGTATATTAGTCAAGTAAAATCAGCTGCTGGAATTACAGTCATGGCAAAATCCAAATGGTTGAATGCAGTTCACGTTCGTGGAACACAAGCAAATATAAATGTATTGGCACTGCTTTCTTTTGTCAGCAAAGTTGATTTTGCGGATAAATCACTGAATCAAACCGCAAAAATAGCAAAGCTTTCAAGAATAAAGAAGGTAAATAAAACCAAGAAAACCAAAATTGATTATGCTTATGGTACTTCGTCGAATCAAATCCAGATGCTTAACGGACAACAGTTGCACCAACAAGATTATACCGGTTCCGGTATAATAATTGCCGTTATGGATGCCGGTTTTCCCGGTGTAAATACAATTCAACCTTTTCAAAGATTAAGAGCTAATAACCAGATTTTGGGAGGTTATAATTTTGTATCAAGAGATCCGAATTTTTATACTGGAGTTTCACACGGAACTTCGGTACTTTCGGCAATGGGCGGTTACAAAGAAAATTCGTTAGTGGGAACAGCACCAGATGCATCCTATTATTTATTCATTACCGAAGATGATGCATCGGAAAATCCTGTTGAAGAATCACTTTGGGTCGAAGCAGCAGAACGAGCAGATAGTTTGGGAGTAGATATTATCAATACCTCTTTAGGATATTTTGATTACGATAATGAGGCGTATAGCCATACGTATAGTGAAATAAATGGTACCACTGCATTCATGTCCCGTGGGGCTGAAATTGCATTTAGCAGAGGTATGATTATAGTGGCTTCTGCGGGTAATTCAGGCGGTACATCAGATCCACATATTGCGGTTCCTGCCGATGCTGTTTCAGTAATTGCTGTAGGTGCAGTAAATTCTTCGGAAGTACTGACTTCATTCAGTTCAGTAGGTCCTTCGTTTGACGGAAGAATAAAACCGGATGTGATGGCACAAGGACAAGCACCAATAGTCTCGGATGCTGCGGGAAACATCGTGACTGCTAATGGAACTTCTTTTTCAAGTCCTATAATGGCAGGAATGATTGCTTGTTTATGGCAGGCATTTCCCCAAAAAACAAATCAGGAAATTAGAGATTTAGTATTAAAATCAGCAGATAAATTCTCTGCTCCCAATAATCAATATGGATTTGGAATTCCTGATTTTGCATTGGCTGTGAGTAACCAGTTGGCGTTAGAATCATTTTCTAAAGATGATTTTATGCTCTATCCCAATCCTGCCAGTGACACTGTTTCGGTTTCTTTACCTGCAAAATTGGATAGGGGAACAGTCTTTATTTATTCCATTTTGGGACAAAAAATTTTAGAACAAAAAATCACACCGCAAACATCCATTATTTCATTGAAATCGCTCCATGAAGGAGTGTATCTTTATAAAATGGAATCAGATGGTTTTTCTAAAACAGGAAAATTAATTAAAAAATTATAGTATTAAAAATACATGAATAAAATCACAGACCTTTTTAAGATTAAATATCCAATTATTCAAGGAGGAATGATTTGGAATAGTGGTTATAAATTAGCAAGTGCAGTGAGTAATGCCGGAGGTTTAGGATTGATTGGAGCAGGTTCCATGTATCCTGAAATTTTACGCGAACACATTCAAAAATGTAAAAAGGCCACTTCAAAACCTTTTGGAGTAAACGTCCCGATGTTGTATCCCAATATCGAAGAAATCATGAAAATTATCGTTGATGAAGGTGTAAAAATCGTTTTCACATCGGCTGGGAATCCAAAAACATGGACTCCTTATTTGAAAGAAAATGGCATAACTGTTGTTCATGTGGTTAGCAGTTCTGTTTTTGCATTAAAAGCACAAAATGCAGGTGTTGATGCAGTTGTTGCCGAAGGTTTTGAAGCCGGAGGACACAATGGTAGAGAGGAAACAACTACGCTTACACTGATTCCGATGGTGAAAGAAAAGATTAGTATTCCGTTGATTGCAGCTGGCGGTATTGCTACCGGTCGTGGTATGCTTGCAACTATGGTGCTGGGAGCTGATGGAGTTCAGGTAGGAAGTAGATTTGCGGCATCTTTGGAATCATCAGCACATGATAATTTTAAGGAAACGATTATAAAT
Organism: Flavobacterium glycogeni; assembly: GCF_048286775.1. NCBI lineage: Bacteria > Pseudomonadati > Bacteroidota > Flavobacteriia > Flavobacteriales > Flavobacteriaceae > Flavobacterium > Flavobacterium glycogeni. The sequence goes on from NZ_JBLVPV010000012.1 coordinate 23,872, forward strand.
GTTAAAGAAGGCGATACACAACTGACTTTGAAAGAACTCGCGCCTGTTCGATTGATTAAAAATAAGTTTTATCAGGATGTTCAGCAATTGTATGAAAAATGTCCAACCAAAGAAGAACTTATTGGTTTGTTAGGTAGAGCAAGGGCAAAACGAGGAATGTTTGAAGGCGATTTAATCGAAGGTGAATTAGAGATTGGACAAATAGCCGGATTGATTCATGAGATAAAACCAGCCGCAACAATCATTCAGGAAATGATAACCGATTTTGAAACAGCCAGAAAAGAAATAAATAATTTTGATTTTTAATTGATAAGGAATGACAAAGACAAAAATATATATAGTATTACTTTTTTTAGTAATGGGATTGCAACATTCCTTTGGCCAAAATTACAAGTTTAAAACTTCGGGTTTTAGTGTTTTAGAAAAAACAGAAAAAGGGAAATGGGGTAAGTGGTCTGATTTGGATTTGGTCAATATTTTAGTCACATTGGATACCAATAAAAATAGAATAGTGGTTTATTCTCAAATCATTCAATTATTTGAAATCATAGAGTATCAACCTATCGAAGAGAATGATACTGATATTGTTTATTCGTTTACCTGTAAGGATAATGAAGGATTAGATTGTACCGTTTCTATCATCACCAGAAAAAAACAGGATAATAGAAAGCAATTGTATATCAATTATGAAGATCGGATTATTGTGTATAATATCTTCAATATGTAAATTTGAATAAAAAAAGCATTAATTTGAACAATTAAATCGTTCAAATTAATGCTTTTTTTTAATCGTGAATGGCTTTCCAATTTATATTATTATTTCTAATTTGTCAGTTCGAGCGCAGTCGAGAACCTGTATTGCATCTCGACTGCGCTCGATGAGACAAAAAAATATTGGACTATATATTGATTAATGTCATTAAAGCTTTTCAATGTCTTTTATAAAATCATCATACTCTAAATAAAACAGTTCCAGAGCATTCATTTTTTCATTGTAGAAATCAAATATTTCATCCCAATAGTTGCGATTACTGACACCGACTCCTAGTTTTTCAACCCAAATCCTACTGATGGTTTTGCCACTCTCCAGTGTATAGTCTTTTTCGAAAACCAAGTCTTTGATAAAATCCTCTTCGAGAATATTTCTTAGCGCTTCCAATTTTTCAAAATAGGCGATTCTTTTTTCATCACTTCGGTGTTCAATATCGATTAAAACTTGAGCTTTTTTATTGTCTACATAAAATTTAAAAGAGAAATCCTTGATTTTAGTATCATATAATACCCATTTTCGGGGATATTTTTCTGCGAATGCAATCCAGAACTCTCGCTTTAATCTTTGTGTTTCTTCTTTGCTGTACATCTGTAATGACTTTTTGGTTATAGAAAACTTGTGCAATTGTATTTTCTAAACTATATTTATATGCTGTTTTATATGCAAAAATAGACTTTGATTATGGATTTTCAAGAATTTTTACGGTATGTTCCTAAATTAATTGAGGCAAGGCTTCCAGCTTTTGACGCACATGTAAAAATGGCACCTTTAGAGCGATTAGAAAGTTTAAAAAACATCAATATTGAAGATAAAAAACCAAGAATAGCAGCAGTAATGATGCTTTTTTATCCTAAAAATGACACAACACATTTGGTATTGATTGTCCGAAATTCCTATAAAGGAGTACATTCTGCTCAAATTGCATTTCCTGGTGGTAAATACGAATTGGATGATGAAAATTTTGCTAAAACGGCACTTCGGGAAACCCATGAAGAGGTAGGAATTCATCCTGATAAAATTGAAATTCTTAAACCATTTACAGAATTATATATTCCGCCAAGTAACTTTATGGTACATCCATTTTTAGGTATCAGTAAAGAAGAATTGGTGTTTATACCCCAAGCTTCTGAAGTGGCAAATATTATCGAATTGCCTTTATCGGTTTTCTTAGACGATGCACTTGTAGTGGATACAAATTTGTCAACTTCCTATGCTGATAACATCAGTATTCCGGCTTTCAAAATTGAGGAGCATATTGTGTGGGGTGCTACTGCGATGATGTTGAGTGAGTTAAAAGAAGTTTTGAAAGAGGTTCTTGGATGATAAATTTTAATTTTTAGTATTAGAAAAATGCGGATTAATTGGTTGTAGTTTTCAAATTGTTCAGTTGAATTCAGCAACCAACTTCAAATATAAATTTCGTAAGTTTGTAGATCAAATTCACAAAAAAAAATACAAATTTTATGGGATTGTTGAAGAGAAATCCTTTCGGACACATATTATTTATAAAAAAATGGCTAATCCGAATCTTTGGAGCCATGACGCATAGACGGTACAGAGGATTTAACGAATTGCAGATTGAAGGTTCAGAAATTATTAGAAATTTACCGGACAACAACGTACTTTTTATTTCCAATCATCAAACGTATTTCGCGGATGTCGTTGCTATGTTTCATGTTTTTAATGCGAGTTTGAGCGGACGTGATGATAGCATTAAAAATGTTTGCTATCTCTGGCAACCTAAAATGAATATTTATTACGTTGCTGCCAAGGAAACCATGCAGGCAGGTTTGTTACCAAGAATTTTATCGTATGTAGGCGCAATAACCGTTGAAAGAACTTGGCGTGCCAAAGGGGTTGATGTAACCGAAAAACGAGACGTAAACCCTAACGATACTGAGAATATTAAAATTGCTCTAGCCGATGGTTGGGTGATTACTTTTCCGCAAGGGACAACAAAATCTTTCAAACCGGTTCGTAAAGGAACAGCACATATTATTAAACAACACAGGCCTATCGTGGTTCCGATTGTTATAGATGGTTTTCGTCGTTCGTTTGACAAAAAAGGATTTCGCATGAAGAAAAAAGGGATTCTGCAATCCTTTATTATCAAAGAACCTCTGGATATTGATTACGATAATGATACAATCGAGGAAATTGTAGAAAAAGTAGAATATGCAATCGAGCAACACCCTTCATTTCTAAAAGTTATTCCTGCTGAAGAAATTAAAGAACAGGAAGAATTGAATCGATTACGAAAATGGGAATATTAATAATACAAAAAAAGAGGCAATTGCCTCTTTTTTTATAAATCTATTTTTTTTAATTCTTTATAATTAGCATACAATCTTCTAAGCAGTATACCATACAATACCCGGTAAAACAACCAAAATGCCCCTAAAAACACTAAAGTTGTAAGTGTCAAGATTCCTATTGTTATTGCCATCACCTTTCCGTTAGTGGCAATTTTATCTTTCAAAACACTCATTTCGGGATTATAAACAAAAGCAATTATAAACCCTATGATTAAACTCACTACTAACATTGCCAGATTGTACCAAACATAATATTGAACCGTTTTTCGGGTTTTCAAAATGTCGGACATTAATTGTTTTGTAGAAGCAGTGGTTGAAATAGTTTTGTAATTTTTATAAAATAAATAAATAAAAAATAGTATCACGCCATAATTAAAATAAGCAAACACTTCAAAGTATTGAATTAACTCAGGATGATTCATTTTAATTAAATAATCATCCGAATTAAAACAGACGCTTAGACAAGTCCACAATAAAACTTCCAAAATACTAATTATCAAAATCCACTTCACAATCGAAGATGATTTTTTATGGATCATTTTATAAATCTCGATTTCCGATACTTGCTCAAAAGAATTAGTATTCTTCTGCCAGTCTTTTTTTAATAAATCCAACTCTTTCATACGCCTAATGGATTTAATATTTTTTTTAATTTCCCTTTTATTCTATTCATTTTCACCCTTGCATTTACCTCGCTAATTCCTAAAGTTTCTGATATTTCCTGATAATCTTTGTCTTCCAGATACATGAATATCAACGCTTTCTCAATGTCATTCAGCTGGTAAACCGCTTTATACATTAGCTTTAATTGTTCTTCCTCCTCATAATCATATTCCACATCATTCAGGAAATGTTGCCGCCCTTCAAATTCAATAGTGTTTATGGATCGTTTTGTTTTTCGGTACAAAGTAATCGCTGTATTCAGCGCGACTCGATAGGCCCAAGTAGAAAATTTACTGTCGCCCCTGAATTTTGGAAAAGCTTTCCATAACTGTATCGTAATTTCCTGAAACAAATCCTTATGTGCATCATCGCCATTAGTATACAACCTACAAATCTTGTGGATTATATTCTGATTTTCCTGCAATTGTTTTACAAAAGAATGTTCTAAATTATCACTCATATATACGTTAGTAAACCAATACTAGTTTTTGTTACAAAGTAGCACTTTTTTTTTAGTAGCACAACAGCATTCATTTCATAATTAAGACTCGTCCCGCTGTACATTACAATCTTTATTTTCTGAAAAAATCAGAAAAATAAAGGATTTCCATTACCATCGGGGCTAATTTGCACGTTTAGTTTTCTGAAGACCTTTCCCCAAGAACAAAAATTTCGATACTATTTGATGAAATTCAACAGTAGAAAACATTGTATCTTTGAGTATCAACAATTCAGAACTTTTTTAAACATGAACATCCCAAATTCAACTTTACCCAGAATAGTAATCATAGGTGGAGGTTTCGCAGGAATTGCATTAGCCAAAAAACTAAAAAACAAAAAAGTTCAGGTTGTTCTTTTAGACAAACACAATTACCATACTTTCCAACCTTTATTATATCAAGTTGCTACAGGCGGTCTCGAAGCTGGTTCTATAGCGTACCCAATCCGAAAAGTAATTCAGGAATACGATGACGTTTACTTTAGGCTCACCAACGTACAAGAAATCGACACTAAAAATCAAAAGATAATCGCCGAAATTGGTGAATTAAAGTATGATTATCTGGTTATTGCCACCGGTTCCAAAACCAATTATTTTGGCAACAAAGAAATCGAGCGCAACAGTATGGCCATGAAAACCATACCGCAATCACTCAATATTCGAAGTCTGATTTTAGAGAATTTTGAACAAGCGGTTTTAACAACTGATGTAGCTGAACAAAATAGTTTGATTAATTTTGTACTGGTTGGTGGCGGACCAACAGGAGTAGAACTTTCCGGTGCTTTGGCCGAAATGAAAAAAGCCATTCTACAAAAAGATTATCCTGATCTTGATATTACCAAAATGGAAATCAATCTGATTCAAAGTGGGGATAGGATCCTAAACACGATGAGCGAAGAATCCTCTCAAGCCGCCGAAAAATTTCTAACCAGTTTAGGAGTGAAAATCTGGAAAAATGTCCGAGTGACTAATTACGATGGACGCACCATAACCACAAATTCCGATTTGACTTTTGAAACTGCCACCGTAATTTGGACCGCAGGTGTTCAAGGTGCTCTTGTTGCTGGATTGGATGGTAAATCTTTGGTTGAAAAAGTAGAACGCATTCGGGTAAATGAATACAATCAAGTGATTGGTTATGACAATATTTTTGCCGTAGGTGATATTGCCTCCATGGAATCCGAAACTTATCCTCAAGGACATCCCATGATGGCGCAACCCGCGATGCAGCAAGGGGAATTATTGGGTGAAAACTTAGTAAAATTAATTCAAAACCAACCTATGGAAGCTTTTGAATACAACGACAAAGGTTCCATGGCAACCATAGGAAGAAATAAAGCGGTTGTCGATTTGCCTAAATACCATTTCAACGGTGTTTTTGCATGGTTTGTATGGATGTTTGTACACTTGTTTTCACTTATTGGGTTCAAAAATAAAGCCGTAGTTTTTTTAAATTGGGTGTACAATTACATTCGTTTTGATCGCGAAGGGCGTTTGATTATCAGACCCTATAAAAAGAAAAGTTTTACGACATTTACAAGCGATGAAGTTTAAATAATTTTTCAAAATTTTTAAAAAATAAACTTAAAAAACAGTGACGCAGAATGCTGTGTTTTTATTCTTACATACCTGATAATCAGCGAATAAAGAGTGTGTAAAATAATTCTTATAACTATCTGATTTTCAGTTTTTTAACAAAACAATAATATTTGTAACTATCTGTAAATCAGTGATTTGTTGTTTAAATAAACGAAACTCTCTTAGTTTGATCTTTTTTGAATGATTTTTGATTTAATTTTATATTTCAATTAAAATTTAAAAGTTAATGAAAAGCGTTATACTTTCCAATTTTCATCCAATTCTAGTGGGTAAATTGATAGATCAAAAAAAACTCAATCAGTACACAAAATTTCTGTATTATCATTTTCAAAATCTTCCAAAATCTGGTGTAACTGGAACTGGAGCTTTTGATAGTGAACCTATAACTTTTGAGATTATATCTGATCAAGTGGATAAGTATGCTGTTTCTTCCGAAAATATTAATAGTAGACAAAGTATTATTTTTGAGGAAGTTGAAGATTTTATTGAAAATATAATGGAAGTCACGTCACCTTCTGGATATCATTTTCCAGTTGGTTTCGAAGTCAAATCCGGAAATCTTTATGGACCTAAAATTGAGGTTCGAATGGAGTGGTTCAAAAGAAAAATGGGATATGTTTTTGATCAATTTTATTCAAAAACAAATACAAGTCCAGAGAATCTAATACACGTTACTTGTTCTGGATATTCTTCTCCAAGTGTTGCTCAGGAAGCGGTGATAGAAAGAGATTGGGAAACGGTACAAGTTACACATTCCTATCACATGGGGTGTTATGGAGCTTTTCCGGCAATTCGTACAGGAAGAAGTTTGTTGTGTGCCAGTTCAACTAAAGGTAGAGTAGATGTAGTTCACACTGAATTATTATCGGCACATTTAAATCTGACCGAATTTTCCAATTCAAATATTATGATTTGCTCCCTTTTTGCAGATGGATTTATTGGTTATTCCTTATTTGATGAAGAATCTTTCCTAAATGATGATTCGTTTCCTGAGAAAAAAGGACTGCGAATTATAGCGTCTCATGAAGTAATCATACCAGATTCATTAGAAGACATGTCTTGGGATTTAGGAGAGTATAATTTTTTAATGACATTGTCCAAGCGAGTGCCTGTTTTTATTCGTAAAAATATCAAACCTTTTTTGACTGCACTTTGTAAAAAAGGGAATGTTGATCTTGAAGAGCAGAAAGCGAATATGCATTTTGCGATACATCCTGGTGGACCAAAAATCATTGATTATGTTATAGATGCAATTGGATTGACTAAAGAACAGGCGAATTGGTCTTATGAGGTTTTACGCCGTCAGGGAAACATGTCCTCGGCTACGATTCCTCATATTTTCCACGAAATTGTAAACGACCCAAACATTGAATCAGGAAAGAAAATTGTGGCTATGGCATTTGGACCAGGACTTACTGCTACAGGTTTATTACTGGAAAAAATATAATTTTTAAGCGCTAAATTGGATGTTAGGAGTTAGACGTCAAGCGTTATATGTTATGGAAGCTTTTAACGTTTACCTCACTGCATAACGCATAACCTATAACTCAAAACTCATAACTTTTTCCCTTTATAATAATTCACCATTAAATTCACAAATTTACTATATCCTTCTAAACCGTCTTTTTGCTGGTTTATTTTAAGAAATCTATCGTAAAAAGCATGAAAAGCGGTTTCAAGAGGAGTTTCATATTGTTTCCAAAAATGCTCACTTTCTTTGTAGTTTTTCAAAATTCCGGGATGAATTGTTTTTAGGAGTTCTTTAAAAATTTTTTCATCTCGAACTTGCCAATTGCCTAAGCAATACCGTAAAGCCATACTATAACCTGAATATTGAATGTATGCATTTTCATTTTTTGTGGATGCTAAAAATCCAATAAAGTTGCATTCACTCTCGCTGGCAAAACCCATTTGATGTGCCATTTCATGATTGGTAGTCATCGGGAAGCTGTACATTGGACCCAGATAATTAATCTGAGCTTCATTGGTAAACGGATTCAGATAACCACCAAAACCCATATAAGTCAAAGGCAAACTGATAAGTGATTTCTTGGTGCTTAAATGGTTATAAGTAAAATAGGAGTATTCTTCAGCTAGTTTTTTGTATCCATTCAAATTCATCTTAAAAACCTGATTTTGTGAGTAAGGAAATACCACTTTCAAACTATCATTTTTTGTAATCTGCTTTTGGATTGCATTTGTTTTAGTGATTAATTTTTTGGTGAAAGCCAATAAGTCAGCATCTGAATAGTCTTTTTTAATTTCCATTTTTTCAAAAAGCGGTTGGCGGTAATAATTAAACGCCCAAAGAGAATGAAACAAGAAGTAGAATACCGAAACAAAACTTACTATAGATAATATATTACTTTTCCATTTTAATTTCCAAGATTTTCGTTGGTTCCAAAACCATTTCAAAACAAAACCAATAACAATAATATAAATTAAATCCCCCAAAGAAAATGGAATGCTGCCCAATGCTAATCTTGAAAATTTTGAAAGTATCGGATAGAAACCATTACTGTAAAATTGTTCTACTTGTAGCGGAAAATAAGGCAGAATCTGCAAAATTAGTATTTGGACAAAAAGAAAGAAAGAAAGAAAATATTTTGTTCGCACAGGATGAATTTTAATACTGTAAATATAATTACAATATCAATTAGTATCAATAAAGAATTTAAACTTTGTAACTTTGGGCTTTCTAAATGTTAAACCTCAAACAAAAATAAATGAGTCAAGAAATAAGAAATCTGGAACCAAAAGCGCTTTGGAATAAGTTTGCCGATTTGAACGCTGTACCTCGTCCTTCTAAAAAAGAAGAGCGTGTGATTGAGTTTATGAAAAATTTCGGAAACAGTCTTGGATTGGAAACTTTTGAAGATGAAATTCGCAACGTAATTATTCGCAAGCCGGCTACTCCAGGAATGGAAAACCGAAAAGCAATCGTGCTTCAAGGACATTTGGATATGGTGCATCAAAAAAATTCGGATACCGTTTTTGACTTTGATACACAAGGAATCGATATGTATGTGGATGGAGATTGGGTTCGTGCTCGCGGAACAACTCTTGGTGCTGATAACGGTCTTGGTGTAGCAGCTATCATGGCAATCTTGGAAAGTACTGATATTCCACATCCTGCGATAGAAGCTTTGTTTACCATCGATGAGGAAACGGGAATGACAGGAGCGTTGAACTTAAAAGGAGGCATTTTACAAGGTCAAATTCTTTTGAATTTAGATACGGAGGAAGATGATGAAATAGATATTGGTTGTGCGGGAGGAATTGATGTCACGGCTACTGCTGAGTATGATGAAGAGGAAACTCCGGAAGGTTCTGTAGGATATACGATTACTGTAAAAGGGTTGAATGGTGGACATTCAGGAATGGATATTCACAAAGGGTTGGGTAATGCCAATAAAATAATGAACCGATTATTATTTGATGGTTTTGATAATTTTGGTTTGCAAATTTCCGAAATAAAAGGAGGAAGTTTGCGTAATGCGATTCCGCGTGAAAGTCAGGCAAAAGTGATTATCGCTGAGGTGTATGATGAAGCTTTTGTTTTTGACATGCAGCAAATTGTAAACGAAATCAAAACGGAGTTAAAAACAATGGAACCTAATTTAGAAGTTGTTTTTGAAAAAATGGATGCAACTCCTGCTAAAGTAATGCCCTCAATTGCTCAGTTTTACTTTGTAAGAGCAATGTATACGGCTCATAATGGAGTTTATAGAATGAGTGCTGATTTTGATAACTTGGTGGAAACATCGAACAATATCGCTAAAGTAATTGTTGGGGAAGGGCAACTTTCGGTACAATGCTTAACACGTTCTTCGGTTGAAACCTCTAAATTTGATTTGGCTAATGCCTTGCGTTCCGCTTTTGAATTAATGGGTTGTGAAGTGGAATTTTCTGGTGCGTATCCAGGTTGGACACCGAATTCTGAATCAGAGATTTTGGATGTTTTAGTTCCAATTTACGAAAAACAAAACGGTGAAAAACCAAAAGTAGTGGCGTGTCATGCAGGATTAGAATGTGGAATTCTGGGAACGAATTATCCGGATATGGATATGATTTCTTTTGGACCAACGATTCACGGTGCGCATTCCCCTGATGAAAGAGCGAGTATTTCCTCTTCTCAGAAATTTTGGAAATTTGTTTTGGAAATTTTAGCCAATATTCCGGTGAAATAATCTTGAATTTCAATAAAATATAAAACCCTCGTTTAGCAATAAACGAGGGTTTGTTTTTATAAAAAAGAATTAGTCTCTTTTAGGACTGTTTTTCTTGTCTCTTTTTTCTTCTTTTTTTTCTTTAGCCGTTTTTAGTGGCTCTTTCTTTTGTGTTTTCTTAGCGTCTTGACTTTTTGCCATGATATAGGTGTTTAGATTGTGTTTTTATTTTATGATTTGAGTAAATGTATATAATATTTTGGTTTGTTTTAAATATTATTTCAAAAAATCCCCATCTATGATTAATAATTCAACTCCATTAGCAGTTATAGAGCGATGGGAACTTACATCATCTGAAACCACATAAGTCATTCCTTTAGAAAGTTGGACATGCTCTCCCGAATCTAATTCACTAATAAAATCCCCTTCAAGACAATGCACAATATGTCCTTTTTGACACCAGTGATCTGCCAAGTAACCTTTGGAATACGTTACTTTGCGAATTCTAAGTCCGCCTAATTGTATCGTTTGCCAATAGGCTATTCCCGTTGTACCGATATGTTCTGTTTTTTCTATTGTATCCCAATTGATAGTCTGAAAAGGTATACTAGACATAGATTTTATTTTTAGATTATTAAAACTCAAATTTAAGCGCTTTAAAATAAAAAATCCCCAATTACTTTTCGGAATCGGGGATTAAATTATTTTTTTATTTCAAAATAACTAGCTGTTTGTGTAATGAAATACTGCGTTTATTTTTTCTTCAGAATCTTATATTCCTCGTAACAGCCACTAATAGCATCCATGATTTGTAAATCATTAGCTGTTTTTATAAACGATTCGGAGTAGTTACAACGTTGCAGAATTTCGGCAATTTCATTTTTGTCAACACCTAAAAGAACAGCTATAGTTTCTCTGTCAAATTTAGATTCCAAAAGATTTCGTACCGTATCATCTTTCTTCATTTCTTTCAGTTTCTTGAGCTCTTTTGGGTTGTTACCAAAGAAATTATAGAGCATGTCCGCTGGGTTGAATATAGAGCCGAGAACTCTTCCAAAAGCATTTGGAGAGTATTCGCCTGCCTCATATCCTTGCGTTAAACCGGAAATACTATATCTGTAGTTTTCTCTAACCGGGATAATTTTAGTGTCTACTTCAAGATATCCGGTTAAATTAAAGGGTCTGATTACCACTTCTTCAAGCGCAATGGCTTTTTCAGTAAGTTGTATTTTGGTGCTTTTGTTTTTTATCCAGTCATTGGTCACTCGAACGCGAAGCGATTGAAATCCTAAACTAGTAATGTGAAGTGTATCGTTCAGCTGTACGTCTATTTCGAAGTATCCTCCTGAATCGGTAGTTGCACCTCTAACTTTATTGATATTAATGATATTTACACTAGATAAGGGCTGTCTAGTAGTATTGCTGATAATGATACCATTAACTTTTTGGGAGGGTTCTTTAACTTGCGCAAAAGCAGTTACAGATAGTACTAAAAAAAAGAAAACTACAAAATATTTCATAAACTGATTTAAGACTTTAAAAGTAATAAAACAGGATTAAATATTTTGTAGTTCCAGTATATAATTATAAGAAAATTAACAATGAATGTTAATCTCTTCTTGGTCTTCTTGGTCTTGGTGCATCACCAAAGCTTTCAGAACGTCTTGGTGCTCTGTCAGATGAACCTTCAGTTCTAGGTCTGTCAGATGAAAAACCACCTTCTCTTCTTGGAGCTGATGAGCTTCTTGTTCCGAATCCACCTTCTCTTGGAGCTGAACTTCTGTCGCTTCTAAATCCACCGCCTGAACCTTCTCTTCTTGGAGCAAAACTACCTTCTCTTCTTGGAGCAGCACTTCTTCCGCCACCAAAACTTCCACCAGAACTTCTTCCGTTATGATCACGTCTTCCGCCACCGTCATTTTTAGAAATTTCAACATTGATTCTACGTCCTTCTAATTGTACGTTGTTCAATACTTCCATTACTTTATCAGTATGTTCCGGATCAGTGTTAAAGAAAGAGAAACCTTCTTTTACATCTACTTTGAAAACGTCATCACGACCTAAGTCTAATGTTTCTTTCAAGTAATCTTTCAATGACATCCAATCAAAGTTGTCTCTAGAACCTATGTTCACGAAATATCTTGTTGCACCACCATTGTTATTTTCTCTTGGAGCACCATCTCTATCATCACGATCACGTCTTTCAGAACCTGAAGCTTGATTAGAAATATCTCTAGTTTTCTTGTAGTAATTGATAAAACGATTAAATTCAACCGATACCATTTTCTTGATTAATTCCTCTTTCGATAAATCTTCAAGTACGCTGTTAATTGCAGGAAGATAGTTGTCAATTTCGTGATCAACTTCTACATCTTTAATTTTATTAGCTAAGTGTAACAATTGGATTTCGCAGATTTCAATTCCAGAAGGGATTGTTTTTTCTTCGAATTTTTGTTTGATGATTCTTTCAATTGAAGAAATCTTACGCAATTCACTTTTAGTAACGATTACGATAGAAGTTCCTAATTTTCCAGCACGACCAGTACGACCTGAACGGTGATTGTACGTTTCGATTTCGTCAGGTAATTGATAATTCACTACGTGAGTAATGTTATCAACGTCAATTCCACGTGCAGCAACATCAGTCGCTACAAGCATTTGGATTTGTCTTCCTCTAAAAGATTTCATTACCCCATCACGTTGCGCTTGAGATAAATCTCCGTGCAATGCAGCAGCGCTGTATCCGTCTTCAACCAATTTTTCAGCAACAGCTTGCGTATCTCTTTTGGTACGACAGAAAACTACTGAGAAAATGTCTGGATTAGCATCAGCTAAACGTTTCAAAGCTTCGTAACGGTCACGTGCATTTACAAGGTAAAATTCGTGAGAAACTGTGGCAGAACCTGAGTTTTTAGCTCCAACTGTAATTTCAATCGGATCTTTCATGAATTGTTTTCCAATACGTGCTACTTCAGCAGGCATTGTTGCAGAGAATAACCATGTGTTTTTTTCGTCTGGCGTAGTAGAAAGGATGTTTACGATATCTTCGTAGAAACCCATGTTCAACATTTCGTCAGCTTCGTCAAGAATACAAAAATTAATTTGAGAAATGTTTACCAATCCTCTATTAATCATGTCTTGCATTCTTCCTGGAGTTGCCACAATAATTTGTGCGCCTCTCTTTATGTCTCTCGCTTGTTCTGTAATGCTAGCTCCACCGTAAACTGCTACCACATTAATACCTTTTTCGTATTTAGAGTAGTTTTTAATTTCGTTGGTAATCTGCAAACAAAGTTCGCGTGTTGGAGATAAAATTAATGCTTGTGTGTTTCTGTTGTTGGCATCAATTTTCTGAATAACTGGAAAACCAAAAGCTGCCGTTTTCCCTGTCCCTGTCTGAGCCAACGCAACCATATCTGTGTCTTTTTCCAATAATAGGGGAATCGCTTTCTCCTGTACTTCGGTCGGATTTTCAAATCCTAGATCTAAAATCGCCTTCAGTAACGATTCACTCAATCCTAATTGTTCAAATTTATTCATATGTATTTTTAAAATAGGGTGCAAAATTACTGTTAATAATCGATATAAACTAATGCTATTTTAAGATTTAATGATTTATTATAATTTGATTATCAGAAAGTTATGTTTTTTATTTGCAAATTATGGGTTTTGATTTAGGATTTTAGTGTGAAATTACGCCTTGAAATTTGTTTCTTTGTTATAAAAATGTTGTATTTCAGAGCGTTTATTTATTTACTTTCAAAAAATCAATTAGTTGTTGTGTGGCTTTTCCTCTGTGGCTGATTTTGTTTTTTATGTCCAATGATAATTGGGCAAAAGTTTCTTGGTATTCTTCAGGTTTGAAAATAGGGTCATAGCCAAATCCTTGATTCCCTGATTTTTCTAAAGTAATTTCGCCTCGGGCAATTCCTGTAAAAAGATGCTGTTTTTCGTTTAAATTCAATGCAATCACTGTTTTGAATTGTGCCTTTCTATTGCTTTTATCGGATAAGCACTCCAATAATTTATTCATATTGTCATCAGAATTGCGTTGCTCTCCAGCATATCTTGCAGAGTAAACACCAGGTTCGCCATTCAGCGAATCCACTTCCAGTCCGGTATCATCAGCAAAGCAGTTGTAACCGTATTTTTGTGTAACATAATTGGCTTTTAAAATAGCATTCCCTTCTATAGTATCGGCGGTTTCAGGAATTTCTTCATGACAACCGATGCTTTCTAAGCTTAGAATTTCAATCGTGTCTGGAAGTATACTTTGTATCTCCAGTATTTTATTTTTGTTATTGGAAGCGAAAACAAGTTGCATTATTTTAGTTTTAATTTGACTCTCCAAAGATACATTTTTTTAGATATTTCATCGGGATGATGTCATTAGCAGTTCAAACTAGCTGTTAATCATAGCGATCTCTATATTGTTTGGAATTCAAAGAATGTATTCAACTGTAATTAATTAAAAATCAACACGTTAATTTAGAGTTAAAGTGCTGTTTTTTTTAAATTCAACTAACATAAGTTGTATCTTTGAGTGTGGTTTTGATTAATCACTTGAGTAAAAACCATCTGCAAAGAGAAGAGTATTCAAATTGTCATTTCATACTGAACGGTATGTTTGATAAATGGTAAATCAAAATCTACATTCGGAGGCCCTTTAAAAGGCCTCCTTTTTTGTGGCTATATGCCAGAGTAATAATTTCCTTTTTGCTTTTTTTTTAAAAGCAATTTTACTGCTATAAATCCACACGTTAATTATTGGTTAAAGTACTGATTCTTAGTTGTGTTTTTTGGTAAAAAATAATATCTTTGATATGTGATTCTGATTGAATACTTGAGAATATCAATCTTATAATGAGATTGATAACTCACAATCGACTATATCAGTAACGGTAAGAGTTAGTATAGGTAATTCAGAATCACATAGGAGGCCCTTTAAAAAGGCCTCCTTTTTTTATGGTTCAATTTTAGAGAATTTTAATTTTAAAAGGAATTTAAAGAATTTTTAAAATAAGAATTAGAGGGATGAATTTTATAAGTGCAAAATTACTATTTGAATGTAATTGCTACGCTATGAATCAGTGCGTTAATGATTCGTTAAATGGTTGATTTTTAATTGTTTTGGTGAGAGTAAATTGTATCTTTGAGTGTGGTTTTGATTAATTACTTGAGTATATCAATCTTACAATAAGATATGATAATTCAATAGTCAGCTATACTAATATAATTGTATGAGTTGATAATGGTAAATCAGAACCGACAACTGGAGGACTCTAAGGGTCCTCCTTTTTTGTGTTATATTTAATTAGGAGCAGATAAATTATGGGTCTTTATGGCATTGATGGAAATAGTGGTCTATTAGCTAAACCTTAATCGAACATAAACGTGTTTGATACCTTTTTTATCTGAATCTCTTTCGTCAATTTCAAGAATATCGGTTAGGGATTTTAGCATTGGGGTTAATTTAGCAAAACCATAGTTTCTTGGGTCGAATTCAGGTTTTCTCTTTACAATTAGGTTTCCTACATCACCAAGAAATGCCCAGCCATCATCATCACAAATATCTTCTATTGTAGTTTCAATAAGTTCTATGGTATGTAAATCTATTTTACTGAGTGATTTTTCAATAGGTTTTTCAACGGGTTTTCCAATTGGTTTTTTAGTGTCTGAGGAACGTTTCGGTTGTTTTTTCTTTATGGCTCCGTCTAATACTTCGATATAGATAAAACGATCGCAGGCAACTATAAATGAGTTGGGCGTTTTTTTCTCTCCAATTCCAATGACTTTCATTCCTGATTCTCTCAGTCTGATGGCCAAACGTGTGAAATCACTGTCACTTGATACGATACAAAATCCATCCACTTTGTCTGAATATAATAAATCCATGGCATCGATTATCATAGCAGAATCTGAGGAGTTTTTACCTATTGTGTAACTGTATTGTTGAATAGGAGTAATAGCGTGTTCCAGTAAAACTGATTTCCAGCCGTTAGCATTGGGTTTAGTCCAATCTGCATAGATGCGTTTGGTGGTTGGTGTTCCGAATTTGGCAATTTCTTCCATCATTCCTTTTACATTACTATAAGGAACGTTGTCAGCATCAATGAGAACGGCCAGTTTTAATTCTTTTGTGTCTTGTGACATATATTATTGTTTTAATTGGCATTAGTCTATACAATGCTTTTCAAATATACAAATATTTGTCTAAATTGTTCCGAAGCCAGTTTATCTGACCCTTATTTAGACTCACTGTTGTGGGTGCTAAGCCAAATTAGTTTGTACAGCAGTTTCATTTTGCACACTAGAGTCTCTTTTTTAATCCTGTTTAATAAAGTACAAAGGTTGATTGTAGTTGGCTATTGTTACTAATGCATTATAAATATACTTGCAAACCAAAACAGCGCCTTCTTGGTTGATTAAATGTGCATCATCTTCCGGGGTATGGTATTGAGGATGTCCTCCTGTGTGAAGCCCCACAACCGAAATGTTTTTTTTGTAAAAAGAAACATGGTCGGATCCACCAACATCGCCAGCGTTGACAACAGGGTTGAGTCCACTGCCTTCTCCTAGTTTTTTCATTAATGCTACGCCATCAGGAAAAGTTCCGGCACCTCCCATATATAAATGTTTTTCTTTGTTCAATCGGCCTACCATATCCATATTGATCATCAATTTAAGAGCATTACTGGCAACTGGAGGATGGTTTACAAAATATTTCGAACCCAGTAATCCTCCTTCTTCTCCGCTGAATCCTATAAAAATGATGCTTCTTAGCGGTCGTTGATTCGTTTTTGATAATTCTTTTAAAATAGACAGCAAAGCCGAAACTCCCGAAGCATTGTCGTCAGCACCATTGTGAATAGCGATAGTTTCTTTCTTTTTGCTTCCCGTTCCTTTTCCTCCCCATCCCAAATGGTCATAATGCGCTCCAATTACAATGAATTCGTTTTTTAAAGTTTCATCCGATCCTTCTATGTATCCAACCACATTTTGAGTGGTTACACTATCTGATTTTGCATGGTTTGTTTCCGGTTTTACAAATAATTTAAAAGATTGCATATAACTGTTGCCAAATTTTTGCAGTCCATATTTTTTAAAATACTTTGCTATATATGTTGCCGCATCATTATTGCCTTTTGTTCCTGGAAAGCGACCTTGTAATTCATCGGAAGCTAAATATTTTTCATGCTTATAAAAAGTACGGGTATTAATGGTATGTTGAGCAATTAAATTTTTGCTGAGTAATAATGTGAAAACAAGGACAAGAGCGAATTTATAATGAGATGGCATAATATTTAAAATTTAAAAAATGAATTGCTGTATTGATATCGAAAATGCGCACCAAATATACAAAGTTTATTATTGGAATCTATTTTAGCCCTGATGATCCCGATGGTTATCGGGAGGCATCCTTTTGTGCCGCCATTACGAGGGATGAAGCAATCTTTCTTGACGGCACAAAAGATATAGCGGAGAGCAGGACATCGAAGATTCGGCGTAGCTAAATAGCTCCTGAAAAATAAGTTTACTTTCAATACCATTATAAAATTTAAATAATTATTTTTGCAACTTCTTAAAATTAAAATTATTACTTCAATATATTATGGTAAAAGATTTATTCGAAAGAATTCAAAACAATAAAGGACCGTTAGGTAAATGGGCTTCACAAGCAGAAGGATATTTTGTATTTCCAAAATTAGAAGGAGATTTAGGCCCAAGAATGAAATTTCAAGGAAAAGAGGTTTTGAATTGGAGTTTGAATGACTATTTAGGTCTTGCAAACCATCCAGAAGTGCGTAAAGCAGATGCGGATGCAGCGTTAGAATTTGGTGCAGCTGCTCCAATGGGTGCTCGTATGATGAGTGGTCATACTAAATATCACGAACAATTAGAGAATGAATTAGCTGCTTTTGTAATGAAAGAATCAGCTTATTTATTGAATTTTGGTTACCAAGGAATGGTTTCTATAATTGATGCTTTGGTGACTAGAAATGATGTGATTGTATATGATGTTGATGGGCACGCTTGTATTATTGACGGAGTTCGTTTGCATAGTGGAAAACGTTTTACTTACAAACACAACGATATCGAAAGTATGGAGAAAAACCTGCAACGTGCTACCAAAATAGCTACGGAAACAGGTGGAGGAATTCTTTTTATTACTGAAGGTGTTTTTGGAATGCGTGGACAACAAGGAAAGTTGAAAGAGATTGTAGAAATGAAAAAGAAATACAATTTCCGTCTTTTGGTTGATGATGCTCACGGTTTTGGTACTCTTGGTAGAACAGGAGCTGGAGCAGGTGAGGAGCAAGGTTGCCAAGATGGAATTGATGTTTATTTTTCTACTTTTGCAAAATCGATGGCTAATATTGGTGCTTTTGTAGCGGCTGATAAAGACATTATCGATTACTTAAAATACAATTTACGTTCGCAAATGTTTGCTAAAGCATTACCGATGATTCAAACAATTGGTTCTTTGAAACGATTGGAATTGTTGCGTAATCACCCAGAATTGAAAGACAAACTTTGGGAAAATGTAAATGCATTGCAAAGTGGATTGCGTTCTAGAAACTTCGACATTGGAGATACTAATACTTGTGTTACACCAGTTTATCTTCAAGGAAGTGTGCCGGAAGCAATGATTATGGTAAATGATTTGAGAGAGAATTACGGAATATTCTTGTCGATTGTGATTTATCCGGTAATTCCAAAAGGAATTATTTTGTTAAGAATGATACCAACAACGTCTCATAGTTTGTCAGATATTGACGAAACACTTACGGCTTTTGAAGCTATTCGTGAAAAACTGGAAAACGGTACTTATAAAGAAATTGCTGACAGGACTACAGTTGATTTAGACGCTTAGTTTTAAAATTATTGCAATTTTAAGTTTATAAAAAATCCATCAACTTTTGTTGATGGATTTTTTTTTTGAAATGAATTTAGCAAATAAATAGTATATTTATGCAACTTAAAATTTAAAGTTTATGAAAAAAGTGATTTTATTGAGTGTCGTTTTTATGAGTGTTTTAGTCTCTTGTAAAAAAGAAAAAGAAATGGAAGAAGTCCCAGTTCCATCAGAAGAAATTGTTGTAGAAGAACCTATTTCAGAAGAATGCTATAGTGCGATTATTAAAAAAGATACTATTTCGATGTCTTTGAATATAAAAGGAAATCAAATAGCATCAGGGAAATTGAGTTATAATTTTTTTGAAAAAGATAAAAACGAAGGGACTTTAGTTGGAGAAATAAAGGGCGATACGCTTTTTGCAGAATATACTTTTATGTCCGAAGGAGTTTCGTCAATTCGTCAAGTTGCCTTTTTGAAAAAGGGAAATACGTATGTTGAAGGTTATGGAGATATTGTAGATGATAACAAAGGAAAAGTTACTTTTAAAGACACGAAGCAACTAAAATTTGAAGGAAATATCGTTTTGACAAAAGTAGTAGATTGCAAAATGTAATTTTCGCGATAAAGCAAGGTTGTTTAAAACAAAAAAATCCATCAGTTTCGATGGATTTTCTGTTTTAAATAGTACAATCTAAACTGCTACAAATTCTTCAGGAAAGTACATCTTCGTTTGTGAACAACAGGATTGAAGTGTTTCCATAAGTTATGAATGGCAAGGTTGTTCGCTAATTCAGGAGTTCTGAAACAGTTGATAACTCCTTTTTCTTTGAAAGTATGGTAATATTCATTGAAAATTATCGCAGTAACAGCTTTATTTTGATAATCAGGATGAACGCCTATCAAATAGAAAATCATATCCTTACTCTGGTTTTTGGCTTTCAGCAAATGAAGAAATCCAAATGGGAATAATTTTCCTTTTGATTTTTGCAACGCTTCTGAAAAAGAAGGCATTACAATGCTAAAAGCAACAATGTTATGGTCTTTGTCTTCCACAAATTTGATGAATTCAGGATTGATAAAACTGATGTATTTTTTCTTGAAATATTCTTTTTGAATGTCTGAAATAGCTACAAAAGACGACAAAGAAGCATAAGATTCGTTGAACAAATCAAACATTTTATCTACATGTGGCATCACTTCTTTAGTAGTTTTGAAATTGAGCGGACTTAATTGGTATCTTCTTTTTACCAAATCATTTGCCTTTTCAAAAAATTCTGGTTTTACGTTTTCGAAAGGAAATTTACTTTCTAAGTATTCTTTTTCTACGCGATAGCCCAATTGCTCAAAATGACTGGCATAATAGGGATGATTGTACCACGTAATCATAGTTCCAATCTCGTCAAAACCTTCCGTTAAGACACCAACTTTATCTAAATTTGAAAATCCCATTGGGCCTTCAACGTGTTCTAAATTGTTTTTTCGACCTAATTCATACACTTTTTCCAAAAGTGCTTTCGTCACTTCAATATCATCAATCACGTCAAACCAACCAAAACGGACTTTCTTTTTTTGCTGGTCATTTACCTCACTCCAATTAATGATTGCCGCAATTCTACCTACAATTTCATTGTTTTTATAGGCAATGTAAAAATACGCTTCGGCATTTTCAAAAGCTGGATTTTTTGTTTTGTCAAAAGTTTCCAGTTCATCAGCAATGATTGGCGGAACCCAATATTTATTGTTTTTGTATAAAGAAAAAGGGAATTTGATATAATTCGTTAATTCACTTTTTGTTGTAGCTTCTTTTATCGTAATCATTATGTTTTTTGAAATGCTATAAATTATCCTTTTTTTGTCTTTTTTGCTCTTTTTAATGCTTTTTTATCAGAATCATTATTGTCAATGTTTATTCTTACTTCTTGATAATTGGCATCATAGCGCCAAGAAAATCCGATGCCTCCATAAAGTACAGAAGGAGTATCTTTAAGACTTGTACTTATCGATGCATCAATTTGCATGCCTTTATTCAATAAATAAGCCGCGCCACCACGAACAATGGCATCACTGTATAAATCACTTTTAAATCCTTGATTTTCTACAAACCCAGACCATTTGTCATTAAATCCTCTAGTTAGAGTTAACACATAAGCATAACTTGGATAATCTGTTGTCACATAATCAGCTATGATATTGGTTACAAAAACCCATTTTCCATCACCCAAGTGGTTTTGTGTAATCAATACAATTTTTGGTGATATACCGGATTCGGGTAAAAAAGAATTCGGATTATTTGATGAAAAAACATAAGGGTTATCTTTGGAAGTAAAATTAGCTCCCGCAAATACGGAAACGGCTGGAATTAATTGGCGCCAACTAAATGCTCGATTGGCTTTCCAACTGTATATGTTTACCTTTTTTTCGTAATTTTTGAAAGGATCGTAAATTAGATATTTGGCTCCTAAAACAGTTTGTTTAAAATCTGCTTGATTTGTGCTGTTAAATAAGGTGGTGTATTTTTCATTTTGGTATTGTATATCGGCTATCAATTCCAGTTTTTCCATGAATAAACCCCATCGTAATGTGGCATCAATTCCAAAACCATTGGCATCATAATTCAGTAAACTATGGTTTTGTTTTATTCCGTAAACGCCTGTTTCTATTTGAATTACCGATTTTCCAACTGAATAAGCCGACATGGTTTCACCTGGTCTGTTAGAATTTATTTGATCGGTATGTTGGCCATAATGAATACTTGGAATCATTGAAATAGCTACGATAAGTAAGATTTTGATTTTGGACATCTTATTTTTTTTGGGTTAAAAAGTAATAACGCTTTTCAAATGTACTATATTTTATTATTTATTTAAGAGAGATATTTTAATTTTGAACGGTTGATTTATTAATTTTGGAAAAAATTACACTTATATGCAAACAGCCTCTTTCATTGGTTTTATAAAAGCGCTTTTTTATATGATCGCTTTCTATTATATTTTTAAATTTTTAGCAAAACTATTTTTGCCTTTATTGCTTAAAAAAGTAGTGGAGAAAGCAGGAGAAAATATGCAGAAGCAACAACAGTATGCACAAGACAATACTTGGAAAAAAACACAAAGTAAGGATGAAGTAATATACAATACGGCGAATACAAAAAATCCACGCGAAACCAAAAAAGTGGGAGATTATGTTGATTACGAAGAAATAGATTAAATTTGCCGTTATTAGCACCGTTTTTACTCTAATCCAAACCATTTTACATTGAAAATAATAAATAAGTTCTATCCGCACTCCCTAGCCATACTTGGTTTTGTTGTAATTTCTCTCCTATATTTTTATCCTGTCTTGCAAGGAAAACAAATTTTTCAGTCTGATATCGTGCAGTATACGGGAATGGCCAAAGAACAAAATGACTTTAGAGCCACGGATGATGTTGAACCGTATTGGA
The DNA here is from genome assembly GCF_048286775.1 of Flavobacterium glycogeni. NCBI lineage: Bacteria > Pseudomonadati > Bacteroidota > Flavobacteriia > Flavobacteriales > Flavobacteriaceae > Flavobacterium > Flavobacterium glycogeni. The sequence continues at coordinate 46,191 of NZ_JBLVPV010000012.1, forward strand.
CTAATTCAGCCTTTGGTGGAATGCCAACTTATCAATTGGGAGCAAAATATCCGCACGATTATATTGGAGCGATAGACGATGCATTGCGATTTTTACCACGCCCTGCAGATTATTTATTTTTATATTTTCTTGGGTTTTATGGCTTGATGCTCGTGTTAAAAGTAGATCCTTTGAAAGCCTTTTTTGGTGCATTAGCCTTTGGTTTATCTACCTATTTGATTATTATTCTTGGAGTTGGTCATAATGCAAAAGCGCATGCGATTGCGTATATGCCGCTGGTTATAGCCGGATTTATTCTGGTATTTCAAAAAAAATATATTCTGGGAGGTTTGATTACGCTTTTTGCGACAGCATTAGAAATCAATGCAAATCACTTCCAAATGACCTATTACTTATTGATTTTCCTATTGATACTTTCTGCTTATTTTTTGTATCAGCAAGTAAAAGAGAAAGAGTATAAATCACTGTTGTATTCTTTTGGGATATTAGCAGCGGCAGGAATTTTAGCTATTGGTGCCAATGCTACGAATCTATTAGCAACTTCTGAATATGCGGATTTTAGTATTCGAGGTAAAAGCGAACTGACATTCAATCCAAACGGGTCAAAAAACGAGACTACATCTTCAATGTCTAAAGATTATATCACGGAGTACAGTTATGGGGTAATGGAAAGCTTTAATCTTATTGCACCCCGACTTTTTGGTGGTTCTAATAATGAGGCTGTTGGAAAAGACAGTAATATGTATGAATTCATGATAGGTCAGGGAGTTCCAGAGGATCAGGCAACTGATTTTGTTTCGGGAATGCCAACGTATTGGGGCGATCAACCTATTGTGGCAGCTCCTGCATATATTGGAATTGTAGTATTCTTTTTGGCGATTTTGGCTTTATTTATCGATAAAAGAAAGATTAAATATGTATTTCTATCCGGTTCAATAGTTGCGTTAGTTCTTTCATGGGGTAAAAATTTCCCCGTTTTGACTGACTTTTTTATTGATTATGTTCCAATGTACGATAAATTCAGAGCGGTATCCTCTATCCAAGTTGTTTTGGAATTGTGTTTTCCAGTTTTGGCTATTATGGGATTACAGTCTTTCTTCAAATTAGATAAAAAACTGCAATGGAAAGCATTGTATGAAACGACAATTTTAGGTTTAGGAATTATTTTGATTTTATTTTTAAGCAAAAGTTTGTTCAGTTTTTCTGGAGGAAACGATGCTTATTTTCAAGAAAGTTATGGTCCAGAATTTGTAAGCGCCCTTAAGCTGGATCGAATGAGTTTATACAGTGCTGATTTATTGCGTTCAGGCTTTTTTATTGTGTTAACAGCAGGCGTTTTATGGTTGTTCATTAAAGATAGATTTGCCCAAAATACAGCCATTATAATTGTAGGTTTATTGATGGTTTCCGATTTGTTTTTTGTGGATAAAAAGTATGTTTCGGGAAAAGATTTTGTAAGCGGAAGTCAAGTTGATGTGCCTTTTCAAGAGTCACCTTCTGATGCTGAGATTCTAAAAGACACGGCTAATTACCGCGTTTTTGAAGTGGGAGATTTAATGGGTGCAAGAGCTTCTTTTTTCCATAAATCTATTGGTGGTTACAGCGCCGTAAGACCTAGAAGAATGCAGCAATTAATTGATTATCAGATTTCCAAAAACAATATAGAAGTCCTTAATATGCTTAATGTAAAGTATGTGATACAAAAAGACAAAGAAGGAAAGGAATTCCCAGTGTCAAATCCGGATGTTAATGGAAATGCATGGTTTGTGAGCCAAGTAAAATTGGTAAATTCTGCTGATGAAGAGATGAAAGCGTTAGATAGTTTGGATTCTAAAAATGTGGCGGTTTTCAATGATTATGAATATGGTTCTATTGTTAAAGGAACTGGAGAAGGGTTTTATAAAAAAGAATGGAGTCAAGGTGATATTAAACTTAATGTTTATAAGCCCAATTATCTAAAATATGCTTCTGAAAATTTAGGAGAAGGTTTAGCTGTTTTCTCCGAAATGTATTATGGAAAAGGTTGGAATGCTTATGTTGATGGAAAAAAAACAGCGCATTTTCCAGTAGATTATGTTTTGAGAGCAATGATAATTCCTGCAGGAAAACACACCATTGAATTTAAGTTTGAGCCTCAAGTGATAAAAACCGGAAGCACGATTACGTTGATAAGTTCAATAGGAATGCTGTTACTCTTAGCAGGTGGGATTTATTTCGAAAGAAAAAAAACCGTGTAATTAGGTAGAGACGCACTGCAGTGCGTCTCTACTACCATAAAACAATTAAATTGAAACCAGAACCAAAGAAAATTTTAATAATTACCTATTATTGGCCACCGGCTGGAGGACCTGGCGTGCAACGTTGGCTTAAGTTTGTTAAGTACTTGCCTGATTTTGGTATTCAGCCTATTGTTTATATTCCGGAGAATCCAACGTATCCTATTGTTGATGAAAACTTGGTTAAGGAAGTTTCTGATAAAGCGATTATTTTGAAACATAAGATTTTTGAACCGTATCAATTGGCTTCTTTTCTTTCGAAAAACAAAACCAAAAAAATCAGTTCGGGAATTATTCCAAATCAGAAAAAGCAATCTTTTCTGGACAAAACCTTTCTTTGGATTCGTGGAAATCTTTTTATTCCCGATGCACGTGTTTTTTGGGTAAAACCATCGGTTGCTTATCTGGAGAAATACATTGTAGAAAATGATATTGACACCATTATTACTTCCGGACCGCCACACAGTCTGCATCTTATTGGATTAGAATTAAAACAAAAATTAAATTTGAAATGGTTTGCCGATTTTCGGGATCCGTGGACTACTATTGGCTATCATAAATCATTGCGATTGTCCAGTTTTGCTGCCAAAAAACATAAAGCATTAGAACATCAGGTTTTAAATACAGCCGATACAATTATAGTAACTAGTAAGACTACTAAAACGGAATTTCAAGCGATTACAAATAAACCAATTGCGGTCATAACCAATGGTTATGATACGGAAGAAGTTGGGAAACAAATTTTGGATTCAAAGTTCAGCTTAGCGCATATTGGTTCTTTTCTTTCCGAGAGAAATCCTTTGATTTTATGGGAAAGTTTGGTTGAATTGATTCATGAAATTCCAGATTTAAAATCGCATTTGGAAATAAAACTAATTGGAGCTGTGAGTCAGGAAGTTTTGGAAACGATTACTCAATTCGGGTTAAATTCCTATTTGAATAATTTGGGTTATGTTTCGCATTCAGAAGCGATTGCACACCAAAGAAAATCACAGGTTTTGCTGCTTATAGAAATTGATTCCGAAGATACTAAAAGCATTATTCCAGGAAAATTATTTGAATATTTGGTTTCTAACAGACCTATTATTGCGATTGGCCCTAACGGTTCTGATTTTGCCGAAATCATAACGGAAACCAATACAGGTGTATTTTTTGATTATTCGGAGAAAGTGAAACTTAAAAGTGTAATTTTGGACTTTTATAATCAGTTTTTGGAAGGTAAATTACAAGCCAACGGAGTTGGATTACAGCGCTATTCCAGAAAAAATCTTACCAAAGAATTGGTTGAATTGCTTAACAATTATGATTAAGAAGTTCATAACATTTGTTTTTATACTAATTGCAAATTTTGTATTTAGTCAAGATCAAGAAGCTATTATTTTTTTTAATGATGGAAGTTCCATTGATGGATTTGGGAGTATAAATAAAAATAATATATTATTCAGAGCCTCGTTAAATAGTAAAACAGATAGTTGGTCTTATGATATGGTAAAAGGTATTACTTTTTTTGGATTTGAATCAACTGTAAAATTCGAGTATGTTTCACTTGAAGAATTTTCTAAACCAGAACCTCAATTATTAGAAGTTGTCGAGGAAGGTAATGTTACTTTATATGCAAGAGTTAGGAAGATATTTCAGAATTTTGCTATTAATTCAAATGGTTTTAATCATCCTAATACACAAATTGTTACCAATAATTTTGTTTCTTTTCGAAGTGGTATAGAAAATGTTGCCGTAGAAATATATGTTAAAAGAGCAAACGAAAAACATCCTACAAGTTTAAATAGCGGTTTCTATAAAAAAGCAGCAAAATATTTTTCTGATTGCGAAGTAATTAACAAGAAAATTGATAAAGGAGAATTTTCAAAGAGTAAAATTTTAGAGTTAGTTCAATATTATAATGATATTTGTGCGGAATAACAAATCGTAAATTAAAAGTGAGATTGCTTCGTGCCTCGCAATGACAAAAAAATGGGAATAGTATTAAATCAATCTTTAAAGAATACAATAATCACTTATTTAGGTTTTGGAATTGGTGCAATAAATACCCTTTATTTGTATCCTATTTTTTTGGGAGCTACTTATTATGCCTTAACTAATTATATCCTTTCTGTCGCTAATGTGATCATGCCATTATTTGCAATAGGAATGCAAAATACGTTAGTGAAATTTTATTCGCAATACGAAACAGATGAAGAGCGATCCCGATTTTTATCCTTTACCGTATTGTTTCCTTTACTGTTGTCTATTCCTCTAATTCTTATTGGATTTATTTTCTTTGATGATATTTTATTTTTTGTATCAAAGAAAAATCCAGTTGTCAAAGACTTTATTTGGCTTATTCCATTTATCGGATTATGCATGGCTTATTTCGAAATTTTTTATGCTTGGGCCAGAGTCCACATGCATTCGGTTTTTGGGAATTTTGTTAAAGAAGTAGGACTAAGATTGTTTTCTTTAATTGCACTGATTGGTGTTTATTATAAATGGATATCGGTTGTGGATTTTGTTTATATTACTGCCGGAATTTATTTTTTAGCACTAATTATTACAATGGGTTATGCCTTTTATATTAAAAGGCCAAGTTTTCAATTTGCCATACCTCATAATGTGAAAAATTTAATGGAGTATACTTTTTATATTATTTTATCAGGAAGTGTGGCTAATTTACTGTTGGATGGTGATAAAATTATGCTCAACCAATATATGGTAATTGAAAATATTGCCTACTATTCTATTGCAACATTTATCGCTTTGGTCATATCAGTTCCAAGCCGGGCGATGCACCAAATTGTTTATCCAATTACAGCCAAGCTGATGCATGAAAATAAACATGATGAGTTGAATGATTTGTACAAAAAAACATCTATCAATTTACAAGTAGTCGGCGGTTTTGTGATGTTGGGGATTTTTGTTAATATCAATCAGTTGTACGAAATAGTTCCAGAAGTATATAGAGGGGGTATTCCAGTTGTTTTTATGATTGGAATTTCTAAATATTTTGATTTAATTTTAGGGAACAATAATGCCATTATTTTCAATACAAAATATTATCGAGCCGTATTGTTTCTAGGAGTCTTTTTAGTTGCTTTGGCAATTGGATTAAACGCGATTTTTATTCCTTTGTACGGAATTATGGGTTCTGCTTTTGCGACTTTATTGTCAATAACTTTTTATAGCATTGCCAAGTTACTTTTTGTGGTCAAGCGTTTGCATTTATATCCATTTACAAAGCAGACATTGTATTCTCTTGCAATTACTTTTGGAATATTTTTGGCATTTTATTTTTGGGAGTTTCCTTTTAGCCCAATAATAAGCATTGGATTAAAATCAATTTTGGTTACTCTTTTATACGTTTATATTAACTACAAATTTGTTATTTCCATTGAAATTAATCAAGCGCTAGATGTAGTTTTGAAAAAGTTGAGAATTAAGTTGTAATTTTTTTTCAGTTCAAAATAATAACTAATCTTAATTTCTAAAAATAATATTTCCTACAAAATTTCATCTGAGATTTGGGTTTTCTCCCTTGAGAAAATAATGGTAGGAGTCTTTATTCTATAAATGATTAAAGAGTTTTATATGTGAATATTATAACTTTAAACAATTATTGTGTAACTTTTAAAGTATCTAAAAAAATATATTTGTAGATAACTTTAACAGTGAAAATCATAGTCGTTTAATTGTTTTTGGATAGATCAAAAATCACTAAAAGTGGGTATTGTACAAATAAGCGACTATCCTTACTTTTGCAGTTGTTATCTTTATAAAAGACAATAATAAATAGCTAAAATAATTTACCCCAATGATTATGAAAAGCAATCCATACATAAACGAAGAAAGCCTACAAAAATTTACTAGTATCATAGCTAATAAAATCCATAATGGATTTATAATTATCGAAAGGAACGATACATTGCCTTTTGCTGTTTTATCAAAAGGCAGGAAAGACGTCGATCACGGGTTTAATTTTTTACTTTGTTGTATGACATTAGGCGTATGGTCGGTTGGCTGGATTTATTTAACTTATGTTTCTTCCAAAGAAAAAAATATAGTGATAGCCATTGACGAAGATGGAAATACATTTGAAGAAAAATGCTATTCAGAATAGCATTTTTATAATTTTTCTTTTAGGTATTTTCCAGTAACTGAATCTTTTATTTTTACAATTTGTTCAGGTGTTCCTGCTGCCAATAATTTACCACCATTTTCTCCACCTTCTGGGCCTAAATCAATAATCCAGTCGGCACATTTGATAAGATCAAGGTTGTGCTCAATTACTAGTATTGAATGGCCTTTGTCTATCAATGCATCAAAAGAAGCCAATAATTTTTTGATGTCATGAAAATGCAATCCGGTTGTAGGTTCGTCAAAAACAAATAAAGCTTTGTCTTTTGTAGCGCCTTTTACTAAGAATGAAGCGAGTTTTATACGCTGCGCTTCTCCGCCGGAAAGTGTAGAAGATGATTGTCCCAATTGCACATAACCCAGCCCCACATCCTGTAAAGGTTGTAATTTTTGAGTGATTTTAGTTTGTTTATTGGCTATAAAAAAGGCAATCGCATCGTCTATAGTCATGGTGAGAATATCGTGAATGTTTTTACCCTCAAAAGCGACTTCCAAAACTTCTTTCTTAAATCGTTTCCCGTTACAGGTTTCACATGGTAATTGTACATCCGCCATGAAAACCATTTCTACGTTTATAGAACCTTCTCCTTTGCAGGTTTCACATCTTCCACCATCAACATTAAAAGAAAAATGTTTGGCCTGATACCCTCTTATTTTTGATAGTTTTTCTTTGGCATACAATTCCCGAATGTCATCATACGCTTTAATATAGGTCACAGGATTAGAACGGGAACTTCTTCCTATTGGGTTTTGATCTACATACTCAATATGTTTAATTTGCGAAAAAGAACCAGATATTTCGCTGAATTGCCCCGCTTTTTCACCAACATTCTCCAGCTTTTTTTGCATCGCGGGAAAAAGAATTTTCTTTACCAATGTGCTTTTTCCGCTTCCTGAAACACCAGTAATAACGGTTAATACATCCAATGGAAAGGTTACATCTATATTTTGAAGATTGTTTTCTCGAGCTCCTTTTATTTCAATAAAATTCTTGAAAAGCCTGCGTTTTTTGGGGACGGTAATTTCTAAGTCTCCATTCAGATATTTTGCTGTAAGTGAAGTCGATTTTAATATTTCATCATACGTGCCTTGGGCCACCAGATCGCCTCCAAAAGTACCTGCTTCCGGACCAATATCAATAATCATATCGGCCGCTTTCATGATATCTTCGTCATGTTCTACCACAATAACCGTGTTTCCTAAATCTCTTAACGACAGTAATACTTTTATCAAGCGTTCCGTGTCTTTTGGGTGTAAACCAATGCTGGGTTCGTCCAGAATATACATGGAACCGACTAAACTGCTTCCTAATGAGGTCGCTAAGTTGATGCGTTGCGATTCTCCTCCGGAAAGCGTTGCTGAATTTCTGTTTAATGTGAGATAATCCAGTCCTACTTCGGTTAAAAAAGATAAGCGATTGTTGATTTCCACCAATAATCGTTTCGCTATTTGTTTTTCATACACGTCTAAATCGATGTTTTCGAAAAAAGTAACCAAATGTTTAATAGGCAAATCAACTAAATCAGAAACTGTTTTTGAGTTAATTTTCACATACGAAGCTTCAATTCTCAAGCGTTTTCCTTTGCAGGAATGACATTTGGTTTTTCCTCTGTAACGCGAAAGCATAACTCTATTTTGAATTTTATAATTCTTTTCTTCCAGTTCTTTGAAGAAATCATTTAGACCTTGAAAATAGGTATTTCCATTCCAAATCAATTCCTTTTGATCTTCAGATAATTGATAATAAGGTTTGTGAATTGGGAAATCAAATTTGTAAGCATTATTTACCAATTCGTCTCGAAACCAACTCATACTTTCACCACGCCAAGGAAAAAGAGCATTTTCAAAAATGGATAAAGTTGTATTTGGCACCACTAATTCGGCATCAATTCCTATAATATTCCCATAGCCTTCACAAACGGGACACGCTCCATACGGATTATTGAAGCTGAATAAATGAACGTTGGGTTCCAAAAATGTGATTCCATCCAATTCGAAATTATTGGAATACGAAAACTTTTTATCGGAGTTTAATTCCTGTAAATGGCAAATTCCTTTTCCTTCAAAGAAAGCAGTTTGTACCGCATCAGCCAATCGATTGTAGAATTCTTCTTCGTCTTTGACCACAATTCTATCAATAATGAGCTTTATGTCTTTATTGTCTAAAGAATGTTGGTCTATTTCGTCTAACCGAACCATTTCATTATTCATCAGAATCCTTGCAAAACCTTGTTGTAGAAGTACTTTTAGTTTGTCTTCCAGTTTTCGTCCTTCTTCTAAATGAATAGGGGCAAGAAGCAACCATTTGCTGTCAAGTTCAAAGCTTTTTACATCAGTAACCACATCAGTAACCGTATTTTTTTTGACTTCACGATCGGAAACAGGAGAATAAGTTCTTCCAATTCTGGCAAAAAGTAATTTTATATAATCGTAGATTTCTGTGGATGTTCCTACTGTAGAACGGGCGTTTGTCGTATTCACCTTTTGTTCGATAGCGATCGCAGGAGCAATTCCTTTGATGTATTCCACTTTTGGTTTGTCCAATCTTCCAAGAAATTGTCTTGCATAGGAAGATAAGCTTTCTACATAACGGCGTTGACCTTCGGCATATAAAGTATCGAAAGCCAAACTTGATTTTCCGGAACCCGAAAGTCCTGTGATAACCACTAGTTTATTTCGAGGAATCGCAACATCTACATTTTTTAGATTATGTACTTGCGCTCCTTTTATGATGATATTTTTCTTGGGATCTAATTTTGAAAGGTCAACTTGCATAAAAACAATTAATTTTTACAAAAGTAATCAATTTTCAACTTAGAAAAAGAGTTCAACAAGTCACAAATAATCATTAAAAAAGGATTGTAGCTATTATTTCTTCAGGTGGTGTTGTTCATTGATTTTATAGTCGATTGTATTAAAGAATATCAGTAGTTTATATGGATATTAGGGACTAAAATAAGGTTTGTCAAAGTTCGCTGTTAGTCAAGTATTATTTTATTTTTTTTAGTTTCAGAATTCATTTCGAAAAAAACGCACTTCTATATTATTTATCAGTACACTATTTGTATGATAAATGTAAAAAAGGAGAAAAATTTTAACAAATTTAGAGCTAGTTATGTTAATTTTTATTAATTTTACTTGCATGTTAAAACAATAATTAGTTAAATTTGAAAACTTAACAAACCTAAATAAACACTAGCCTATAATAGAAAACTACTTTTTAGAGACATCTCTTATTTATTTTAAAACTAAAAAGTATTATTATGGTTAATATTCAACTCCCTGACGCGTCATTGGTAAAGGATTATGTCGCAGGTAACGAGGATGCCTTAGCTAAATTAATAAAAAGGCACGAATCAAAAATTTATGGTTTTATTTATTCGAAAATCCCGGATAAAGACATTACCAACGATATTTTTCAAGATACTTTTATCAAAGTAATCAAAACTTTGAAATCAAATTCATACAATGAGGAAGGTAAATTCTTACCTTGGGTTATGCGTATATCCCATAATCTGGTTGTAGATCATTACAGGAAAACAAAAAAAATGCCCATGTTCAGGGAAACAGAAGAGTTCTCTATTTTCTCTATAATGTCTGATGGGGCCCAGACTATAGAAAATAAAATAATTTCGGAACAAGTCGAAATGGATTTAAAAAAGCTGATCGAAGGACTTCCGGCTGATCAAAAAGAGGTATTGGTGATGCGAATGTATCAAGATATGAGCTTTAAGGAAATTTCTGAATCGACTGGAGTTAGTATCAATACCGCTTTAGGCAGAATGCGTTATGCTCTGATGAATTTGAGAAAAGTGATTGACAAACACCAAATTGTTTTGACCAATTAACAATATGTTTAAACTTGCTGCGTTGTAATATAAAGAAAAATATATATTACTCTATGGCAAAAACTTACTCAAAAAAAGCATCAGTTTCAAAAAACAGGAAACCAAGTAAAGAAACAATTTCTTTCTTATTAAGCTATTCCAAAGCGTTGAGCATAATGAAAATAGACAATAAAAGTTTCGAAATCATATCGAATTAAAATAGCCTAACTCCAATTATGTTTGGTCTTATGTAGATTTAATTTGATTTTAAATTATTAAAAAATCCCATTATTTTTTTAAAAAAAAATAATGGGATTTTTTGTTCAATGAAAATTTATTTTTTATGATAGGAATCAATAACCGTTTTTCTTCCAATTGTTTTAGTGATAATATCTTTATCTAAATCCCAGCCACGAGCCGGAGAATATTCCCTTCCGTACCATATAATCTGAAGGTGTAAATCATTCCAAAGCTCTTCAGGAAAAATACGTTTCGCATCTTTTTCTGTCTGAACAACATTTTTTCCGTTTGTCAAATTCCAGCGGTACATCAACCTGTGAATGTGTGTATCGACAGGAAAAGCAGGCACTCCAAAGGCTTGCGACATTACAACACTTGCGGTTTTATGTCCTACGGCGGGTAATTCCTCTAAAAATTCAAAGCTCTGAGGTACTTTTCCACCATGTTTGTCAATTAAAATGTGCGATAAACCATGAATACCTTTTGATTTCATTGGCGATAAGCCGCAGGGACGAATAATTTCCTTAATCTCCTCAACAGACATTTTTATCATATCGTATGGATTGTCAGCCTTAGCAAAAAGTAACGGTGTGATTTGGTTCACGCGAACATCCGTGCATTGTGCCGAAAGTAAAACGGCAATCAATAAAGTATAAGGATCCTTATGGTCTAAAGGAACTGGAATCGTTGGATATAACTCTTTTAACGTATTTATAACAAACGTTACACGTTCTTGTTTATTCATTATTCATTAAATTTGATTTGTAAAGAAAAACAATTTCAATGGTAATAGCAAAATTCAATTTCAATTCAAATAAATAAAAATATAAGTAATGACAACATTAAAAAAAGGAGATAAAGCACCCAATTTTTCTGGTCTGGACCAAGACGGGAAATCACATCAATTAGCAGATTATGCAGGTAAAAAATTAGTCGTTTTCTTTTATCCAAAAGCAAATACACCAGGTTGCACCGCGGAAGCTTGTGACTTAAGAGACAATTTCGAGCGATTTCAGGCTAATAATTATGAATTGCTGGGTGTTAGTGCAGATGCGCAAAAAGCACAAGCCAAATTCAAAGAGAAATTTGACTTTCCTTTTCCGTTATTGGCTGATGAAGATAAATCTGTAATTGAAGCTTTTGGAGTTTGGGGACCAAAAAAATTCATGGGAAAAGAATACGATGGCATTCACAGAACCACATTTGTAATTGATGAAAAAGGAATCATCGAGGACGTGATTTCAGATGTGAAAACTAAGGCTCATGCCGCTCAGATACTAAAGTAAGTGTTCAGTGATCCGTTTTTAGTCAGTTACTGCAATTACAAATAAGTATACAAAAACTGAAATCAAATTATGACAAACAAAATAAAGTCCAGAATTGAGGTGTTAAATGACCTCAATTCTGGACTTTGTTTTGTGATTTAAATCGAAATTTCACGACTGATTCCGATAGTTATCAGGACTAGTAGCTGAACACTAAAAACGGATTACTGACCACTATTCACTAATTACTTTCCTTCAAAACTTTATTTGGGTCATACCCAAAAAGGCGGTGTTCTTTAATTATTTCAGCAATACCAGTAGGAAGCATTGTTTCCCAACCCGGTTTTCCATTATTAATCATATTTAAAACTTCACGAGAGAAAACTTCTAAAATAGAAGGGTCATAATCATCTATATCAACTACTTTTCCGTTGAACTTAAAGAATTTGTATAACTCTTTCATTCTAGGATGTACTTTTAAGTTTTCTGATGTGATGATTTCTCCATTTTCTCCAATCATTGGATACAAGAAAACTTTCATATCGCGATAGAATAATTTTCCAAATGCTTCTAGAATTCCACCGCTTAAATGACGGTAATATTTCTCATCAAAAATATCTACTAAATTATTCACGCCCATGGCTAATCCCATTCTGGCTTTGGTATAATTAGCAAAATACTCAACCACTTTATAGTATTCCTGGAAGTTTGAAATCATTACTGTTTGTCCAAGAGAACACAGTAATTCAGCCCTATCCATAAAATCTCTTTCATCGATTTCACCATCAGAACGTAAGTTTGATAATGTAATTTCAAAAACTACCAGTGTATTTTCGGCATTTACTTTATTTTCATTCAGGAACATTTTCAATGATTTCTCATACATGTCCATGTTCACTTTTGTAACGGGACGAAAACTACCTCTAAAAGCAAGAATATTTTTTTTGTATAAAATTGCTGCGGGAAGAATGTTTTTACCTTCGGGGTTAAACATTACCGCATCAGTCATTCCGTTTTTTACTAATTGTAAACTCATCAAACGATTGTCAACATCAGCAAAACGGGGTCCTGAGAAATTTATAGTGTCTATTTCTAATTGATCTTTATCTAAGTGATCGTATAAATAGCGCAACAATCGTTTAGGATCATTGTATTTATAATACGCTCCATAAATTAAGTTTACACCAAGAATACCAAGCGTTTCTTGTTGCAAGCGGACATCAGTTTCTTTAAATCGAATGTGAATGATAATTTCATTATAATCCTCATCCGGTTCAATTTGATAACTAATTCCAACCCAACCATGTCCTTTGAATTGCTTTGCAAAATCAATAGTAGCTACAGTATTGGCATAACTAAAAAACATTTTGTTTGGATGTTTCTCTCTGCTCAATCTTTTTTCTATTAGATTTACTTCATGAGAAAGCATTTTTTTAAGTCGGCTTTCGGTTACGTAACGGCCGTCCTCTTCAACGCCATAAACGGCATCGCTAAAGTCTTTGTCATAGGCTGACATCGCTTTTGCAATTGTGCCTGAAGAACCACCAGATCTAAAAAAATGTCTTACAGTTTCCTGTCCAGCTCCAATCTCTGCAAAAGTTCCGTATATATTTTCATTTAAATTAATACGAAGTGCTTTGTCTTTAATCGAAGGGATTTGTTCGATGATTTTGTCACCTTTTAATTTTATTTCTGTATCCATTTTCTTTTAATATGGCTAATATGTTGCAAAGTTAATGAAATAGGTTTCTAATGAAAGATAATTAACCCTATTTTTGTAAATAAAAGCAATAAAATTGAAGGTATATTTTTTAGGAACTGGCACATCACAAGGGATTCCTGTTATTGGAAGTAATCATCCAGTATGTAAAAGCACTGATTTTAAAGACAAAAGACTAAGAGTTTCCGTTTGGATTTCTTGGGGAAATCATTCTTTTGTAATTGATTGCGGACCTGATTTCAGGCAGCAAATGCTTTCTTCAAATTGTCAAAAAGTAGATGGAATCTTGTTTACCCACGAACATGCCGACCATACAGCGGGAATAGATGATATTCGCCCGTTTAATTTTAAACAAGGTGAAATTCCAATTTATGCACATCAAAGGGTTATCGATAATTTGAGAAGACGGTTTGACTATGTTTTTGAAACGGTAAATAAATACCCGGGCGCTCCTTCTGTTGCAACTATTGAAGTTGTCAATAATGAACCATTTTCTCTGGGAAATAAAACGGTAATTCCTATTGATGTTATGCATGGAAACCTTCAGGTTTTTGGGTATAGAATTGATGATTTTGCCTATTTAACGGACGTTAAAACTATTGAAAAAAGTGAAATTGAAAAATTGAAAAACTTAAAAGTATTGGTTATAAATGCTTTACGGGAAGAGCCTCATGATACTCATTTCAATTTGAAAGAAGCATTAGATTTTATAACTTTGGTGCAACCAAAAACAACATATCTTACACACATTAGTCATATTATGGGATATCATGAAGAGGTTCAAAAAAACCTTCCTCCAACTGTTTTCCTAGCGTACGACAATTTAGAAATTACACTATAATTCAATTCACAATGAAACAGTCATTATTCCTTTATCTCACAATTTTAGCGATACTTTCTTCAGTTTTTACTTATATGTTTTTGAGTAAACAGGTAGCATTTGAACAAGCAAGGTATGAAAAAAACACAAAAAAGTTGAGAGATAGTCTAAGTTTAGTTTCGAATCAGTTAGCTGATGCTAACTATTTTTCTTTAGCAAAAAATGAAAATGCCCAGAATTATTTTGATTCAGGAAGTTCTGAAAAAATGATTCAATACGAAAAATTAATTCCTGTTGTTACCGAAAAATTATTGGATTTTAACTCCAACCCAAAAGGAAATCCTTACACTGGTCAAGATCAAATTGGCACTAATAAATTTATTATCAATAAAGTAAGAATTCTAAATCACAGATGGATTATAGCTGACTTTAGTGACGGTGAAATTTGGGGAGAGGTTTTGTTGAAATATTTTGTAAATGCTGATGACAGTATTTCATTCGAAGTAAATCAATCATTGTTATATCAAAAATAAATATGAAAAAGGGATTATTGTTTTCGGTAATGATCATTTTTGCTTTTTCTTGTGCAAAGCAAATGGATAAAAAAAAGGAATCTAAGAGTCTGATTCTAAAAGAAGAAAAACCACAATTAGTAGGTGGAGATTTGGATGAACACGATTGTAAAGCTTCTGCCGGTTATACTTGGTCTGTGTTGAGAAAGGAGTGTATCCGAGTTTTTGAAATCGAGACACGATTAAATCATTACGAGCAAAGTGGAGAAACTGCAACTACGTCAGCTTTTGTAATTTTTGATGCCAATAACGGAAATAAAGCTGAATTGTTTCTGGATACGCAAAAGGAATCGATTATTTTAGAACGAAAATCCGAAGGCCAACCATGGGTTAAGGATGATTGGCAATTGATTCCTTGGAAAGGTTATGTTTTGAAAAAAGCCGAAGAAATTAAATATACAGGACAATAATTGGTTAGTTATTCTTCTAACCAATTTTTAAAGTCATAGAAATTTTGTGGCGCCACTCCATGACCTACAGGATATTCTTTATAGGTTGTATTTATGCCTAAATTTTCTACTATTGCAGGTGTTTTTCTAGCCCATTCTACAGGGATTACTTGATCTACAGTTCCGTGTGAAGCAAATATTTTCAAGTTTGTAAAGTTATTTTTAAGGTAATCATCAGCCACAATCTCTAAATTCAAATAGCCACTCATAGCTACTACTTTTTGAACTTTTTCTGGGTAGGAAAGTGCCACAGCATAACTCAAGATTGATCCTTGGCTGAAGCCGACTAAAGCAATTTGTGTCTCATCGATTGGATAATTAGCAATTAACTCATCAATAAATCCAGCGATTAAATCCCTTGAAACTTTGGCTTGTTCGTGGTCTGAAAATTTATTTTGATCCGCATCAAAGTTTATGGCATACCAAGCATAACTGCCGTATTGTAAGTCATAAGGCGCACGTACTGATATAATATAATATTCATCTGGAAGTTCGGTAGCGAATGAAAACAAATCTTCTTCATTGCTGCCATATCCATGCAATAAAAGGATAAGAGGATTTTTGTCTAATTTTATTTTAGGTTCTCGTATTTTATATTCTAAAGATAAATTCATCGGATTATGATATGTTTTTAAGCCATTTTTGAAAATAAGTTCCCAATAAAGGAACTGGTTTTGTTTCTCCTTTTATAGCGCAGGTAATGCCATAAGACCATAAAACAAATACGAAAATCCACATGGGAGCTGAAATCATTAAGCTGTCAAAATTGCTGATGATTAATCCCAATGATATAAAAGTTAATGTGAGTCCCAGTCCTTGGCGAATGTGAAAAGAAGCAAACGCATTTTTATCTTCGGAGTTCATAGACATCGCTATAAACACGCCAATTCCTAAAATATAGCTTGTGATGGCGGCAGTTTTTCCTGTTTCGGTAGTATTATTCATTTTTATTTGTGCTCACCTTGAGGTTGGTGATATTTTTTATTTATGCTAAAATTAATTTTCCTTGATTGATGATCCCATGCACTTTTCCTTTGATTTCTGTTTCCAGAAACGCAGAGTTTTTCGATTTAGATAAAATGGATGATTTTGTGAAAATGTTTTTTGGTTCAGGATTAAATAAGGTAATATTTGCTTTTGAACCTTCATTTATGACTTGGATATCAATACCGAATCTAGATTTCCCAGCAGTCAATTTATCTATTATGGTTTCTAATGGTAATACGGTCATCAAAGCACCAAAAGCACTTTCCAATCCAATTGTTCCATTTTTGGCACCATCAAATTCCATTTTCTTGTGTTCAATGTCTATCGGATTATGGTCAGATGTAATCATATCAATCGTTCCGTCTTTTATTCCTTTCAGTAATGCTTTTCTATCAGCTTCAGTTCTAAGTGGCGGCGAAACTTTATAACGGGTGTCAAAACCTTCCAGTTTTTCATCGGTTAAAACCAAATGATGTACAGCGACACTGCAGGTTACATTTAGTCCATTGGCTTTAGCCTCTTTGATTAATTGAACTGATTTTTTAGTCGAAATTGTCGGAATGTGAAGTTTTCCTCCAGTATATTCTAACAGGAATAAATTTCTTGCGATTTGTAATTCTTCGGCAAGATTTGGAATTCCTTTCAAACCTAATCGGGTAGAAACAATGCCTTCATTCGCCACTCCGTTTCCTTTTATATTTTCGTCTTGAGAAAAAGCAAGAAGCAATCCATCAAAATCCTGAACGTATTGTAAGGCGATTTTTAGCAAATTAGCATTATCCAAACTTTTATTATAATCTCCAAAAGCAATTGCACCCGCTTTTTTCATATCATACAATTCGGCCATGTCTTTTCCTGCACTTTCTTTGCTCAAAGCGCCAATAGGATACAGCTGAGTTGCAAATCCTAGTGCTTTATTTAAAACAAAATTCACTTGGGATTGATTGTCAATAATAGGGAAGGAGTTGGGTTGTAAAGCGATTGCCGTAAAACCGCTTTTGGCAGCCACATTAAGCCCGTTTGATATGGTTTCTCGGTCTTCAAAACCAGGTTCTCCAAGAGAAACGCTACTGTCAAACCAGCCTTGTGAAACATGTAAATTATCAAGTTTTACCTCGTCTGCTTTATCTGGATTTGGAAGCGATGTTCCAATTTTTTTTATAAAACCATCAACAATTAAAATATCTGCAGTCTTATTATGAAAGGGACTTTTCGAATCGATAATTTTGGCGCCTCTGAGGATTAATTTCATATGTAGATAATATTTGTTTTTTTAATGGAATATGGAATTCGCATAGTTGCATTAACTTTTACGACCAAATTACGGTCATGCTCATTTCATATTGATTTTTTAATTATTAGACCTTCGTTATTTACTTTACGAATCGTATAATTGCCATTTCGGTTATTAGAAATAACAGTGCAAAGATAACAAACCATTTCCAAATTTGATTATCAGTTCTGTCAGTTTGTAAAGTGTCAAATAGCGATGGGATTGATTCGATTGTTTTATAGTCCGAAAGAATATTGTCATTGGCTGAAGCCAAATCACTTTCGGTTCTGTTGTAATTGAAACTGATGTTTTCAATCCACTCCTTTTTATTGTAAATGCTGAAATTTCCCGCTTGTTCCGGATAATCATTGAAAGTCATTTTGACTTTATTATTCAGAATTTGTTGGATAGGAATAAATTGTTCGTCCAAGCCTTTTACAGTTAAAATAGCGTCTTTGTTTAACGATGCTTCGGTCAAGTGCGGGTTATTATTCCTTATTATCAAAGCATTTACACCGTTTTTTTGGTTGTTCATCGCCATTTTGTAAAATGTAGGTACAATTAATGGAGATTGTTGGAAATTTGAATTTTCGATGTTAATAGGAGCTGCAAAAACAGCAACTGCTGAAACTGAATTTGCTATCGAAGTCAAGAAAACACTTTGATCTTCATAAGATAGAGCGGCAGGACTGGAGCTGGATAATACAAACGAACTTTTTGTTTTTGGATATTGAAAATTAGTCACTTTATTTTCAAAAACACTATTGAATATAGGATGATTAAAGTTGATTTTAGTAATCAGTTTTTCTCTGTTTTCTAAAGAATTGAATGTAAGATTTCCAAAATTAGACACCAAAGAATTCATATTTGTAATTGAACTTATTGCAGAAGGAATTACAATTAAATTGCCGCCTTTTTCTACAAAAGATTTCAAAGTGGTCGCCAAAGCTTGCGGAATTTCATCCAATTCATTTAAAATAATCGCGTCTTGTTCTTCCAGTTTATTGTAGTCTAATGCGCTTAAAGTGTAATTGTTAAAACTGAATTCTTCACTGGTGTAAATTCGGGAAAGAAAGTTGCTTTTTACCGGTTCTCCAATGCTGATAATATTGGTTTTCTTGGTTTTATAAATACTGAAATACAACGTGTTATCATAATTCAACCCATTGTCAACTATAGAAAAATAGCCGTGAAAGGATTGTTTTGGAATCGTAAAATTCAGATTTTTTTTCTTTGTGTCTAATTTTACTATTGTCTTCGCAATGAGCTTGTTTTCATTGTATAAAGAAATAGGAATCGGGTTAAAATCATCTCCATAACCGGATATTTGGACGCTAATTTCATAAAAATTTTCTAATGTTTTATTGATAAAAACACTATCGATAGAAACATTGTTTTTTTGCTCTGCTTTTGGGATTATAAATAAAGGAGAATCAGTTGCGTCACTATTTTTCAGTTGTTTTTCATCAAGACCAACGGCGTCGGTAATGATAACGATATCCTTTTTAAAAGCTGATTTATGCGCTTTTATTTTTGCCATTATAGTAGTAAGTTGGAAAGGAGTGGCGCTGTATTTTAGATTCTGTAAAGCACTACGTACCGACTTTATATCCGTGTTCCAATAATTTTCGGAATTAGTGAGCAAAGAAAAATTTACATTTTCCGGAGTTTCTTCGAGTAATTCCTGAACGGCTCTTTTTAGTAATTCCCCTTTTTTGCCTTTGGCTTGCATACTAAAAGAATTGTCCAAAATAATATACAATTCATTGCTGGCATTTTTACTGTCTTTTGACTCAAAAAATGGCTGCGCAAATGCTATAATAATACACGTTAGTAGTAATAAACGACAGGCGAGAAGCAACCATTTCTTGATTTTAGAGCTTTTTCTGGTTTGGATCGAAAGTGCTTTTAAGAAACGAACATTAGTGAAATGTTCTTTTTTGAAACGGCGTAATTGAAACAAATGAACCAAAATTGGAACAATCAACAAGAACAGAAAGTATAAAATTTCGGGATGTTTAAAATGCATTCTGAGGTTGAGTTTACTTCACTGGATTTTATTTTCAATGGAGTTCATTGAATTTCGTGAGTCAAAAATACAAATTTGTTGACAGTTTTAGATGAAGTTGTTATAATTTTTCAAAGGAATAAACAATTGACATTCATTATGGATATAATGTGTATTTTAGCTTTTCAATAAAATTTAAAAACATGAAAAAACCGTTTGCTGTTGTTCTGTTAATTTTCATTTTTACAAGTGTTCAGTCACAAAAAAATAAATTCAATTTACTGATTGGAACCTACACCCAAAGTTGTGACAGCAAAGGAATTTATGTATATGATTTTGATTCAAAGACAGGTGATTTCAGTTTTAAAAATGCGACTGAAAAAGTTATAAATCCGAGTTATTTGACGGTTTCAAAAGAGAATAACTTTATTTATTCCGTAAATGAAGATGGTGCTGAAAGTACGGTAAGTTCTTTCAGTTACAATCCATCAAGCGGAAAATTAGACTTAATCAACAAACAAAGTTCAAAAGGCGCTGATCCTTGTTACATTATAAACGATGATAAAAATGTGATAGTTGCCAATTATTCCGGTGGGAATATCTCCGTTTTTGGTAAAAATAACGACGGAAGTCTTGCTGAAGCAAAGCAAGTTATTCAGCATTATGGAAAAGGAATTAACACGCAAAGACAAGAAGGTCCTCATGTGCATATGGTTCACTTTTCTCCAGATAAAAAGTTTGTTTTGTCTAACGATTTAGGGAATGACAAAGTGTATTCGTATGCCTATAATCCTAATGCTACCAGTACTGTTTTAGAATTAAAAGATAGCATTTCAGTGAAATCTGGAAGTGGACCAAGACATTTGACGTTCAGTAAAGACGGGAAATTTGTTTACCTATTACAGGAACTTGACGGAGCGTTAACCGTATTCAGTTATTCAAACGGGATATTGAAAAAGATTGATGAAACCACCATTTTAGCCAAAGATTTCAAAGGGGATTTTAGTTCTGCGGATATCCATATTTCGCCTGACGGGAAGTTTTTATATGCTTCCAATCGTGGAACGGCAAATGACATTTCTATTTTTAAAATTCTGAAAAGCGGAAAATTAGAATCGAAAGGACAAACGAGTACTTTAGGAAAAGGACCTAGAAATTTTGTAATTGACCCAACTGGAAATTTTCTTTTGGTAGCACATCAATATACCAATGACATTGTAATTTTTAAAAGAAATAAAACTACGGGAGCACTTACAGATACTGGAAAAAAGATTGCTTTGTGTTCTCCGGTTTGTTTGGTTTTTACAAAGAATTAAAATATATACGATTCAAGAAAAAAGGCTAAAAATGATACTCATTTTTAGCCTTTTTTTATTACTATTTATTCTTGTCTTTTCTCTTTTTGTCTCTGGTTTTTAGCATGTTTCTATTTACAGAACCGTGCGTTTTTTTCTTGGTTACCCCAGGTCCACCTAAATTGACTTTCTTATTCTTTTTACTTTTCTCTTGAAAAGCACCATCTCCGTCAAGTTTCTGTTTTTTCATCATAAACTTAATCGGTTGCCTGTCTTTTTCAGGTTCAATTAATTTTGAAGAAACTTCAACCGTTTCCGGGAAAGGTTCGATTGCTAGTTCCATGTTCATCAGCACTTCTATCTCGACTTTAGATTCTTCTTCACGAGGTGCGATAAGACTTATTGCGGTTCCTGTAGCATCTGCACGACCGGTTCTACCAATTCTGTGCATATACAATTCAGGCATTTCGGGCATCTCAAAATTGATAACGTGGGTGATATTGGAAATATCCAAACCTCTTGCCATAATATCAGTAGTTATAAGTCCACGGAGATTTCCTTCTTGGAACGACGCCATCGTACTCAAACGATAATTTTGTGATTTATTAGAATGAATTACCCCAAATTGCCCCTCAAAATCTTCTTCGATACGTTCGTGAACCATATCTGAAATCTTCTTATTATTGACAAATACTAAAACACGACTCATGTCTTCGTTGTTTTGCAATAAGTGTTTTAGAAGGTTTATTTTAGTATTGAAATTGGGAACATTATAGGCAATTTGTTTGATGTTTTCCAAAGGAGTTCCTGATGCTGAAAGCGTAACTTCTTCCGGATAATCAAAATAATCATTCAAAATGGCATCCACTTCATCTGTCATAGTTGCCGAAAATAGTATGTTTTGACGTTTTTTAGGCATCATGGCCAAAATAGCGGTCAATTGGGTACGGAAACCTAAATTAAGCATTTCGTCAAACTCATCGATTACCAATTTTTGCATTTCTTCAAAACGAATCACATTATCCAGCGTTAAATCCATGATTCTTCCTGGAGTTCCCACTAGTATGTCGCAGCCTTGATAAACGGTTGTTTTTTGAGTATTAATGTTGACACCTCCAAAAATACCAACAGTACGAACCGACATGTATTTTGTCAATTTTTCTACTTCTTCCACTACTTGCACTACAAGCTCACGCGTAGGAACCAGAATTACTATTTTAGGAGTATGTCCCGGAGTGAATTTATATAATTTTAATAAAGGCAATAGATATGCAAATGTTTTACCGGTACCGGTTTGTGCAATTCCCATCATATCTCTTCCAGACATTATCACAGAAAAAGTTTTTTCTTGGATAGGAGTTGGAGATGTAAATCCTAAATCATCTATTGCTTTTTGTACAGATTTAGGGAGATTGAATTGTTCGAAAGTGCTCATTTGCTTAAATTTTGTGCAAATATAGTCTTTTTGAAAGTAAAATTATAAAATCAACTACATTCAAGAAAGGAGCAGTATTTTTTGTGCTATTTTACTTGAATTTTAGCTCCCATGACAAAGCAAGGGAATAAATCCAAAAGTAATTTCCTTGGTCAAATATTATTTCTTGGTGTGAAACTCCAAATTGGGTTCCCCAAGCATTTTGCTTATTTGAGGAAGTGAAATAATATCCAAGATTGATCCTTTGGGATTTTAAGTCGACGAATTTTGCGGCATCTTCATTGATGTTGAACTGATTAATTTCAGGAGAAAAACCCACGCTAAGCGATACCCCTAAATAATTATCTGCATCACTTCGGTATTTTCGGTATGTAAAAGTACCCGATTTACTGGTTCCTGTTTCTCCCGGAGTTATATAGGGACGAAAAGCCAAATAACTATTTCCGGTGTACCAACCGACAGAGCCAGTATATATGTTTGTCGTTGTGCTGTATTTCAAAGTTCGTAAACCTAAGGAAACTTCGAAACTTTTAGGTAAAGATTTGTATAATTCCAAACCGTATCTTACATCTGGAAAAAGAAAAGATTTTGAGAGACCAATATTTACATAAGCATAAAGACCTTTTACAATTTTAGGATATAAATCAATTTCATATTGCAATCCATTTTCATTAAATCTTCTGTTGAAATTTACTCGTCCTATAATACTTCCATATTTAGTTTGTCGCTTGTACGTCAGTGTATAATATTGCATTGGATCAAAAACATCAGAATAAATATCCACCGAAGAAGTTATTCCTATTGCATTTTGGCTTAAAGCATTATTTAAACTGACTTTATAATCTTTTGCTTTTTGGTCGTTAGGATTCTGAGTCAATATTAATTCAATAGTATTTAATGCTTCTAATGAATTATTTGTTTTTTCTTGTGCACTCGCCTTTAAATATAATATTTCGGGATCATCAGGGAAATTTTTCAAAGCCTCAGTTGTCATTTCTAACGCAGGATAAGGCATATCTCCCCATAATTCATTTTTAATTGCTGCTTCCCAGATACTTTTATTCTTGGTATCTTTCTCGAAAATAGTAGTAAACTCTTTTCGGGCTTTTTTGTATTCGCCATCCCATGAGTACGTTGTCGCTAAAAAGGAACGGATTTCATGATAATTAGGATATTTAGTCAGAATAGACAGCAACGTATCTTGCGCTTGTTTTCGTTGTTTATTAAAAGCCAATTCACGAGCTCTTTCAAAAGAACTGTCAGGGTCGCCATTGTATTTTTGTTCTTGTCCAAACATTGGAAAAGCAACTAAAAATGCCAATATAAAAGTGAATTTAATACCTATTTTTGGAATCATTATTTTAAAGATTTTTTAAAAGTTAAATAGTTAGTATTTCCTGGATATTTTTTCAGAAGATCATTTATTATACTATTAGCATCTTTAGGATTATTCATTCGTTTATATGTCTCTGCCAGTTTGAAGCTAATTTCTGGATTTTTAATTCCATTACTTACTGCCTTATTTGCTATTTCAACTGCTTTATTATTCTGATTAGACCACCAATAAACATCCATTAATGCCAGATAACTGTCGTTCTCAAAAGGAGTTCTTTTAATAGCACTTAACAATTCAGATTCAGCAATTGGAAATTTTCCTTCCCAAGCCAGCATTCTTCCTTTTAAAGTTCGTACTTCGGAATAATTAGGAAGTTCATTTAAAATGTAATTACACAACAGTTTTGCCTTTTTATAATCTTTTTTAAACGCAAAATCTCTTGCGAGAAGAAAAGTCTGGTCAAAATTCAAACCCTTTGTTAACTCTTTAATTGTCGCTAATTCAGTCTTTGAAAATTGAACTGCCGGTTGTGAATAAATATTTAAAGAAGCGGGGAAAATTTTATTTTTCTTAGTTAAATAAGCGTTTAGTTTTTTAAAACTCAATAAGGAGTCTGCTATTATTTTAGATATTTTTTCTTCATGAACTTTATAAGTCCCAAAATTTTCATTTATTTTATATAATTCTCCACCGGAATACAAATAATCTTTATAAATATAATCGTTGATGCTTCCTTTATATCTCATTAAAGGGATTTGGTGAATATTTCTAAATTCTTTTGCTGTATCTAATCCCTGACCCATCCAAGCTGTCTTCTCAAGCTTGTTAAACTTGTAATTATTCATTAAAAAAGAAAGTAAACTTGGGGTTACATCCCAATGAGACGAAACAGATTTAAATTTCTCTGCTTTTTTTAACATCGGGCTATAGATCAATAGCGGTACATGAAAACGACATAATTCATCTTTTTGAGGGATAGGAATCAATCGGTGATCGCCTGTAATGATAAAAATGGTGTTATTGTATTCCGGTCTTTTGGCGTAGGCCTCCATGAAGTTTTTAATGGATGTATCCGTATAAAGAAGTGCAGCAAAAATATCTTTATAGGCTTCTACTTCTCCTTTTTTAACTCCCAAAGTCTTATTCGTATTTACAATGGCATCAACCTTTTTCAAATAACCATCTTTTGAAGGAAAATCAAAAGGTTCGTGATTCGAAAGTGTCATTATAACATCTAATCGAGGCATTTTTTTGCTATCTAGTTCAGATAATGTTTTTTTGAATATTTCGGCATCGGGGTATCCCCAAGAGAAACCACCTGAATTCTCTTTAGTCTTTACATAACCAGAACCAAATTTATTTATATCAGTTACATGGTCGATATCATTGTATTCCAGAAAATTTATTTTTCTGTCAAAGCTTGAATCGTCACCAGTATAATAAGATGTTGTGTAATCATTTGCTTTTAGCACGCTTATTAGCGAAATGTGCGAAGGAAGTTGGCCTAATTCCATAAAGCCTTTTTCACCATAAGGTAACGATCCCAATAATGATGATGCTACACCAAAGGTTCTTCCAGTATTACTGACGAAGTTTTCCCAATAGAGTGATTTTGAGGTTAAGGAATCGAGGTAAGGTGTAAAGCCTCCATAAGCGTTTTTTCCTATAAAATCGCTGCCTAACCCTTCTGCCATAATTATTACAATATTGGGTTTTTCACTTTGAATGTTAAAAAACGGAGCTAATACATCTTCTGTTTCTTTAAATGGCTTCATCAAAGGAAACTCTTTCTTGTAAAACAAATTAGAAACGTCTAATGCATTTTTTTCATTTTGAAACTTAATGATATCTGTAGTCAGGAAATTAAGTTTGTTTTGAAAAACTGCACCAGATGAATCCGGAACTACAAGCTTTAAACTACCTAAAATAATTATAAAAATGAAAGAAGTCGCAAAAATTTGTCGCCCATTTGTGTACTTATTCAAAAGATAATTTATTCCCAAATACAATAATGGCATTATTATAAAAGGCAAAAAATAGAGAAAGGACAATGATTCAGATGCTGTAACTGTTGTGTACATATCATCCATAGAATATCCCAATAGATCTGCTCCCAGATTTATATGTGTGGTAAGACTGTATTTTACCAAAGCAAATTGAATAATGATAACCAAAGCAAATAAGACTTTAATTAATACTACTTCAAGTGGCTTTTTTATATAAAGTAATGCGAAATAAAATGGAATGAATAATAATCCGATAGCAATTCCGGCCCAAAAGTCATTGAGTAATTTATAGATTAAAGTGACACCAATATTCTGATTTTCGGAATAATTGGATACAGTTGAGTAAATTTCAAATAAAGTTAATAACCAAAATGTAACAATTAATGAAAAAGTTAAATAGATATAGACATAATTATTATTAAAATAATTACTGTTTAAAATGTTCTTAAATTTTTTAATCTCCATTTTTTTTAAATTATACCTTAAATATTTATGCTTTTGTCATTCCTTTTCGTGTCATATCTCCCCATTCAATTTTTTTGTAAAAATAATAATCTATATTTCCTTTAATTGCTGAGTATAGAATATATGGATGATTGACAAAAGGTTCCAGTAAAGCTATCATTACTAATTTAAATCCTATTGACTTCTTTTTATATTGATGATAGGTAAGTTCCTCTGAAACTATTGCAACTATAGAAAAAAGCACCGAAAATAAGTAGGCCAAAATAATAAATGCAAATGTATAATCCCATCTAACTTCATTAAGAACGGTAAGAATTCCAAAATAAATGATACCTGCGACTTCTATAATAGGCGCCATTCTTTCGAAAAAGAACCAATACGGGTAACTGATAAGTCCCAATGAATTATATTTTGGATTAAATCCTATTTTATTATGTTTTTTAAGTGTTTCGATAGTTCCACGAGTCCATCTGTTTCTTTGGGAAATAAATGTTTTATAATTGTCTGGAGCTTCTGTCCAGCATAATGGGTCAGGAATATAAGCGACTCTATATTTTTGTTTCTCATCTTCCATGTATCGCCTCATTCGCACAATAATCTCCATGTCTTCCCCTACGGTATTGGTGTCATAACCACCAACTGTAATCGCTATTTTTTTGTCAAATAAACCAAAAGCCCCGGAAATAACTAATAAACCATTTAGTCTGCTCCAAGCCATTCTTCCTAATAAAAAGGCTCTTAAGTATTCTAAAATTTGCCCTTGTTCCAGCCAAGTTTTAGGAAAGTTCACATCAAGTAATTTACCGTCTTTAACAATACATGAATTGGCGATTCTGATTACTCCACCGGCAGCAATTACCTTTGCATCAGTTGTTTCTAGAAATGGTTTAATCATTTTTTGAAGTGCATCTTCCAATAGCAAACAATCTACATCTATACATGCAACATATTCATTTTTACTTACATTCAGCCCCATATTTAAAGCATCTGCTTTTCCTCCGTTTTCTTTGTCAATTATAGTTAATTTATCAAATGCAGGATTTGTAGACTTATAAATACCTTTTCTTAGTGGCTTGGTTTTAATTTGTTCGTTGATATGATGATCTATTTGAATCAAATCGTACGCTTCAATAAGTTTGCTTAGACTATCATCTTTACTTCCATCATTTACAATGATAACATCATAATTTACATAATGACTTGATAACAGTGAACGTACGTTTTCAACAATGTTTAAACTTTCATTATAGGCAGGAGCAATAATTGAAATTGATGGAGAAAAAGTCGAAGATAATATTTCCTTGTAATTAACAAAACTATTTTTTTTTACATATTCAATAGTCTCGATAATAGAAATTACTCCTAATATCATGTAAGAGGAAATTGCAATTACAGAAAAAACAAGAAAGAAATAATGAATTATTGACATTATAATTTCTACACTACTTGTATTCATAGTCAATTGGTTTTAAGCTATTAATGATTTTTGAAATTCGCTCTCATGCAATGGGTACTCTTCAAAATTGATATTCTTCAAAATTTCCATCACTAATAGCTTAATTTCAAAATTTTTATGTTGCATATGTTCCAATAAAAATGCTTTGTCGCTACTTTCATATACATTTCCCATCATTTTAAGAAAAGCGATTTGCTCTTCATTACTACGTTCAGCAAAATTAGTTTTCAAAATATTTTTGGCTTCAATAATATTCAAATGACTCAATGCAGCAATTGTATTAACTCTTACGTTTTCACTTTTATGACTTAACAATTCAATAAGTTCTTCTTTTGCTTCAAATAGATTGTAAACTCTGGCAAGTTTTAAAGAAAAAATAACTACTGAATCATTTGAAGATTTCAACCATGGCCTAATGTCTGCAATTTCAGTATCATTAGTTACTTGAAGTACTTCTAGCAACTGAATCTGATCCCACTCAGATAAAGGGGTCTCTATAACATTCAAAAAAGCAAGTCCCTTAAAAGAAAATAAATGAATCAAGTATAATTGCATTTCCTTACGAACTTCTTTTTTTGGATGGTTGATGTTATTTATTACTACTTTATGAACTCCTTTTACTTTAAACTGTGTAAGTTCCCTTATACCGATAGCAATAATGTCCCATTTTTTATTTCTCAGTTTGGCTAATGAATAACTTAAAAGCCCTAATTCAATGTAAAGTTTATCAATAGATTCAGCTATTTCTCCGGATATTTCATTTCTTAACTTCAATAATGTTGAAATTACAATCTTTCTTTTAAAAGGGTCGACAATACAAGTTTTCAATTCGTCGATAATTGATTGTTGTTCCAAACTAAAAGTATCATCATCATTTCCGGCATACAAATAGGTTATGAGATGGGTTTCATATTCCTCTTGGTATTTAGCCTCTATCCTTTCATTCTCTCTTAAATGGTTTCTTAAGTATTTAAGATACATGATTAGCATTGTAATAATTACGAAAAAAATACTGCTTAGACCCCATGCCAATTGAATTATTGGTGAAGACTGTTTAAGATTTTCTAAAATATATACGTTTTCGTTCATATCCCAATACTTTAATTTATTTGAAATATTAAACCAGTAATCTTTTAACCCGGATTACTAATTCATGAGGACTTAAAGGCTTACTCATAAAATCAGTAGCTCCTAAATCGAATGCTTTAAGTACAATTTCTTCTTGTCCAGCTGACGAAAAAACAATAATTGGAGTTTGTAAATTCAATTTATTTCTTACGTGACTGATTACTTCTAGTCCGCTAACAAAAGGCATCATAATATCGGTCAAAATTAATTCCGGTTTGTGCTCTTCAATTAATTCAATTGCTTGTTTTCCGTCTATTGCTATAAGAAGTTCATATCCTTCTTTTTCCAATCTAAATTTCAGTAGTAATGAAAGGACTGAATTATCTTCGGCTAAAACTATTTTTTTGCTGTTACCCATTAGTCTTATTGGTTTGAATTAAGTAACAGGAACGATATGTTGTCGTATTTTATAGTGCCAAACCTCAATAACTACAGAGGTTGCCTCTAAGAACAAATACTACATTATTTCAATCACATTACTTAAGTTAATAATTCAGATTTAAAATGCTGAAAAAATAATTGGTTAATAGTATTATTAATTACCCTTTTTATTTTGTTCTAAGTAGACTCGACTTATTTATAATTTGAGTTTTTATTTGTTTAGTGATTTTTTTAATAAAAAAAGTTATCATTTTTAACTTTATTTTATTAGTAATTTTACTAATCAAATATAATGTAATTTTTTTGAAAACATCCGATAAAGTGCAAAAAAAATAGATTAAGTGTTTAAAAGTGAGTTAAATAGTATGATTTTAAATAAAATTTCAACAAAATTTACACTTCAATTTTTTATAAAAAGAATGTTTTATAAAAATTAAAGGCATCTTTTTAATCAAATTTTTTACTTTTCTGAAAATTGGGATAATCGATTTTTAGATTAGAGAAACTTAAAATTTTTCAAAAACTCCCAATCCAAATAATGCAAAGTCATATTTAGCGGGATCAGTCGGGTCGAATTCACGTAGTCTTAAATCTAATTCGGCTAATGCTTTTGCATCATTTTGTTTTCGGGTCAGCAATCCTAATTTTCGCGCTACATTACCGGAATGCACATCCAAAGGACAGGATAAAGAAGCTGGAGAAATACTTTTCCATATTCCTAAATCGACACCTTTAGTGTCTTGGCGCACCATCCAGCGTAAATACATGTTGATTCGCTTGGCGGCAGAATTGTTCAGAGGGTCTGAAATGTGTTTTTGAGTTCTATATTGATGCGGGATTTCAAAAAAAGTTTTCTTGAATTCATGAATGCTTTTTTGCATTGAATTGGTCCCGACGCTTCGGGATTGATTGGTACTAAAAACAGCTTCCAATCCGTTGTGGTTTTTATAAATATGCTGTAAACTTCTGATAAAGCTTGCAAAATCCTGTCCGTTAAAAGTCCGATGGACAAAAGATTCTAGTCGCTCCAAATCATTTTCGGTATGTGACATAACAAAATCATAAGGTGCATTCCCCATTAAATCCATCATTTTATGGGAATTTTTGATAATCATTTTGCGATTGCCCCAAGCTATTGTAGCACTTAGAAAACCGGCGATTTCGATATCCTCTTTTTGTGAAAATAAATGCGGAATTTGGACAGGATCACTTTCTATGAAGTCAAGTGTGTTGTACTGTATCACTTTTTCGTCGAGGAAGGATTTGAGTTCAGAATGATTCATAATTGAAACGCAGATGACACAGATTAAAAAAAATATTACAGATTACAGCAAATACGCTTAGCCCAGATTACTGCACTTGATTTCTATTTTCATAGAAGTTCAGTGAACTTCGTTTGCAGTGTAAATCCTTTCTAGTCCTGAAACAAGTTCAGGACTAGAAAGATTGCAACGTATAGCTGGAAATAGCTTCTAATTACTAATTTGTCCATCTATCATTACTAGCTTTCTATCGGCCATATTCGCTAAATCTTCATTATGGGTTACAATAACGAAGGTTTGTCCCAACTCATCACGCAATTTAAAGAATAATTGATGCAGGTTTTCAGCCGAAGCAGTATCTAGATTTCCCGAAGGTTCATCTGCAAAAATGATGGCAGGTTTATTAATCAGCGCTCTGGCCACAGCCACACGTTGTTGTTCCCCGCCGGAAAGTTCATTGGGTTTATGATTCATTCGATGGGAAAGTCCAAGATACGTCAGCAGTTTTTTTGCTTCTATCTCCGTTTCCAGTTTTGATTTATTGGCAATAAAAGCGGGAATGCAAACATTTTCTAATGCTGTAAATTCAGGTAATAATTGATGAAATTGAAAAATAAAACCTAAATTTAGATTTCTGAATTTAGATAAGTTTTTGTCATTCATTGTCAGAATGTCCTCATTGTTGATGCACAATTCAATTCCGTTTTCAACGGTTGGCTTGTCTAAAGTTCCAAGGATTTGCAAAAGTGTTGTTTTTCCGGCTCCCGAAGCACCAACGATAGAGACAATTTCTCCTTTTTGAATATGTAAATCAACCCCTTTCAACACATGTAGTTGATCGTAATATTTATGTAGATTTTTGGCTTGTATCATTTTGAAACTGTTTTCACAAAGAAACAAAGATTTTAATGATTATTAAATGCATCGCAATATATTTTGCTTTGACAAAATATAAACTTTAGTTAATATCGGATAATCGGTTCGTTTTAATGAATAAATTTGATTCTAAATCGGGAATGATGAAAAAAATAATTGGAATTTTTCTGGCACTATTGCCTTTTTCATTTTGTGCGAAAGAAAAGAATAGTACTGTGCCAAAAAGTAAAGAAACAAAAAATATGGAAATACAAAACGGATTGGAAATTGCAACCTTTGCAGGAGGTTGTTTTTGGTGTACCGAAGCAGTTTTTTTAGAATTGGCGGGAGTGAAAAAAGTTGTTTCGGGATATATTGGCGGCAATACTGTAAACCCAACGTACAAGGATATTTGCAATGGAGATACCGGTCATGCGGAAGCTATTGAAATTACTTTTGATCCTAAAGAAATAAGTTTTGGAGAACTATTGGAAATATTTTTTGCCACACATGATCCTACTACGTTAAATCGTCAGGGTAATGATGTTGGGACACAATATCGTAGTGAAATTTTTTATCACAATCCTATTCAAAAGCAACTCTCCGAAGATTATATCGCTTTGATGACCAGCGAGAGTACATTTGGCAAACCAATTGTAACCAAGATTTCTGCAGTTTCTAAATTTTACGAAGCCGAAGACTATCATCAAAACTATTACAATCAAAACAAAACACAAGGATATTGTAGTTATGTAATTACTCCAAAAATTGAGAAACTGAAAAAAGTGTATCAAGACAAGCTCAAAAAATAATTGGCATTGGATTTGTACAGTTTTCTGAAAAATTGAAATAGATATGACAGAGCAAGCACAGGTTATAACAGAAAACAATAAAACTAGAAATCTTATATTAGGAATTCTCTTTGATGCAATAGGATTGCTATCGTTTACAGTTCCGCTAGTTGGTGAGTTCTCCGATGTGATTTGGGCACCTTTGGCAGGGTTTCTAATGACTTGGATGTATAAAGGAACCATAGGACGAGTAGGAGGAGTCGTCACTTTTCTGGAAGAAATTTTACCCTTTTCGGATTTTATACCAACGTTTACATTAACTTGGATTTATAATTATTGGATTAAAAACAAAAACGCCTCGTAATTGAGGCGTTTTTGTTATTCTTTAAAAAGAAATCCCAATCCCATGCGTTTCAGCATCTTTTTTTCGAATGCCCAAAAGAATTTGAACTGCCCGAAAAGAAATCCAATTAGGACTAAAAGCACTTGGTATATTGGAAAAATTAAAATTAATCGCACTGGTGTAAACCAATAACCCAAATCTGATTTTGTAATTCCCAACCAAAAACAAAATGGTTTTGACAACCATGCTGAAGCCGAACCGGTAATTGCAAAAACAATAAATATGATGGTGAGTTGGAAATTAGTGTCTATTCCCCAACGTTGTTTTAGTTTGTTCATTTTTATTTATAATGATTACAAATATAGTAACATTATCTTATGGGGACATAACCAAAAAGTTTTTGTTTGTACGTGTTTTGAAAATAAATCATGTAATTGTAAATCAAATAATTTACCTCATACCCATAATCAATGTTAGAATCATAGTTGATTGTCATTTCATACAGATTGGGATTATATCGTTGCGGTTGTAAAACACGACTGTTCCATTCGCTAATCCAAATTCGATTTTTGTTTTCTAAATAAGATTGGGAATGATAGTTTCGCGGTAAAGCTCTTGAGCTAAGCCACGAACTAAAACCGGAATCAATAATAATCACTTCGTATTCAAGGGCATCGTTGGCAATTCGTACGGTATCGCCTTGAGTTGCAACTGGTTTATCTGTTTTTGAAAAACTTGAATTTGAAGTTTTACAACTAAAAAGAGAAACTAAAATAATCGCTAATAGGTAAACACTATTTTTCATAATCAGAAAATTGAATATTAAATTTACAAAATTAAATGGTTTGTTATTAGTGTTTTAACAAAAAAAAGAGGTTGTCTTTTTTTTGGACAACCTCTTTCAAATAGTTATGATGGTAGACTAGCTTAATATACTAATGATTTGTTGTGCTAATTCAGTACCAATTCTGTCTTGAGCTTCTCCGGTTGCAGCCCCAATGTGTGGAGTCAACGAGATTTTATGATTCATCAAAATAGCCATTTCAGGAGTTGGTTCGTTTTCAAAAACGTCTAATCCAGCGAATAATACTTTTCCGCTGTCCAATGCTTTTACTAGAGCAACTTCATCAATAACACCACCACGAGCACAGTTTACAATCCCTACACCGTCTTTCATGATTGCCAATTCTTTCTCTCCAATGATGTAACCATCTTGAGCAGGAACGTGTAAAGTGATGAAATCAGCTTCTTTGAACAAAGATTCCAATGATTGCGAAACGATAGTAGTTGTAATCGATTGACCGTCAAAAAACTCTACTTTAACATCAACTTGTGGGATAAACATATCCGCAGCAATTACTTTCATTCCTAAACCTAATGCCATTTTAGCGGTAGCCTGACCAATACGACCAATTCCTACTACTCCAAGCGTTTTTCCTCTTAATTCAACTCCATTTGCATAAGCTTTTTTCAAACCTTCAAAATTAGTATCTCCTTCAAGAGGCATATTTCTATTAGAATCATGTAAAAAACGTACACCGGAAAATAAGTGTGCAAAAACCAATTCTGCCACTGATTCTGATGACGAAGCCGGAGTATTTATTACGTGAATTCCTTTGCTTTTAGCATAATCCACATCAATATTATCCATTCCTACACCACCACGACCTATGATTTTTAATCCTGGGCAAGCGTCAATGATGTCTTTGCGAACTTTAGTTGCGCTTCTTACCAAAACTACACTTACATTATTTTCGTTTACAAAATTAGCTACTTGTTCTTGAGCTACTTTTGTAGTTATAACTTCAAATCCACCTTTTTCTAAAGCTAGAATTCCACTTTTTGAAATTCCATCGTTGGCTAATACTTTCATTTTTTATGTCATTGCGAGGAATGAAGCAATCCCATCCTCATAGTTATTTATTATTTTATTTTTCTGGAGCTATTTCCCGCTTTCCATTGCAAATGAAATTCACTGAACACCAAAATTAAATATTAACTTGGTGAAGTAATCTTTTATGTTTTTAAAGAAAAAACATAAAAGGATTTCCATTTCAATCGGGGCTAGATGTCCAGTAAATCTAATTTTATATGTTTTTAAACTGAAAACTGCGACTGATTACTGAACATTTTTTTCAAGTTCTTTCATTACATCAACTAATACTTGAACACTTTCCAATGGAAGTGCATTGTACATAGAAGCTCTGTAACCACCTACGGAACGATGTCCAGGTAATCCAGATATTCCTGCAGCTTTCCACATCGCATCAAATGTTGGAGCATGCGCTTCATCATTCAATAAGAAAGTGGCATTCATATTGGAACGGTCTTCTACAGCTGCAGCGCCTTTGAACAAAGGATTTCTGTCAATTTCTGAATAAAGCAACGCTGCTTTAGCATTATTTATTTTTTCAATAGCAGCAATTCCGCCAAGGTTTTTCAACCATTGTAATGTCAATAATGAAGCATAAACGGGGAAAACAGGAGGAGTATTATACATACTTTCTGCTTTGATATGTTTAGTGTAATCCAACATACTTGGGATAATTCGGTCGTTTTTAGCAAGAATTTCTTCTTTTATAACAACCAAAGTAGTTCCAGCCGGACCCATATTTTTTTGTGCTCCTGCATAAATCAAATCAAATTTAGAAAAATCCAATTCTCTTGAAAAGATATCAGAACTCATGTCACATACAAGTGGCATATCAACTGATGGAAATTCCTTCATTTGTGTACCAAAAATCGTATTGTTACTGGTGCAATGGAAATAATCAGCATCTGCAGGTACAGTATATCCTTTTGGGATATGGTTGTAATTTTGTTCTTTAGAAGAAGCTACAACAACGGTATCTCCAAAAAGTTTTGCTTCTTTTATAGCGCCAGAAGCCCATGTTCCTGTATCAAGATAAGCCGCTTTTCCGCCTTCTTTCATTAAGTTATAAGGAACCATCAAGAATTCTAAACTGGCTCCGCCAGCAAGAAATAATGCTTGATATCCTTTGCCTTCAAGGCCTAAAAGTTCAATAACAATTGCTCTAGCCTCATCCATAACGGCAACGAAGTCTTTACTTCTATGCGAAATTTCTAAAAGGGATAACCCAGAATCGTTAAAATTTAGTATAGCTTGTGCTGATTTTTCAAAAACTTCTTGTGGTAAAATACAAGGTCCTGCGCTGTAGTTGTGTTTTTTCATGGTGTAGTTTAAGTCCAAAAAATTAAAGTGCAAATTTCGGGAATAGGATTTTAAAAGGCGTTAAATAATTCGAAATAATTAAACATATTTCAACTATGTTGTTAACAAAAACGAAATAGTATCGATGTTATCTGCGTAATTCCACAATTTAGGTTTTTGGGTTTGCCCAAAGCCAATACTGTTCTCTATAAGATTGTCACTTACAATGCACTGAATTTGCTCATTTTCTGATTGTAACCTTGTTTTCAAATCATTGATGTCATCATAAAACTCATAAAACACACTAGAAATAGGCGAGGCATGGCTTTGATCTTCTTTTATTGTCAAAAAACCATTGTCCAATAATTTGAAATTACTCATCAGGAAAACGGCTTTGTTGTAATCGTAATTATTCGCATATTTTTCATAATGTATCACGTCTTGGTACTCAAATATGGCTTCAAAAAAGGCGTCAAATGAGTATCCTTTTGGAACAAAAAGTTTAGAAACATTGCGACAACCCAATCCAAAATATCGGAATATATCTTCGCCTAAAGCAGTTAGTTGCTCTTTGGTTTCTTTTCCATTCAAAACTGCAATTGAGTTCCTGCTTTTTCGAATGATAGAAGGTTTGTCTTTGAAATAATATTCAAAATAACGGGCTGTATTATTACTTCCTGTTGCTATTACAGCATCAAAGTTTTCTAATTTCCCTTCTACAAAAGTGATGTTGTTGGCTAATTCAGAATCAACTGCAATAATGTACTTCGCTAAAAAAGGCAACAAATGCTGGTCATTTGAGGATGTTTTTACTAATACATTATTTCCTGTAATTAAAACCGACAGGAAATCATGAAACCCCACCAATGGAATATTTCCGGCAAGAATTAAGGCGATGTTTTTAGGTTCGTTTATTTGAAAATCATAAGCAGAAAGCCATTGATTTAAGTTTTCTGCAGTTAATGCTTCTGCCCAAGATTGAATGGCAAAATACACTTGTTCCGGTGTATACCATCCATTATGGGATTGAGATAATTTTATTAATTCGATAAAATCATCAAAAAACAGATCGTTGTGCAAAACAGTTGGATTCTTAGAAGTATTATCTTCGGAAAACTGACTTAAGAATTTCCCTAATTCAACAAAAACACTTTTTTTTGTTTCTAATGTCATAATGTTTGCTTATGAATAGTTTTGATTGTAATTTTGCACAAAAATAAGGATAAAGTAATTAGGCATTGTTAAAAAAACATAAGTTTTAAAAACAAACTTTAAACCTAAAACTTTATACTTTTAAACAAAGAACAATGGCAATTATTATAACAGACGAATGTATCAATTGTGGTGCTTGTGAACCAGAGTGCCCAAATACAGCAATATACGAAGGAGCAGATGATTGGAGATATAAAGACGGAACAAAACTGAAAGGAAAAGTAATTTTACCTGATGGTTCCGAAGTAGATTCCGATGAAGCTCAAACTCCAATATCAGACGAAATTTACTATATTGTACCGGGTAAATGTACCGAATGTAAAGGTTTTCACGATGAGCCACAATGTGCTGCAGTATGTCCTGTAGACTGTTGTATCCCTGATGATAATCATGTAGAAAGCGAAGAAACGTTACTAAATAGACAAGCGTTTTTACATAACGAATAAAGACAAAATTTTAATGTTAAAAAAAAATCCTGAGTTAGAACTCAGGATTTTTTTTTATTGTATTCCGAAATAGATTATTTTTTGATAATTACAAAAGTTTCTACAGTTATTTTGTCTGTTTTGTCATCATAGGATTCTAAAACTAAATTCCCATTGGCATCAAAGTAACCATAGGAAGTTTTGTTTTTTGAACTATAGATGTAGTTATTATTTGATGTTTTTCTCAAAACAGCTGCTTTTTCTTCATTAGGTTGGTATATAGTATATCCACTCTCAGCTAGTTTAACCTGATATTTTTGTCCGTTTAAATCATAATAAGCTGATCTGTCAATGTCAACAATATTTGTAACTCCATTTGCAGTAATCGAAGTAATTGCAGTAACTTCAACCGGTGTTTCTTTTCTTTCTTTGTTTAAAGCATTAGAGTCAGCGTCTTTTAATTCAATTTTTTGAATTTCTTTTACTTCTTGAGTTTTTATTGATTTTTTCTGACCATCAGAATTTTTCACAGTAGTAACTGTCGTTTTAACTTCAGATTTAACATTTTTATTTTGAGCTTGAATATTTATTGAAAATAGAAAAGCAACCATTCCAAGAATTATAGTTTTCATAATATTTAATTTAGTATTAATATAAATCAAATTTACAACCGTCTGGCTGATCAGTTGTTACGTAATTATAATAAAAGATTGTATAATTTACAGAAAGTGCTACAAGGAGCATGTTTTATTTTTTTCTTGCGACAATTACATAGGTGTCATACGCATAGGTTTTTCGGTCAATTGTTCTTATGATTTCAAAGTCATTTAAATATAGAAACAATTGTATTTCATTTAAGGTAAAAACGCGAACTGTAGAAAAATCGTCTGCAATTATTTCCTTTTCATCATTTTTCAAGGTGTAATATTGCGCGGTCCACTCCAGCATAAAATTTTCTGACGAAGTTGTTTTCCAGTTACTGTTTCTATAATATTTTACTCCATCATATTCAGCATTGTGAATTATGATTTCATTTTCTTTAGTGAAAGGAATAAATCGATTGGCATCAATAAAATCAAAAATGAGAATTCCGTCTTTGTTTAGGTTTTTATGAATAGAGTCAAAAGTATTGTTCACATCTTCATTTGTTATTAAATAACTGGTGGAGCGTCCCGTAATTAGGATGCAATCAACCGGTTTTTCAAGTTCAAATTCTCTCATGTCGCCATGTATGAAAGTACCGTTTTTATTCCTCTCTTTGGCAATTGCAATCATACTTTGACTATAATCCAGACCAATGTAATCTTGATTGTTTTCCTGAAATCGTTTGGCAAGATTTCCTGTGCCACTGCCAATTTCCAGTATGGTTTTACAATTGTTTTCTTGGATTAAACTATTGTAAAAATGATACTCTTCATCATAATCAATAAAGGTTTGATACATAGCATCAAAAATTGCCGCCATTTTTCCGTCATAAAGATTTGTCATGATAGTTGTGTATTAAGTACTAAATTTAGGGAGAATAAACGAAATAAAAAAAGGACTGTCGAAAGACAGTCCTTTTAAATTATTCGATAACCGAATTAGAATTTATAGTTTAAAGATAAATTAAACATAGTTCCTAATTGGCTAAAGTGATACCCATCATACGTCATTTGAGAATAACGTTGGTTAAATGTAATCAAGTTAGATTGTGTTTTTACTTCGGCTGCATCTGCTAATAAAGCAACCCCTGCAGCATTTTCTGCTACAAATTTCCATTCAGGTAGTACATTGAAAATGTTGTTTATATTCAAAGCCAAAGTTAACTTGTCTGTTGCAGAGAAGTTAATTCCTAAATCAGTACTAATTTTAGTTAATAAATCTAAGAATGAAAAATATTATTTTGATGCAACGTATCCCACAATTTTTTCATAATTAGATACCCCCATTCCATTTAAATTGATTGTGTAATAACGATGGTATACAATTTTATTTTCATTTCTGTATATGATATTATCATAATTTATATATTTAAAACTATACAATGGTATAGTGCCAGGTTGTTGAGTAGAAAATATGTATCCCAAAAATGTATTATTAACTGGATCTGATGTTAATGTATAAACAGCGTAGTTTTCTCCACGACGATATAGAGGAATTGTTCCAGAAACATTGGTTGTGTATAAATAACCTAGTTGATCAATATTAAAAAGTTGACTAAAGTCGCAAGGATTTGTTGTGCAATAGTCCTTGTATCTTACTGAGCCCCCATAGAGTTTTTTTGTTTCTGCAAATATTGGATACAAAATACTTATAGCAACATTATCATAAAGACTAAAATTTGTTAAGTCAGAAACTGTAGAATTCATAATTGATCCTGAATCTAAGACGGGTGTACACGGTATTTGGGTATAAGTTGCTTGATCTGTATGAGTTAGTCCAAAATTGTGACCCATTTCGTGAGTCATTGCTTGTATCTTATTGTTTGCTGTAAGGGTATTGAATTGGGTGTTAATTTTTATGTATTTACCAGATTGACCTATTGAATTAGGAAAGTTTGCATATGCAATTGTATTTGTTGTCGTGTCAGTATAAGTCGATATGTCAATACTAGTTGAAGTTGAAGCATTTACTAAAATTATTGAAATACCTGAATTTGTTATATTCCAATTAGTTATTGCTTGGTTTATTGCAATTCTCCAATCTGAGTTTACAGATGGAGAAATATATACTTGAACAGAGGCAGCATTTGCAGGAGTCATTGCATAAATATATTTTTGTTGGGCAATTTTATTTGTTTGAGATGTCTTGTTTTTAATGGACTTACTATAATGTTGCCGAGCATCTACTAATGACATGCGAATGTCACCACCAATAGTAAAATTATTAGTCATAGAATCAAAAGAGACCTTTTCTAAATCAGTTCCTATAGAACTTGAAATAAAATTTCTTAATTGAATGATTTCATCAATATTTAATGTATTCACATTTGTACTTGAATCGATGTTACCATCATTACTACACTGAACAAATATTAAAAATGAACAAACA
The DNA here is from genome assembly GCF_048286775.1 of Flavobacterium glycogeni. Classification (NCBI taxonomy): domain Bacteria; kingdom Pseudomonadati; phylum Bacteroidota; class Flavobacteriia; order Flavobacteriales; family Flavobacteriaceae; genus Flavobacterium; species Flavobacterium glycogeni. Next base: position 86,351 of record NZ_JBLVPV010000012.1, read on the forward strand.
ATAAGTATATTCATTATTTTAGTTAATTTTTTTTTCATTTTTTTTTCTTTTTTAAGATTAATTTATTTCTAAAGGCCTTTAGATAATCAAATTTAGTTAAAACATTTAACATCCTAGTATTATGCCTACAAATTAATTGTTAATTTCTATATTTTAGTTTATTTTGTATTTAATGAAGAAATAAACCCTAACCCTATCAGGGTTTCAAACCCTGACAGGGTTAGGGGTATACAAAAAAAAGGGCTGTCGATTGACAGCCCTTTTTAGTTTTTATAAACTTAGAATTAGAATTTATAGTTTAAAGATAAATTAAACATAGTTCCTAATTGGCTAAAGTGATATCCATCATACGTCATTTGAGAATAACGTTGGTTGAAAGTGATCAGATTAGATTGTGTTTTTACTTGTGCAGGGTCATTTAAAAGTTCTACACCCTTAGCATTTTCTGCTACAAATTTCCATTCAGGTAGTACATTTAATAGATTGTTTACATTCAATGCCAAAGTTAGCTTTTCAGTAGCAGAAAAAGTAACTCCTAAATCAGTAACAACTTTTGGAGTAAACTCAGTTTTTAAATTAGCTTTTAAATAATCTACAGATCCAACTGGAGCAGTCGGGTCATTTGTAGCTAAGCCATCTTGATTAAAGGTTGTCTTACCGAAGTAAGTGTTGTTAAGAGAGAAACCAAATTTTCCAATTTCATAATTCGCTCCTAAAATCCATTTTGTGTCAGGTCTTGAAGTAAACATTAATGATTCAAGTATTGGTCCAAAATTATCACTTTTTACAGGTGAGATTCTTTCATTTTGAAAAGTAATATTTCCAGATAAATTGAATCCTAATTTTCCTGTTCCTAATTCGATGTTGTTGTAATTAGCAACTACGTCTAAACCAGAAGTTCTAGAGTCAAATGAATTTTCAAACCAAGCTACTGTACCAAATTGAGTATCTACTTTGTCTCCTAAAACGATTCTGTCTTCCACTTTAATGTTATAGTAATCGATAGTGAAATTAAAGTTTTTCATTGGTTTTGCTCCAATTCCTATAGTGATGTTTGTAGACTTCTCAGCATCTAATGGATCAATTCCTAATTGACGCGCTTGTGGAGAAACATTATTTATAATACCGCTCACTTGAATTCCTTGTCCTGGAACGAATGAATATTGTGATTTTTGAGTATAAATTTGGTGTAATGTAGGGGCTCTAAATCCAGTAGAAACAGATCCTCTTAATGTGATTTTGTCATCTAAAAATTTATATCTAGAACTCAATTTCCAAACTGTTGCATCACCAAAATCGCTATAGTCTTCATAACGAACGGTACCATTTATTAAGAAATCTTCCGTTACATCATAAGCAAGGTCAAAATAAGCACCTAAATTATAACGGTTCCATTTTCCTGAATTTTCAGGTCTGTTACCAGCGAATGAATCAGCTCCCATTCCATCCCAAGAAGCTTTGTCGCCTTCTGTTACTTCAAAAGTTTCAGTTCTAATCTCAGATCCAAAACCAATACTGATTTTATCGGATAATACTTTGGAGATGTCTAAATTTCCTACAACGTGATTGAAAGAAGTTCCTCCTGGTTTAAAAGAGATTGGACTGTTTTCTAAGTAAACATTATTTCCATCATCATCTTGAATGTCAGATCTGTTAAAAGAGTTATCAACTGAATAGGTTTGTGTATTTCCACCAACAGTAATACTGGCATCAGTATTCCAATCGTTTTTTGTTGATTTATATCCCAATGTACCATTGTAATCATTTAAATCTCCAGTAAATGTTGGTACGTAACCTTGATAAGATGCTGGTGTTCCGTCACCAAAAAAGTCTTTTAGGAATGGATAATCAGTTAAAGTTCTCCAATAAGGAGTTCTATAATTAGCAAAAGAATTTACTTTTTTGTAAACATAAGCAGCATTGTAATATAATAATGTTTCATCAGATAAACTAAATCCACCGTTTACCAAGAATTTTGCAGCAGCAGTTTCTGGAGAACCATTGATGTTTCCAGCGTCTGGTTTTTTAGCAAGAAAGGCTTGAACATCTGAAAGAGAAGCTCCAAAATCTCCTGCTTCACCAGCAGCATCTACTGTTCCAGGTCTGTTAGATAAGTTGACTTTAGAAAAATCGACTGTGTAATTTACAAATCCTTTTTCTCCTACAGTAGAGCCATTATTCATGCTTACTCCTAACATTTCACCGTCACCTTCAGAAGTAATTCCGCTTCTAACGGTTACTGATCCGTTTCCGGTATTCTTTTTCAAGATAATATTCATAACTCCTGCAATAGCATCAGAACCATATTGAGCCGACGCTCCATCACGAAGTATTTCTACTCTTTCGATAGCGTCAGTAGGAATTGCAGAAATATCAGCCCCTGTTTCTCCACGTCCCGGAGACGTTTGCACATATAATAAAGAACTTAAGTTTTTACGTTTCCCGTTAATAAGGATTAAAGTTCTGCTTGGTCCCATATTTCTAATTTCATAAGGATCGAGTAATGAAGTTGCATCATTTACAGGTGTTTGAACCGTGTTGAAAGATGGGATTTTGTACTGTAACGCTTTGTCAAAAGAAGCTTGTCCAGTTGATGTTAAGTCTTTTGACGACAATACATCTATTGGAAGTGCGGTTGTTGTATTACTTCTTGGCGCCGTTCTGGTTCCAGTAACTACAACTTCATCCAGATTTTGCCCGCCTTCTTCCGATAAAACAACATTTATGACAGCATCTGTAGCCGCTTTTTCTAATTTAGAAAAACCAACATAGCTAAAAACTAAAGTTGCTCCTTCTTTAACTTTTATCTTGTATGCCCCATCCATATCAGTAGAAACCCCGTTTTGAGTCCCTTTTTCAATAATATTCACGCCAGGCAGGGCATTGCCGGTATTGTCTTTAACAACACCCGAGATTTCTTTTTGTGCAAAAAGAAACGAGACGTTTAACAGGAATAATAATAATGCAAGTTTTTTCATAATAAGTTGAGTTTGGTTGTTTTTTGGTTAGTTAATTGGTGGCAATATAATAATTTTTTAACGTATCATTAACAAATCAATAAAAATTATATAAAAAAATTATCAACTGTGGATTAATGTGCGGTTTTGCTTATCTAGCATCTAATAAATCTTATATTTGCAAACTTTTAAAGTAAGTACTAAAACTTTTGGCTGGAAAGGCTGTCAGTAAACAAAAATATCATGACATCGCCATGATTCAAATGAAAAAGGAATGTGAAGAATGGCGATTGCATATTCCATTAAAAAAAACAAATATTATCTACATATGAAAGCAGGAATTGTAGGATTACCGAATGTTGGAAAATCAACATTATTCAATTGTTTATCAAATGCAAAAGCGCAAAGTGCCAACTTTCCTTTTTGTACAATCGAGCCTAATATTGGTGTTGTAAATGTTCCGGATTCTAGAATAGAAAAACTGGAAGAATTAGTAAAACCGGAGCGTGTGCAAATGGCAACTGTTGATATCGTTGATATTGCAGGATTGGTAAAAGGAGCCAGTAAAGGAGAAGGTTTGGGAAATCAGTTTCTAGGAAACATTAGAGAGTGTAATGCAATTATTCACGTTTTGCGTTGTTTTGATAACGATAATATTGTTCACGTTGATGGGAATGTAAACCCCATTCGTGACAAAGAAACAATTGATATTGAGTTGCAGTTGAAAGATTTAGAGAATGTTGAAAAACGTTTGGAAAAAGTAAAACGTGCCGCTAAAACTGGAAATAAAGAAGCAATCGTCGAAGAAGCGTTGTTGAACAGGATTAGAGAAACGCTGCTTCAAGCGAAATCAGCGAGAACTATAACGCCGCAAAACAATGACGAAGAAGTTTTGATGGAAGGTTTTCAATTGATTACGGCGAAACCAGTATTATATGTTTGTAATGTTGATGAAAATTCGGCAGTTAACGGAAATAAGTATGTAGATCAGGTTCGTGAATTGGTTAAAGATGAAGATGCGGAAGTTATCGTACTTTCTGTAGGTGCTGAGGCTGATATTACCGAATTGGAGAGCTATGAAGAACGTCAGGTTTTCTTAGAAGATATGGGGTTGCAAGAGCCAGGCGCATCTGTGTTGATCCGTGCAGCTTACAAATTATTGAAACAACAAACGTATTTTACGGCAGGTGTTAAAGAAGTTCGTGCTTGGACTATAGATGTTGGTTCAACTGCGCCACAAGCTGCTGGAGTTATTCACACTGATTTCGAAAAAGGATTTATCCGTGCCGAAGTTATTGCTTACGAAGATTTTGTTCATTACGGTTCAGAAGCTAAATGTAAAGAAGCAGGAAAATTCAAAGTAGAAGGAAAAGAATATATCGTTAAAGATGGTGATGTGATGCATTTCCGTTTTAATGTGTAAATAGCTAATAAAATAGCATAAAGAGGAACCTGCAAGAGTAATTTTGCAGGTTTTTTTTTGTATCTATTCCAGCTTTCCACTTCAAGATTTTCCCATCAATCTCTTTTTCTAAGACAAAAAAGGAGCTTCCTTTGGTCGCTCTTTTTCATCAAGAAAAAATAAGATTGATCTGAAAAATGCTTTCCGTTGCAATCTGGGGTAAAATCGATTTAGAAGAAAATGAAATTTCGTTTTTTCTTATTTGTTTTCGTAATCTGTGAATCTGCGGACAATTATTTTGTTGTTATTTTATTTTTAGTACTTTTAGTAAAAATAAATCATCATGAAAATAATCGCTTTTGGGGCAAGCCCCAGCAAAAACTCCATCAATAAAAAATTAGCGACGTACGCAGCAAATCTTTTCGAAAATGCTGAAGTTGAGGTGTTGGATTTAAACGATTTCCAAATGCCGTTATTCAGTGTTGATATTGAAAAAGTAATTGGTCAGCATGAACTCGCAAAAGCATTTTTGGCTAAAATTGCCGGAGCCGATTTTTTAGTGGTTTCACTTGCCGAAAATAATAGCAATTACTCTGCCGCTTTCAAGAATCTATTCGACTGGTGTTCCAGAATAAACGTAAAAGTTTTTCAAGGGAAACCAATGCTTCTCATGGCAACTTCACCTGGTGGAAGAGGTGGAGCAAACGTTCTTGAAATTGCGAAAAACGCTTTGCCCCGTTATGGAGCTGATATAAAAGCAACTTTCTCACTTCCTAGTTTCGATGCTAATTTTGATGTTGTAAACGGTAAAATTTCCAATCCCGAATTGGATAATCAGTTGAAAGAAATTATCAAGAATTTTTAAATTACAATGGCAATATCAATTTAAAATCTGCAATCTAAAATCGTTAATCCTAAATCCTAAATCCTAAATCAGTTGTCAATATCATTCTTGATAACTTTGACGGCTTCCTATTTTAAATTTTATCGAATTACACTACATTAGCGCAAAATCCACAAATTTTACAATGTCCGAACAAAATCAATATACCGAAGATAATATTCGGTCACTCGACTGGAAAGAACATATTCGCATGCGTCCCGGAATGTATATCGGGAAACTCGGTGATGGATCTTCTCCGGATGATGGTATTTATATTCTTCTAAAAGAGGTGCTCGATAACTGTATCGATGAATTTGTCATGGGTGCCGGTAAAACAATCGAGGTAACGATTAAAGACAAAACAGTTACTGTTCGAGATTACGGACGAGGAATTCCATTAGGGAAAGTGATTGATGTAGTTTCTAAAATGAATACCGGGGGGAAATACGATTCCTTGGCATTTAAGAAATCCGTTGGTTTGAACGGAGTAGGGACAAAAGCCGTGAATGCTTTGTCTAATTATTTCCGTGTAGAATCTGTTCGAGACGAAAAACAAAAAGCTGCGGAATTTTCTGCAGGAAATCTTGTTCTTGAAGAAGATATTATTGAAACAACCAAGAGAAAAGGGACCAAAGTTATTTTTATTCCGGATGAGGCGATTTTCAAAAATTACAAATTCAGGTATGAATATGTAATCAAAATGCTCAAAAACTATTGTTACTTAAACAATGGTTTGACTATTTTATTCAATGGTGAAAAATATTTTTCGGAGAATGGTCTGAAAGATTTATTGGAAGAAACCATTCACGCTGATGATTTAGAATATCCAATCATTCACTTGAAAGGTGACGATATCGAAATTGCCTTAACGCACAGTAAAACACAATACAGCGAAGAATACCATTCTTTCGTAAATGGACAAAATACAACTCAAGGGGGAACACATTTAGCAGCCTATCGGGAAGCGATTGTGAAAACCATCAGGGAGTTTTACAATAAAAGCTTCGAAGCATCGGATGTTCGAAAATCTATTGTTACAGCTATTAGTATCAAAGTAATGGAACCGGTTTTTGAGTCGCAAACCAAAACCAAATTAGGTTCTACGGATATGGGTTCAGAGCCGGGAATGCCTTCGGTGCGTACTTTTGTAAATGATTTTGTGAAAACGAAATTAGATAATTATTTACACAAGAATCCAGCAACTGCAGACGCATTATTGCGAAAAATTATTCAAGCCGAAAGAGAACGTAAAGAATTATCCGGTATTCGAAAATTAGCGACAGATCGTGCCAAAAAAGCAAATTTGCACAACAAGAAATTAAGGGATTGTCGTGCCCATCTTCCGGATACTAAAAACCCTAAAAATCTGGAAAGTACCCTTTTTATTACTGAGGGAGATTCGGCTTCCGGATCCATTACCAAATCACGGGATGTAAATACACAAGCCGTTTTTAGTTTACGTGGTAAGCCTTTGAATTCGTATGGAATGAGCAAAAAAATTGTTTATGAAAATGAAGAATTCAATTTATTGCAAGCGGCGCTGGATATTGAAGACGGATTGGAAAAATTGCGTTACAACAACATCGTAATTGCAACCGATGCCGATGTCGATGGAATGCACATTCGTTTGTTGTTGATCACTTTTTTCCTGCAGTTTTTCCCTGAATTGATAAAAGAAGGGCATTTGTATATTTTGCAAACGCCACTTTTCAGGGTTCGAAACAAGAAAGAAACGATTTACTGCTATTCTGATGAAGAGCGTAAAGACGCTATCGAAAAACTAAAACCAAAACCGGAAATCACCCGATTCAAGGGATTGGGAGAAATTTCTCCGGATGAATTCAAAAATTTCATTGGAGAAACCATTCGCTTAGATCCGATTATGATGGACAAAAATACATCGATTGAGCAATTATTGTCTTTCTATATGGGTAAAAATACGCCGGACAGACAAGAATTTATCATCAAGAATTTGAAAGTGGAATTAGATGTAATTGAGAAAGTTTAAATAGTTATAAAATGCCTACAAAAAGAACACTAATTTTTATCGCTTTATTATTTGTGATTAGTTTTTCAACTACCTTTTTTATTATAAGGAGTAATGATCATAAAGAATGTGATACACTTGTAAAAAAAGAGTTGGATAAAAATGGAAATGAAATTACAAAGGAAGAGCATGTTTGTAAAGAAAAATATTCCTTTTAGAGTTTATAAAACAAAAATTGAATTAATTAGTATTCAATAGAATATATTTAATGAAAGACGAAGAAAATACAATTCCAGAAAATCTTCAAAATAAAATTTTATTTTCTCAGGTAGTCGTGCTATTGCAAAATGCCCGGCAACAGGTTTTACGTACCGTAAATTCAACAATGGTTTGCACCTATTTTGAAATAGGAAGAATGATTGTGGAAGAGGAGCAAAACGGAAAAAATAGAGCTGAATATGGGAAGCAATTATTAAAAGGTCTTTCTGAACAGTTGACTAATGAATTTGGTAAAGGTTTTTCTGTCGAGAACCTTGAAAGAATAAGAAAGTTTTATGTAGTTTATTCAAATTCGTTGACAGTGTCTACGATTTTTGAAAATGTAAAATCGCAGACACTGTCTACGAAATTAAAAATGAGCGAAAACACATCTATATTATCTCAAAATGAAATATCAAAATCCGCAACACTGTCTCGGATTTTCAAATTAAACTGGTCTCATTATAACTTCTTAATTCGAATTGAAGATGAGAAAGAAAGACGTTTCTACGAAATAGAATCCGAAAAATACAATTGGAGTGTTCGAGAGTTAAAACGACAATATGATTCAGCTCTTTATACACGATTGGCTTTAAGCCGAGATGTAGCAGGCATTTTGAAACTTTCGGAGCAAGGTCAGATTATAGAGAAACCCAAAGACCTTATTAAGGATCCTTATATTTTGGAGTTTTTAGGATTACCTGAATTACATCACTATTCGGAATCGGAATTAGAGGAAGAAATTATCAATAAACTAGAACATTTTTTACTAGAATTAGGTCATGGTTTTACTTTTGTAGCAAGACAGAACAGAATTACTTTTGACGATAAACATTTTCGAATCGATTTGGTTTTTTACAACAGAATTCTTAAATGTTTTGTACTGATTGATTTGAAAATAGGAGAATTGAAACATCAGGATTTAGGACAAATGCAAATGTACGTCAATTATTACGACAGAGAAATGCGTTTGGAAGACGAAAATAAAACCATAGGAATTGTACTTTGCCAAAACAAAAGTGATTTGGTTGTAGAATATACTTTACCTGAAAATAATGAGCAAATTTTTGCCAGTAAATACAAAACAATTCTGCCAAGCAGAGAAGATTTAATACAATTAATTTCGGAATCAAGATAATGAAAGACGAAGAAGACGATAACACAATCCCAAAAGGTCAGGACGAAGAAAATAATTCAGAGGATCATTCTATTGATGAAAATCAAGAAGAGAATGATGCTGATGGAATTATTGAAGTAGATGCCAAATCTTTTGAAGGACAACATTTTTACGAGAACGACGAAAACAGCGAAGATACCATTACCAAAGTTACGGGAATGTACAAGGACTGGTTTCTGGATTATGCTTCCTATGTAATTCTGGAGCGTGCCGTTCCGGCGATTGAAGATGGTTTTAAACCGGTGCAACGCCGTATCATGCATTCCTTGAAGGAATTAGATGATGGTCGTTACAATAAAGTTGCCAATGTTGTAGGACATACCATGCAGTATCATCCCCACGGAGATCAGAGTATTGGTGACGCGATGGTACAAATCGGACAAAAAGAATTATTAATTGACTGTCAGGGAAACTGGGGAAATATCCTAACGGGAGATGGCGCAGCGGCTTCCCGTTACATTGAAGCACGTTTGTCTAAATTTGCTTTGGAGGTTATTTATAGTCCAAAAATTACCGATTGGGGCGTTTCTTACGATGGACGAAGAGCGGAACCGAACAATCTTCCGGTAAAATTCCCGTTGCTTCTGGCACAAGGAGCCGAAGGTATTGCGGTAGGTCTTTCCACGAAAGTGTTGCCACATAATTTCAATGAATTAATCGATTCTTCGATAAAAATATTAAAAGGAAAACCTTTTACACTGTATCCGGATTTCATGACGCAAGGTATTGCCGATGTGTCCAATTATAATGATGGATTGCGTGGTGGACGTGTTCGGGTTCGTGCCAAAATTGGTCAGCTTGACAAAAATACCTTGGTGATTACCCAGATTCCGTTTTCTACCAATACGACGACTTTGATTGACAGTATTTTGAAAGCGAATGATAAAGGGAAAATCAAAATCAAGAAAATTGAGGACAATACTGCTGCTGAGGTAGAGATATTAATTCATCTTTTTCCGGGTGTTTCTCCAGACAAAACGATTGATGCGTTGTTCGCATTTACGGCTTGTGAAACTTCTGTAGCACCATTGGGTTGTGTGATTGAAGACAACAAACCGTTGTTTATTGGGGTTTCTGCGATGTTGAAAATTTCAACGAACAGAACTGTCCAATTGCTGAAAAGTGAACTCGAAATTCAATTGAGCGAATTGGAGGAACAATGGCATTTTCTTTCTTTGGAACGTATTTTCATCGAAAATAAAATCTATCGTGATATTGAAGAGCAAATTACCAGAGAAGGCGTAATCAAATCGGTTGATGATGGTTTGAAACCACACACGCAACACTTAAAACGCGCCGTTACCGAAGACGATATTCTGCGTTTATTGGATATCCGAATCATGCGTATTTCTAAATTTGACAGCAACAAAGCGCAGGATAAAATCGAATCGTTGGAAGGCGACATCGAACAAGTAAAACATAATTTAGAACATCTGATTGATTTTGCGATTGCCTATTTCACTCGATTGAAAGAGAAGTACGGAAAAGGACGTGAACGTCAAACGGAGCTTCGTATTTTTGATGATATCGAAGCAACTAAAGTAGTTTTAAGAAATACTAAATTATATGTAAATAAAGAAGAAGGTTTCGTGGGAACGAGCCTGAAAAAAGACGAATACGTTACGGATTGTTCTGATATTGATGACGTAATTGTTTTTCTTCGTGATGGAAAAATGATGATTACCAAAGTGGATGCGAAAACCTTTGTGGGTAAAGATATTATTCACATTGCTATTTTTGACAAAAGTGATAAGCGTACCATTTATAACATGATTTACCGTGATGGAAAATCTGGGCCTTCTTACATCAAACGATTCAATGTTTCAGGAGTTACCAGAGACAAAGCATACGATTTAACCAATGAAACTGCGGGTTCTCAAGTAGTATATTTCTCTTGTAATCCAAATGGAGAAGCGGAAGTAATTACAATATTATTGCGTCAGGTGGGAAGTGTCAAAAAACTGAAATTCGATATTGATTTTGCCAGTTTAGCAATAAAAGGAAGGGCTTCCAAAGGAAATTTGGTTACCAAATATCCAATTAAAAAAATTGAATTGAAAGAGAAAGGCATTTCGACTTTATTACCTAGAAAAGTTTGGTTTGATGATACTGTTCAAAGATTAAATGTAGATGCAAGAGGTGAATTATTAGGTGAGTTCAGACCAAATGATAAAATTTTGGTTATATCGCAATCCGGAAAAATAAAAGTAATTACACCAGAATTATCCACTCATTTTGATGAAGATATGGTCGTTTTGGAAAAATGGGTTCCGAAGAAACCAATTTCAGCTATTTATTATGATGGAGAAAAAGAGCGTTATTACATCAAACGTTTCTTAGTGGAAACGGAGAATAAAGAGGAAAGTTTTATCACGGAACATCCTAATTCACAATTAGAGATTGTATCAACGGAGTATCGTCCAGTGGCTGAATTGGTTTTTACAAAAGTAAAAGGAGTTCAAAAAGAAACGATGACGGTAGATATAGAATCATTTATTTCGGTGAAAGGATTTAAAGCTTTAGGGAATCAATTGACAACCGATAAGTTGAAACAAGTAAACCTGCTGGAACCTTTGCCGTATGAAATTCCTGTTGAGGTTATTCCTGAGGAGTTAGAAGTTATGGGTGATACTAATGCCGATGATTCAGAGATTCAATTGGAAGATGATGGTCAAATAACATTATCATTAGAATAAAAAAAGCTTCCGCCACGGCGGAAGCTTTTTTATGATTACTTATTTTTCTTCATTTTCATATTCAGTACTTCAACTAATAATGAGAATGATATCGCAAAATACAAATAGCCTTTTGGTACTGGTGTGACGTGATTTCCAAAAATTGATGCATTCGATAAATGAGCACTTTCAGTAAGCAACATCATTCCAATTAGAATCAAAAATGATAAACCTAAAATTTGAATAGATGGATGCTTGTTTACAAAATTCCCAACAGGAACTGCAAACTGCATCATTACTAATACTGATATAACCACTGCTGTAATCATAATATACAAAGCACCTTCAACTCCGTTTGTCATACCTACTGCCGTAAGAATACTGTCGAAAGAGAAAACTAAATCAATCATGATAATTTGCAACAGTACATTTTGAAATGATTTTGTGGCAGCTTTTCCTATTTCTTTTTCTTCATGACCTTTCTCGTCTACTTTTTCACGGATTTCATTCGTACTCTTGTAAATTAAGAATAATCCACCGCCTAGTAAAATAAGGCTCTGACCAGTAATTCCCGCTGAAAACCAACTGAAATCAATATGAAACCAAGGTTCTTTCATTTGAATCAATAAATTGATACCAAACAAAAGCGCGATTCTCATGAACATGGCAAGGAACATTCCTATTTTTGTGGCTCTCTTACGTTGTTCAGCAGGTAATTTCCCTGTGGCAATTGATATGAAAATAATGTTATCGATTCCTAATACAATTTCCAAAAAAGTCAATGTTAAAAGGGCAATCCAAGCATCGGGATTTAAAAATACTTCCATTTTTGTTCGTTATTATTTATTGATTTTAATTTGTTTAATTTGAAATCTTGGTGACAGTTCCTCTTTGTTTTTCATCAACACCAACCATTCCAAATTCAAAGGTATAGGAATTTTTTGAGGTTGTCAAAATTTTCATACCAATTGCCTTTTCTTCAGCCATGTTTTTTGGGTGCAATTTCAGTAAAACATATTCACAATCGTTTACCCATCGTATCGAAGCGGTATCTGTTTTTCCTTCAAAAGTTTCAATTTCAATACTGTCATTACGTTCAAAAAGGGCAATTTTTTTTACGCCGTTAACTTCATATTCAAACTTGAATTTCCCGGTTTTAAAATCCTTGCAATTGCGCTCCGCATCATAACACGACATTAGTAGCAATAATGGGAGGAGGAGTATTATTTTTTTCATTTCTTAAGTGTTATTTATTTTTAATTTTTTTGGAGCTGTTTACTTCGTCAGTTCGCTTCGCTCGTGTCCTGTTTTTCGCTATATCTTTTATTGGTCTCGTTGAATAAACGAGACCAATAAAAGGATGCCGCTACAAATGAAATTCACTGAACTCCAATTAAAATAAAATTAAGTGAAGTACTCAGGGCTAATTGCAGCTATTATTTTAACCGTTTTAATTCTTCATCCGTAAAATTCTTGATGCTTTTCTCTTGTGCAAATTTATCCGCATTGTAACTGTTGGATTTATTTTTCGGAATTGATAAACTTTCCCAATCGCTATTTTTTAGTTGTTTGGCATAAAAAACGATTTGACCAACGTGATATGGATAATGAGCCAGTTGTCTGTTGATCGCTTCCACAACAGTATGGCCTTCATTTCTGATATATATAATCTGTGAAAGTTGTTCTGGTTGTAATCCGTTTAAAGCATTGAATAAACATTCCCAGCCTTTATTCCAAGCGACTAAAACTGCTTCTTTAGATTGTAAATCATTTTCAAATTCAGCATCGCGGTTGCGCCATTCTTTTTCGCCGTCACTATTAAGGAAATCGGTCCAACGTGAAAGCATATTCCCCGAAAGATGTTTTACAATCGTGGCAATATTGTTTGTATCTTCATTTACGGCGACAAAAAGTTGCTCTGGTTCAAGTTGTTCTATGGCTTTTTCTCCTAGTGTTTTATAATACAAAAACTGCTTTTTCGCACTTTCAAGATAGGCAATATTTGTTTCCATGGTTACACAATTTTGATGTCATACTTGTCCAGAAGTCCAACGATTCCCTGTGTTGAAAATTTTGCTTTTTTCATGGGATTGAATTCGGGATCAATTTTAAAATTAGATGCTTTTGAAAAATCGGCTCCGGCTAATTGCGTATTGTTAAAAATAGCACCATCCAAATTACTGTTGTCAAAAACGGAACTCGTAAGATTGGCTCCAATAAAGGTAGTGTCTTTCAACGAGCAGGAATTGAATTTTGTCTTAGGCATTTTTTTATTGGCAAACGACGAATAATCCAAAACACATTCCTGAAAATTGACGTTAAACAAGAAATCATCGCATTCCTCAAATTGGATACCCAGCAATTTACAGTTTTTGAATTGTACCCCTTTCAAGCTTGTTCCTGATAATTTGGTCATAGCCAAATTGCAATCGATGAACTCACAATCCATAAAAGTAGTATAGGAGAAGTCACTATTGGAGAAATCACAGTTTTTAAAAACGCAATCTTCAAATTCTCTATTGTTTACTTTTTTATCAATGTAAACGATTTTTTCAAATGTTTTGTGAACATGAATTAGGTTTTCCATGGGAGTTTTTTCGATTTTCTGGCGTTATGTCTCACGCGGAGAATTTGAATTGTAGTTTTAGTAATTTGATAGGAAATGTTGTAGTCATAAATAAGGAGAACCCTGAAAGTTCCGTCATTATTGACTTTTTGTTTGTCGAGTTTGAAAATTTCGGGTTGGGTTTTGAGGATTTCGGTACTGTCAAAAATAGCTTCAACTACCTTATCAGCAATTTGAATTGATTTGCTTTCAAAAAAAATATAAAAATGAATATCTTCTAGTTGTCCTAACGCATCATAGGACCAAATTATTTCCTTCCCCATTTTTTTGAAATTGATTTTGCTTCTTCATCAGAATAAAAATTCCCATTTTTGATGCTTTCTAATGCATTGTCAATATCAGTATTATAATCTGTACTAGTTTCATCTGCTGTTGAATTGATTGATTGTAAAAGATGTTTCAGTTTTTCAACAAAAGAAGGGTCTTTTACTTTATCAATTTCTTGATGAATCCAATTTATTTCAGCTTGAATATCCATGATTAAAATTTTTAGTAAAGATACGAATTAGTCGTTAAATAAACTTTTCATAATTATTTTTAAACCCAAAAACATCAAAAACATAGCTGCTAAACAAGCAATTATTCCTATTGCTAAAACCAAATAATGCCACACATTTTGTTGATTCATAAAGGCATTATAAATCACTGCAGGTCCCAAGAATAGCAATGGTAAAGCTCCCGCTAAATATTTGATTCCTTTAGATAATAGTTCTTTGTTGGTTGCCATTTTATGAGTTAAGGGTTAAAAGTTATGAGTTAAGGGTTATCTGCAACTGATTGCTGAAAGCGGAATACTCCCGATAGCTATTGGGACTGACCACTATAATAATCAACTGCTTTTCTAACGCTGCCATGTTTTTTCAATAATTCGCTGGCTTCTTCGTAGGAAACTGAAATTTCATCCATAATCATTTTCACGCCACGATCAACCAGTTTGCTATTGCTTAGTTGCATATCGACCATTTTGTTGCCTTTCACTTTTCCCAGTTGAATCATGGTGGCGGTTGTAATCATGTTGAGTACCAGTTTTTGTGCGGTACCAGCTTTCATACGGGAACTTCCGGTTACAAATTCGGGACCTACAACTACTTCGATTGAAAATTTTGCCGTTTGCGAAAGCGGGCTTTCTGCATTGCAAGAAATACTTCCTGTGGTAATATTATTTTCGTTGCAAGTTTGTAATCCTCCAATAACATAAGGCGTTGTTCCCGAAGCTGCTATTCCTACAACGACATCATTTTTATTTATATTATGCGCTTTTAAATCTTTCCAAGCCTGTATAGTATTGTCTTCGGCGTTTTCTACGGCTTTACGAATTGCAGTGTCGCCACCGGCAATAATCCCAATTACTAAATCGAAAGGAACACCAAAGGTTGGCGGACATTCCGAAGCATCAAGAATTCCCAAACGCCCGGATGTTCCTGCTCCAATATAGAATAATCGTCCGCCCAATTTCATTTTAGCAACGATTTTAGTAACTAAAGCTTCTATTTGAGGCAAGGCTTTTTCTACGGCAAGCGGAACGGTTTTGTCTTCCTGATTGATATTAGATAACAATTCTGGAACCGACATTTTTTCTAAATGTTCGTATTTTGAGGATTGTTCGGTAGTTTTTGTAAAGGTCATTTTTCTTGTAATTGGACAACCCCAAAATTAATCTTTTTTATCGCAATCCCGAAATTTCAGGAGTAAAGTCGCAAAGATTTAAAATCTTTTTTTTAAAATAGGGGTAATACAAGTTACGATGCCTTCTTTTATAAATAGATAGGTGAGAACGAATGTTTTTTTGAATTATTTTGAACGAACTAAAATATTATATTTGTTGCATAACTAAAAAGTAAATGGATAAATTAAGTTTTTTAAATGGCATCGCTATGATGGCTGTTTTTGTTTCGCTGCTTCTTGCTTTCTTTTTACTCACGGTAAAAACGAAAAACAAACTGGCAAACCGACTATTTGCGTGGTTTCTTATTCTAACTGCTTTTGACCTCAGCGGATTTTTTATTTACGACTATATTTATAATTACCTGAATTTTGAAATTTTAAGATGGACAGCTTGTCTATTGATTATGCCATTATTCTATCTGTACGTATTGGCTGTTTGCTATACTGATTTCCGATTAAAACCAAAACATTTATTACATACAATTCCGTTTCTAATCATAAATTTAGTTTTAACTCCCAGATTCTACCTATCAAATGGCACTGCAAAAGAGCACCTTTTTGAGCATCATAATCAAATGTTTGAAATGTACTTTTTTCAGGTTTTAATTGAAGTTCAATACTTGTTTTACATCATCAGTGTATTTCTAATTTTGAAAAAGTATAAAGAAATATACCTTGAAAATTACACGAATCCGAGTACTTCCACTTATAAATGGCTGTTTCAAATGACAGTTGTTTTTTTTACTGCGCATACCTTTGTGGTTTTTAAGAATTTATTGAGATATACGAATTATAATGAGGTATTTCTTTGGGCAAATATAATCGTAGGAATGGTCGCTTTTTTTATAACCTGCTGGTTTGTGTTAAAAGCCCTGAACTATCCTGAGCTTTTTAGAGGAATTGATTCTAAATTATTATTAACAAAAGATATCATTAATAAGCCCGAAATCGATACTAACGTAACCGAATCAAAAAATAATCAGGACATCATTATTACCGATCAAATTGCATTGCTAAAAAAATACATGACTGATCAAGAACCTTATCTTGATCCTTCGCTTACCATACAGGAACTCGCCAATCAAATCAATATACCCGTTCGCGATTTGTCGGTTTTGATTAATCATCATATGAATCAACATTTTTTTGATTTTGTGAATGAATACCGCATCCAAAAAGCGATGAATATTTTGAAAAATCAGTCAAAAAGCCATTTGACTATTTTAGAAATCTTATATGAAGTTGGTTTCAATTCAAAATCTTCTTTCAATACCTCATTTAAGAAATACACCGAACTAACACCTACAGCTTACAGGAATAGCTCATTATAAGCGTTTTGTAAAAAGTCGAACTTTACAATCAAAAAGTCGAACCAATTTCTACTAATGAAATTGGTTTGACTTTTTTTTGTCGGTCGCATTTCAAAATTTTCTAAAGCAACTTTGCTTCAAATTAGTAAACCAAGTATAAATTTAGAAATTATGAAAAAAACAAACCTGATTATTTTTTTACTGTTGCCTTTGTTCTGTTTAGCACAATCATCATTAAAATTAAAAGAAAAAGTATCCGATGCAACAACACCATTAGCGCGTGCAAATGTAATAGTATCAAATCCCGATAGAAAAATTGTTAATGAAGCCACGACTGCGGCCGATCCTATCCGCAAAAACCGAATTCTTGAAGAGAAGTTTATCCAAATCAATGGCATTGAGCAATGGGTAACCATTAAAGGAGAAAGTTCAAAACCTGTTATCCTTTTCCTTCATGGAGGTCCGGGAAGTGTGATGAGTCCCTATGCAGATAACCTCTACAAAGAATTGGAAAAAGATTTTATTATTGTTCAATGGGACCAGCGAGGCGCAGGAAAAACCTACGGGAAAAATGCACCACCGGAAGAACTAACCCCGGAATATTTGCAATCGCACCCATTAACGATTGAACAGATCGCTGTTGACGGTATTGCACTCTCGGAATACTTACGTCAGTATTTGAAAAAGCAGAAACTTATTCTTTTCGGAACCTCTTGGGGATCTGCTTTGGGAGTGACAATAGCGACAAAACGTCCTGACCTGTTTTATGCCTATGTGGGTCATTCACAAATAGTGAATCCTGATGATGATATGTCGCTTTATAACAAAGTATACCAATTGGCAGAAAAAAACAATGACAAGCAGTCCCTAGACATGCTAAACACGATTAGTAAGCCACCTTACAATAGGGCTAAAACAGTGGGTCAGTTATGGAGAATTGTAAAAAAATATGAAAGAGAAAACTCCTTGCCGGCACCTGAGTCTTGGTTTGTAGAATCGCCAGGCTATAACAATGCAAAAGATGATTGGGCCAGAAGGGATGGCGATGACTATTCGTTTGTCAATTTTGTCGGTGACAAAAAACTGGGCGTAAATTCTATGCGCTCTTCCATTAACTTCCTGAAGAATAATCTGGACTTTAAAATACCGGTTTATTTCATTCAAGGTGAAGAAGATATTTTAACACCAAAGGAATCTACAAAAGAATATTTCAATAAAATTAATGCTCCAAAAAAAGAATACATACTATTACCAAAAGCGGGCCATGGTTTTAATTTATCAGTAGTCGAAGCACAATATAAAATATTTAAGAACATTAATTTCCGAATAGAATAGCTCATTATAAGCGGTTTGTGAAAAGTCGAACTTTACACTAAAAAAGTCGAACCAATTTCTACAGATGAAATTGGTTCGACTTTTTTTTGTCGGTCGCATTTCGAAATTTTCTAAAGCAACTTTGTTTCAAATTATTAAAACCAAGTATAAATTTAGAAATTATGAAAAAAGCAAACCTGATTATTTTTTTACTGTTGCCTTTGTTCTGTTTAGCACAATCGTCTTTAAAATTAAAAGGAAAAGTATCCGATGCAGTAACACCATTAGCATGGGCAAATGTAATAGTATCAAATTCCGATGGAAAAATCATTAATGGAACCACAACTAAAGATGACGGAACTTTTGAAATAGACCTTAAAAACGGTTCCTATAAAATAAAGATTAGTCCACTAGGATTCATGGATTGGGAAAAAGATATTCTGATTGAAAAAGACATCGATTTAGGTACAATTACACTGAAAGAAAATGCTACAAAACTTGTTGAAGTTGTCATTAAAACCCAAAAAAATCCAATCGAACAGAAAATAGATCGTTTGGTTTATAATGTAGGAAACAATATTTCGACTGTTGGTGGCGATGCGCTAAGTGCTTTAAATACGGCTCCAGGGGTTGTGGTGCAAAGCAATTCTATAAACATATTAGGTAAAGGCACATCACGAGTTATGATTGATGGACGTATGATTGAATTATCTGGAGAAGAACTCAATAGTTTTTTAAAATCAGTATCGGCAAGCGACATTAAGAATATTGAAATCATTACCAATCCACCTGCAAAATACGACGCAAGTGGCACTGGCGGACTCATTAATATTATCTTAAAAAAAGGCGCACCAGATTCTTGGAAAAACACCACGACGTTATCTTATGATCAGAATAAATATGGGATTTATAGTTTAAGAAATAATTTTTTTTACAACAAAAAGAAGTTTCGATTTTCCGTAAGCGGTAATGGAAAATCAGGATACAGCAATGCAGTTGAAGATTTGTACCTCTATTTTCCAAATGGTCTGTCATATATGAGTAGTGAGTCGAAAATAAAAGAAGATAATCTTTCGGGAAAATTAGCATTGGATTATGACCTTTCAGACCAAACAACTGTTGGTTTTCAGTATTTGAATGACAGTAAGAATCCAGATTTTAAATCTGATATTGTCATTAAAAATTATAATACTTCAAATACGGTTGACAACATATTATTGAACAATGGTTTCAACAACAAACAATCAGGCAATAAAACCTATAATGTTCATCTATTGACAAAATTAGATTCTTTAAATAGAAAATTTACGGTTGACCTTGACTATTTCAATTACGATTCAAAATTTGACCGAGATTTTACAACAAAAACCTATTCGCCAGACATGACATTCTTAGACATAAATCAGTCAGGAAGAAATATTTCCCATCAAAACATTGATAATAGGAGTATCAAGGCAGACATGGAACATCCGCTCCAATTTGTAGATTTGTCATATGGTGTTAAAGCAAGTTTTACAAACAGTAAAAGTGATGTACTCTATTTCAATACCATTACAGGAACTCCAGAATTAGACCCCAATCAATCTAGTGGCTTTGAATACAAGGAAAACAATCAGGCCATTTATATCAATGGAGATAAAAAACTGAATGATAAATTCAACATTCAATTAGGATTAAGACTTGAAAACACACAGACAAACGGATATTCTGAAACTTTAAAGCAACAAACTGAAAATAACTATTTAAAATTATTTCCAACAGTTTATATCGCCTATAAAAAGAATGACAATCATAATTTTAATTTCAATTACGGAAAAAGAATAAACAGACCTCGCTTTGACTTGCTAAACCCTTTTCGAACCTATATCAACAGCAACAGTTATTCTGAAGGAAATCCGTTTTTGAAACCCTCTTTTAGTGATAATTTTGAATTCACACATTCTTACAAAGAGAAATTAAGAACCAATATTTTCTTCAATATCATTACCGACGGTTATGGTGTTATATTCACATCCAACCCCACAACAAATACGCAAATTGTAACTAGGGAGAACTATTACAAAGAGTATTCGTACGGCATTGGAGAGAGTTATTCGGCAAGCCTCACCAATTGGTGGGAAAATGAAAGCTCAATATATCTTTTAGGGTCGAAAACAAATTTTACAACGGATATCAATGCTACTCCAACAAATAGTCCCCAGTTCGATTTTTCTACAAACAATACTTTTTCACTAAGCGAAACAACAAAATTACAAGTAGATTACACCTACAGTTCTCCCTATAAAAGTGGTTTGTATGCAGTGGGTTACATGTCAGGTTTAAATATCGCTTTAAGACAAGACTTCCTCAAAAAAAACATGCAGGTAACCTTTTTAGCGAATGACATTTTTAATACCGCTTCTTTGAAAGATTTTGTCTCTGTTGTTAATGGCGTAAAACAAGTGTATAGCCAAAATGAAAGCAGTAGATTTCTCCGAGTTTCGTTAACCTACACTTTTGGGAATAACAAGATCAGTGAGAAACAAAGAAATTCTGGAAATGAAGAAGAGAAAAGAAGAGCGAGTAAATAATGGGATTGTTGCAAAGTAGAGACGCACTGCAGTGCGTCTCTACTTTGCAACAATCCTTTCTATAACGTATAAGCAATGTCATTTTTTATTTCCTCCATGACAAAGGAACTCTGAACATTAGAAATCCCTTTTATTACCGATAGTTTGTCTATGATAAACTTCTGGTATTCATTCATGTCATTTACGGCAATTTTTAATAAAAAATCATAATTCCCGGAAACATGAAAACATCCCATAATTTCAGGCAATTCGTTGATCTGTTTTTTAAAATCATCAATCAATTCCCTCGAATGAACGGCCAAGGTAACCTGACAGTACACACTGATCGATTTTCCGATTTTTGTGCCATCCAACAGGGCTACATATTTTTTGATGTATTGTTTTTGTTCTAATTTCTTTATCCGTTCAAACGTGGGAGAGACTGACAAGCCTACTTTTTCGGCGATTTCCTTCGTATTGAGCTTTGCATTTTGTTGCAGGAGCATTAATATCTTTTTGTCTGTTGCATCCATAGCAGAAAAATTATCTTGTTTGAAAAATAAAATTGAAACAATTCAATATCAAAATTCTGTAATTAACAACAAATGTAGAATTATATTTCGAATTTGATTCGATAAATAGAATTGTATTTCAATTAAAGTATTTTTGCAAAAAAAAAATATTTCAAAAGCATGAAAACAATTTCAGAGTCATTAACAGAGCAAGATAACCAACGATTAATTGAATTAGAACAATTTATTGAAAATGCAAGAGACAATTTCTTGGGCTATCCTGTTTCAAAAGATTTTGATTATTCAGAAATCAATCATTTCTTAAAATACCCGATTAATAATCTGGGAGATCCTTTCGAGGACTGCACCTATAAAGTGCAAACCCATGAACTGGAAAGGGAAGTTGTTGGATTTTTTGCCAAATTATTCCGAGCGAATCCCAAAGATTATTGGGGTTATGTAACCAATGGAGGATCCGAAAGCAATTTGTACGGTTTATATCTGGCTAGAGAATTATATCCAAAAGCAATGGTTTATTATTCCGAATCGACCCATTATAGTGTCCGTAAAAACATTCATTTGCTTAATATTCCAAGCATTGTCATCCGATCACAAGAAAATGGAGAAATTGATTATACCGATTTTGAGAATACCCTAAAAATGAATCGACACAAGCCCGCCATAGTGTTGACAACCTTTGGCACGACTATGAAAGAAGCGAAAGATGACGTTTCTAAAATTAGAAATATCTTAAAAGGATTGGCAATACAGGACAGCTATATCCATTGCGATGCGGCTTTGTCCGGCAGTTACGGCGCTTTTATGGAACCTCGTTTCCCATTTGACTTTAAAGATGGCGCGGATAGCATTTCCATCAGCGGTCATAAATTTATTGGTTCGCCAATACCAACGGGTGTAATTATTACAAAACGATCCAACAGAGATCGAATCTCAAAGGGAATTTCCTATATAGGTTCGCTGGACACTACCATTACGGGGTCTCGAAATGGACATTGTCCTTTATTTTTATGGTATACTCTTAAAAAATTAGGGGTTAACGGTTTAAAAAAGCGTTACTTGCATAGTTTGGAAATTGCCGAATATTGTGAAAAAAGACTAAAAGAAATTGGCATTAATGCTTGGCGAAACCCAAATGCAATTACAGTTGTATTTCCTAAAGTCTCCGAAAAAATAAAATCGAAATGGCAATTGGCTACCGAAGGCGATATCTCGCACATCATCTGCATGCCAAATGTGACCAAAGAACAAATCGATAATTTCATCCACGATGTCGAAAACTGTGTAGAAAAACCAGAAGAAGTATTTGAATTTGGTTTTTAGTGATTTCTATGTTTTATTACTTATTAACAACATTTTTGATACCGCTTCTTTGAAAGATTTGGTCTCTGTTGTTAATGGTATAAAACAAGTGTATAGCCAAAATGAAAGCAGTCGATTTTTTCGAGTTTCGTTGACCTATACTTTTGGAAATAATAAGATCAGAGAAAAATAAAGAAATTCTGGAAATGAGGAAGAGAAAAGAAGAGCGAGTATATAATAGATTATGACTGTCCGTTACTAATACCAATGTATTTAATTTTGTCATTTCGACGAAGGAGAAATCTCATTAGTTGCTCTCGTTATGTGATTTCTCCTTCGTCGAAATGACAAAACAGCTAAATTTTATTCATAAGATGTAGCTTGGTACAAGTAACGGACAGTCATATAATAGATTTAGAAATTAATCTCTAAATTTAAGATTTATAGATAAACAAAAGAAGAAGCAACTATAACTAACAGCTAGCAAACTAGCAGAAAAATAAAGTGAGAACGAACACTATTTTTCTGCTTTTTTGGTTACAAAATTATATAAAATATGCCAAGGCGATTCCTATTACTATCATCGAAACTTTGGCGATATTGAACTTGTGTCCTTCGCTGCTTTCGAAAATAATGGTGGACGAAATATGAAATAATATTCCTATTACAATGGCTGTAATTTCAGTATAATATACGTTTAATATAGGCATATAATCAGACAAGATGGTTCCTAGCGGCGTCATAATTGCAAAAGTTGCCATGAAGAAAAGAATGGCTTTTTTATCCAGACTTGCATTGATGAAAAAAGTGGTCAATATGATGGCGATTGGCAAATGATGGATGGCAATTCCTATGGCTAAATCATGGTGGTGACTTACGGGAAATCCTTCCAGAAAGGCATGGATGCAAAGACTGATGAACAGCAGCCACGGGATTTGAGTCATTATTTCATGTCCGTGAACGTGCCCGTGTTCTGCTCCTTTGGAGAAAAACTCTAGTATGATTTGGAATAAGATTCCAAGCATGATAAAGATTCCAATATTAGGGTTGGCGCTTTCATAAACTTCCGGTAATAAATGCATCACCGTTAAGGAAAGTAAAAACGAACCGCTAAAGGCTAATAATAACTTTAAATTGGTTTTATTTTTTGGTTTTAAAACCAATGCGATGATATATCCTATAATTACGGAAAGTAATGGTAAAAGGTAATTCATGTTTTTTGTTTAACTGTTTATTTGTTGAATAGTTAACATGTTTTATCGATTAACCAAATAACCGATTAACCGAAATTATCTATTTGAAAATCATGATTAGTCGTTCACTATCTGTTTTATGGAATTTTTTCAATTTGTAATCGCCAAAAATATCCAATAGGTAAATCCCGGCTTCTTCCATTAATTGTTCAAAATCCTGAAGTGTCAAGGCTTTTACTTTTTCGGTAAAATGAAATTTTTGACCTTTGTCTTCAAAGTCAATTTCTTTGTAAATATGACCGTCTTTTAAATAGCGTTTGATATGAAAATCGATTCCTTCGACTGTTTTTGTTTCTTCCGGAATCAGCGTTTCAATGACTTGGGCAACATTCATGAAGTCAATCACGGCAAAACCATATTCCGAAAGGCTTTCTTTGATGGCTTTTAGCGTGGTAAGATTGTCTTCGTCATTTTCGAAATAACCAAAACTGGTAAATAAATTGAAAATGGCATCGAATTTTTCTTCAAAAGGTTCGCGCATGTCGTGAACTTTGAAATGCAGCGTTTCATTCGTGTTTTTAGAAGCCTCAGCGATGCTGTTTTCAGATAAATCAGCACCAAGAACATTAAATCCTAATTGGTTCAAATAAATAGAATGACGGCCTTTGCCACACGCTAAATCCAATACTTTTGCTTTTTCAGGAAGATTAAGATAATGGGTAAGATTGTCCATAAAAACCTGTGCTTCTCTGTAGTTTCTGTCTTTGTAAAGGATGTGATAATACGGAGTATCAAACCAAGAGGTATACCAGTTTTCAGATGATTTCAGATGATTTTCAGTTGGCGGATTTTGTGCTGCAGACATTTATTCTTTTTCAATTAATTCGATTGATGCAAATTTAGTGTATTTTTGCAACGAATACTTGATTTTACAATGGAAAATAATTATAAAATGGTTGCCAAAACCTTTTTTGGTTTTGAAGAAATATTAGCAAAAGAATTGCAAATGCTGGGCGCACAAAACGTCGAGCAGGGTGTGAGAATGGTGAGTTTTAAAGGAGATAAAGGGTTTATGTACAAAGCGAATTTGTCTTTACGTACGGCTTTGAAAATCCTGAAACCTATTTATTTTTTCAAGGCAAATAATGAGCAGGCTTTATACAAAGGCATTTCGGGAGTGAATTGGTCTAAATTGCTGAATGCCAATCAGACATTTGTGATTGATACAACAGTACATTCGGAATATTTTAATCACTCAGAATTTGTTTCCCAAAAGTGTAAAGATGCGATTGTGGATCAGTTCAGAGAAAGAACAGGTCAACGACCAAGTATTGATAAAGTACACCCTGATTTAAGAATCAACATCCATATCGATAAAGACCAAGTTTCGGTTGCACTGGATACTTCAGGAAATGCATTGAACCAACGTGGGTATAGAACAGCTACAAATATAGCTCCTATAAACGAGGTTTTGGCAGCAGGAATTCTATTGCTTTCCGGTTGGGACGGACAAACCGATTTCTTGGATCCAATGTGTGGTTCGGGAACATTCTTAGCCGAAGCAGCGATGATTGCCTGTAATATTCCGGCAAACATCAACCGTAAAGAATTTGCTTTCGAAAAATGGAACGATTGGGATAATGACTTATTTGATGCTATTTCAGACAGTTTATTGAAACGTGTTCGGGAGTTTCATTACACGATAAAAGGCTATGATAAAGCACCAAGTGCCGTTCAAAAAGCCAAAGACAACATCAAAAATGCCAATCTTGACGAGTATATTTCTATTGAAGAAAAGAACTTTTTTGATACTGAGAAAACTTCAGAAGGAAAATTACATATAGTTTTCAATCCGCCGTATGATGAGCGTTTGGATATTCACATGGAAGAATTCTACAAAAGTATTGGTGATACCTTGAAGAAAAATTATCCGGGAACTAATGCTTGGATGATTACAGCAAATCTGGAAGCACTGAAATATGTAGGATTAAAACCTTCGAGAAAAATCAAGCTTTTTAACGCTGGTTTAGAAGCACGTTTGGTAAAATACGAAATGTACGAAGGAAGTAAGAGAACGAAGTTTCAGGTTGTTCAGGATTCAGATAACACAGATCAGATTTCAGACAGCAAGGAGTAATCAAATTAAAAAACACATAATTCATAACTTACAATTCATAATTTATTATGACCAAATTACAAATACGAGCATTTCTATACCAATTGGGATGTTTTGCAATATTATTTATTTCCGCTCGATTTTTAGTGGAGCGTTTTACTAATTTAACTAGTTTTTGGATTCCGTTAACCGCATTTGTTATAGGAACGCTTTTGGCACCAAAATTTCAATCCGTAAAAACCAAAGACGGAGAGAAATTATTCATGAAATGGATTTTCATGAAAGGAATTAAGGAAATAGGATAGCTTTAGTTTATTCTAAAAACAAAAAATATCGCAAAGAGAACTGTTGTTTTCTTTGCGATATTTTTTTATTCTAAATTCGGAATTACTTTTTGGTATCAACTTTTTTAGGAACTGCAACAGGTTTTACTTTCTTCTTATAAATAGGAACAAAATAAGTAACGGTATAGTTGAATCCTACTCCGAAATCGCCATCATAAGTCCTGTTAAACCCGGGAATATATAAGTTGGAGAAATTCTCCGGTTCTTTGTTGGTTATTAATCGGTTCAATCGAAGACTGAAACCCATAAAAACATTATTGAATACTTTGGCTTTCACTGCTGCCACTACTTCAATCCAACTGGCAGTTAATCCATCAAATTTTTGACCGGAAGGAATTACAGGAACTTCACCAAAATAAGGATTGGCATTATAAATTCTATAACTGTTTAATTGCTGATTAAAAGTACTGAAACCGTAACGCATTCCTATAGAAATGATGTTTTCCATATCCAGCCAGTTTTCATAGGCGTTGTAATCAAAACCTGCTTTTAGGTACGAACCTTTGGTAGTGAAATTCACACGGTCATCATCAGTGGTTTTATTTTCGTTGCCAATTTCGGCAGCCAAAAAATATTTTTTCGTCAATCTATAATCTCCCACAAACTCAATTCCTTTATAATCTTTGTCATATAAGGCGCGTGTCAATTTGAATAAATCTAGTCCAACACGAATCCCGTATCGGTCAGTTTTTACAGGAATCGAATCGTTCTTTATAATTTCAGGACTAATTTCGACCAATGGTAAAGGCGCTTCAGGAACTATTTGATCCGTTTTGGTGCTTTTTGGATCACTTTTGACAGGAGTAGTCTCTTGTGCTTGTGCCAAAGTCAACGATAATAGGAGACAAAAACTAAAAAAAGATCTTAATATGTGTTTCATTTTCGTTTTCTATGTTACTTTTTTCAACCGAGATGTGTTTTATCCATTTTGTATCTGCAACTGCAGCATCGGTATGTGTGTATGGATTTGTTGGGTCTAATGTAAAAATGGTTTTGTAGCCACAAGCTCTCGACACAAATAACTCTTGTGTCGTATAATCAAATTTTATATTGTCTTGGTTCACCAAAGCTGGATTTGGATTGCCAGAATTTAAAGTAAAACTATAACTGGTTGTAGTTCCTATCGTTCTTAACGGAATCGAAATCGTGCTTCCGTTTGTCAGGTATTTTGAATCATCTGTCGCACTGGCATTAAAAATAATTCCATCCGTCATTCCTTCGCCAACTACTTTTAAATCATTCACGTTTTGCAAAACCGAAGGATTTAAAATACTGTAAAAGCTAATCACCAAACGAGGCGTTGTGGGTGTATTTGCATCGCAAATATCGTCTTTCTCACAACTGGAGAAGGATAGCGCTAATACGAATACCAATAAAATTATTTTTTTCATTTACAATTTGTTTTTGTGTAATTCGGTGTGCAATAGGATAGCTGAAGTGAAAAATTTCAATGACAATAGCAATGGCAATATCAATTTTTAAAATCTGCAATCAACATTCAAGAATCTGCAATCTAAAATGGCTATCTTCTCTCCAAAAGTACAACATTCTCCACGTGATGCGTTTGCGGAAACATATCCACAGGACGTACCCGAGTCACTTTGTATTTTTCGTCCATTAAAGCCAAGTCACGCGCTTGTGTAGCCGAATTACAACTTACATAAACCACTTTTTCAGGAGCAATTTTCATGATTTGTTCAATTACATCTTTGTGCATTCCGTCTCTTGGCGGATCGGTGATAATCACATCAGGATGTCCGTGTTGCGCGATGAAACTGTCGTTGAAAACGACTTTCATATCTCCTACAAAGAACTCACAATTGGTAATTTCATTGCGTTCCGCATTTAGTTTTGCGTCTTTAATCGCTTCAGGAACACTTTCCACACCAATTACTTTTTTTGCTTTTTTAGAAACAAACTGTGCAATAGTTCCCGTTCCGGTGTATAAATCATAAACGATTTCATTTCCGGTAAGACCGGCGAAATCTCTAGTGATTTTATACAATTCATACGCTTGGTCTGAATTGGTTTGGTAGAAAGATTTCGCATTAATGCTAAATTTCAACCCTTCCATTTCTTCCAAGATGTAATCTCTTCCTTTGTATAATTTAATATCGGTATCGTATAAAGTATCGTTGGCTTTGTTGTTCACCACGTATTGAAGCGAAGTAATTTGCGGGAATTTCTCGTAAAGATGATCTAGGATTAATTCTCTATTTACTTTATCATTTTCGAAAAACTGAATCAAAACCATGATTTCACCAGTTGAAGCCGTACGCAACATCAAAGTTCTCAATAAACCTTCGTGCGCTCTTGGATTAAAGAAAGTCAATCCATGCTCGTTTGCAAAAGCGCGAACTTCATTACGAATCGCATTCGATGGATCTTCCTGCAAATGACATTTATTGATATCCAGGATTTTATCCCACATTTTCGGAATGTGAAAACCAAGCGCGTTTCTGTTTCCTAAATCTTCGGTGCTGTCAATTTCTTTTTCGGTCAACCAACGGCTGTTCGAAAACGAAAATTCCATTTTGTTTCTGTAAAAAAACTGTTTTTCGGAACCTAAAATCGGTTCAAATTCTGGAAGTTCTATTTTTCCAATGCGTTGCAAATGGTTTTTCACCTCATTTTGCTTGTAATACAACTGTTGGCTGTATTTCATATTCTGCCATTTACAACCGCCACAAACACCAAAGTGCTCACAAACCGGTTCTACGCGATGCTCTGAATATTCATGAAAATGAACCGCTTTTCCTTCGTAATAGGCCTTGCGCTTCTTGAAAGTCTGCACATCAACCACATCACCCGGAACCACATTCGGGATAAAAACTACTTTTCCATCGGGAGCCTTTGCCACCGAAACGCCTTTTGCACCAGCATCAAGGACTTTTATTTGATGAAAGACAACTTTGTCTGTATTTTTCTTTGCCATAGCGCAAAAATAAGCGTTTGAATGGTTTTATAAATTCAAATTGGGAAATATTTTTGAAAAGACAGCATTTTTATTTGAGCCTCATCCCGCTTTCCGCTACAAGCCAGCAATTCCGCAAGCAGTAACACTATGCCCGTAAAGGAGCTTCCGTTGGTCGCTCTTTACCGGCAAGTGTTGCTAAGCTTTCGGAACTACTGGTTTTTCGCTGCAATCGGGGGCAGGGGAGTTGATGGTGAGAATTGGGTTTTGTTGTGCGCGAGAGGGATTTTTTGATTTATTTTAATGTCCATTTAATAAATTCATTCATAACTGCTTTCCAATGTTCTTTTTCATAATTTGCTCTTCCATTTTCATTTACTTCAAAAAAATTATGTTCTAAATTTAAGTGTCTTTTATATGTCAAGTTTGTTTTTGAATTTTGAATATAAAATAAAGGAACTAAATCGCACAAATCAGAAGCAATATCATTAGTTCCATAAGCTAAATAAGTTGGGATTTTGATTTTCAACCAATCGTTTATTAAAGGTCTTGAAAAAGATTTCCAAGCTAATAAATATGGATTTTTCTTCAAAATATCTTCGTCGTAAGAATCTCTATACATTTGATATGTTTTCTCAATTTGTTCATCAGCTTCTGCCCAAGTTATTTCCTTGCTTTCTGCACTTTTTCTATAATCTCTAATGTTTTGGTCAATTCTGCCGAATGGATTTGCTCCAAATAAGCCTAAATTGGTAACATTTTTATTGTTCAATGCAATTAATACCAAACGAAAATATAATATAGACCAATTTTGATAATTGGTTTTTTTATGGTAAATTTGGACTATATTATAACAGTAATTATGGCACATGCAAAAATTTTGGTGATTAAGG
>NZ_JBLVPV010000013.1:0-111260 GCF_048286775.1 Flavobacterium glycogeni
TACTGATGTAAACGGAAACATTTCTTCTCAAACGGCGACGGTAACGGTTGAAGATAAAGTTGCGGCAGTTGTTGCTACAAAAGATATTACAGTTCAATTGGATGCTACAGGAAATGCGACAATTGCTCCTGCTGACGTAAACAATGGATCGACTGATGCTTGTGGAATTGATTTATTGGAATTAGACAAAACTTCATTTACTTGCGCCAATGTCGGAGCCAACACAGTTACTTTGACCGCTACTGATGTAAACGGAAACGTTTCTTCTCAAACGGCGACAGTAACAGTTGAAGATAAAGTTGCTCCAGTTGTTCTTACAAAAAACATTACAGTTCAACTTAATACTACAGGAAATGCATCGATCGTTGCGGGTGATATAAACGCTGGTGCAACGGATGCTTGCGGAATCGCTACTTTAAGTGTCTCGCCTAATGTATTTACTTGTGCGAATGTCGGAGCCAATACGGTTACTTTGAAAGCGACAGATGTAAACGGAAATGTTGCTACTCAAACAGCGACGGTAACTATTGAAGATAAAGTTGCTCCAATTGTTTTGACAAAAAACATCCCGGTTCAATTGGATGCTTCTGGAAATGCATCGATAACTGCAGCTCAAATAAATAATGGATCAACTGATAATTGCGGAATTGCTTCAATCAGTTTAAGTAAACTTACTTTTAGTTGTGCCAATGTAGGAGCTAATACGGTTATTCTGACTGTAAGAGATGTCAAAGGTAATGTAGCAACGGCTTCTGCGGTGGTAACGGTTGTTAATACATTTGGCGACAATGATTCTGATGGAATCAAAGACAATTGTGATGATGACGACGACAATGATGGAGTATTAGATGGTAATGACAACTGTTCTTTAATAGCGAATGCGAATCAAGCGGATAACGACCAAGACATTCTTGGTGATGTTTGTGATGATGATGATGACAATGATGGAATTCTAGACACGGTAGATAACTGTCCGATGACTTACAATCCCAATCAGGAAGATCGCGATCATGATGGTCTGGGGGATCTTTGTGATTTGATCGAGATTAATGTAGCAGAGGCTGTAACTCCAAACGGAGATGGAGTTAATGATACTTGGGTTATTTACAATATCGAAAATCATCCTAACTCAATGGTACGCGTTTTCAATCGTTGGGGAACAGAGGTTTTTTCTGCCAGAAATTACCAAAATGATTGGGATGGTCATAGCAAAAACAATAGCCAGTTGTTACCTGAAGGAAGTTCGTATTATTATCAAATCGATTTTGAAGGTGATGGTACAGTAGATAAAGAAGGTTGGATATACATAAACAGATAGTCGTAAAATAAGAAAACGAAAGACATGAAAATAGTTAAAAATATATTGGCAGGAGCACTGCTGCTTTTAAGTAGTGCCCTTTTCGCTCAGCAGGAAAGTACTTTTACCATGTACAGGTATCATATGAATATGATAAACCCAGCTTATGCGGGAGTGGATGGTGAAACGGTTGTTACGGGTTCGTTCCGAAGACAATGGACAGGAATCAAGGATGCGCCAGAATCTCAGGCAGTTTCTTTTGGTACAAATGTGGGGAGTAATTTAGGATTAGGGATTTCTATGGTTAGGGATAAAACGTTTATCGAAAAACAAACCATGTTAGGAATTGATTTTTCGTATAAGTTAAAAATGGATGAGACCATGGACTTATACTTGGGATTTAAAGCAGGAGGTAATTTTTACGATGTAAATACATCGGGACTTCAAACTTATTTGTCGCAATCTGATCCTGCCTTGGAATCTATGAATCATTTTAATCCCAATGTAGGTGTAGGGGCTTTGTTAAAAAACGAAAAATTCTTTGTTTCGCTTTCTGTACCCAGAATATTAAATACGGAAAGAGCTAAAAATGAGGATGGATATGCTTCTGTAGCAACTGACAGACCCCATATTTACATGAGTGGAGGATATGATTTTAACTTGAACTCAGATGCGTCTTTGGTATTAAAGCCTTCATTTATGCTAAGATATGTTAATGGCGCCCCAGTCTCTATCGATATTAACTCGATGATTCAGATTCAAAATAATTTTGAAATTGGAGCTATGTATCGAACTGATGAAGCCTTTGCGGGCATAGTTGATTTCACAATAAGCAAGCGCATGATGGTAGGTTATGCTTATGAGGTAAGTACCAGAACAGAATTGGCAAGCGCAAAAAACACAAATGAATTTTTTATTCGCTTTAAGTTTTAATAAGACTATCAAAAAAAAACTTTTGAAATAGTCTTTATTTTGTCAGTCTAATTTAAAAACAGAAGGGGGTTGTCTATTTATTAGGCAGCCTCTTTTTTTTGAACGGTTACCCAAGTTGTTTAAATTGGAGAGAAAGGGATAGTTAATGCTATTTTATTTTCTTCAAAATTTCTCGAGCTACTGCTTTATAGGCTGCCGAATGATTTGTGTAATTTTGTTCAAGAATAATTTGTAGTTCAGGATGAATCCAATCAAAATACTTTCCTAATACGTATAAGGTTCGGATAGAATAGCATTTTGAGGCCACTTTAGTGTCGTTTATTAACCAGTCAAAGCAGGTTTCCGTAATTTTTTGCAGATGATTTTCTGAAAGTTGTATTTCTTTGTTTTTGAAATGAGAAGTCACCAGAAGCTGACAAATTTTCGCCATCGGTCGAATCGCACTTTCGTCTTTTAGTTTTCCAATGTTTTCGCAATAAAAATCCATGTACGGTTGCAACCATTTTAACTTTTCATAAGATACAAATTCTAAAATCCAACAGGCTTTATGCGAATTTTTATCAGAAACAGTAAAACAAATTGTAATTAACTCGTCAAGAAAATTCGGATTCTCTAAAATATGGTGTGCTATTTTTAGTCGGGTTTCTCTGTACGCTTTAAGGGAATCAAGGTTTTTTTGTAATTCAGTAGGCATCTCTCTTATAATTTGATTTAAAAATACAAATTTAGGATCAAGTATCAATTGTCAAATCCGAATTCTGTATCTTTGCCCATTATTTTAAACACGAAAATAATGATACAACTTCTCGATAAACAATTTGTTCCGTTTATTTCTGCTAAAGAAATTGAATTTGCCATCGCAAAAATGGTGGCACAAGTTGAAGACGATTTTGCTGATGAAACACCGGTATTTGTTGGGGTATTGAATGGCGCTTTTATGGTAGTTTCTGATTTCATGAAACTGTATACAAAACCATGTGAAGTCTCGTTCATAAAAATGGCATCATATGAGGGAACTTCTACAACAAACGAAGTAAAACAATTAATAGGGCTGAACCAGGATTTGACCGGGCGCTCTGTTATTATAATAGAAGATATTGTAGATACCGGGAATACTTTAGTAGAATTGAAAGCATTATTCAAAAAACAAAATGTTAAACATTTCAAAATAGCGACACTTTTTTTCAAACCGGAAGCATACACAAAAGACATAAAAATAGATTATGTTGGGATTAGAATTCCAAATAAATTTATTGTTGGCTACGGCTTAGACTATAATGGACTAGGAAGAAATTTACCAGAAGTATATAAATTGAAAGAGTAAAAGTTAAGGGTTGAAAGCACATAACACCTAACAGAAAACACATAACAAAAAAACGCATAACACATAACTTTAAAAAATGACTAACATTGTTTTATTTGGAAAACCAGGAGCAGGTAAGGGAACTCAAGCAGAGTTTTTGAAGGAAAAATACAAATTAACACATATATCCACCGGTGATGTATTTCGTTTTAATTTAAAAAACGATACAGAACTAGGCAAACAAGCAAGAATATTCATGGATGCTGGCGATTTAGTGCCGGATGAATTGACAACAAAAATGCTAATTGATGAGGTAAATAAACATCCGGATACAAACGGAATTTTGTTTGACGGGTATCCAAGAACAATTTCACAGGCCGAAGCTTTAGACGCATTTCTTACTTCAATAGGTTCTCAAGTTGCTGCAACAATTGCGCTTGAAGCAGATGACGAAATTCTAGTGCAACGCTTATTGGAAAGAGGGAAAACAAGTGGTAGAGTTGACGATCAAGATGCAGAAAAAATCAGAAATCGCTATCAGGAATACAATGAAAAGACAGCTCCTTTAATGAATTATTATCAGGAGCAAGGGAAATTTCACGCAGTAAATGGAATAGGTTCCATTGCTGAAATTACCGAAAGAGTGAGCAATGTGATCGATGGATTAGAAGCAAAAGTTAAGGGTTAAGGGTTATGCGGGTGAAAAACGCATAACACATAACGCATAACACCTAACTAATAAAAAAAAAATTGGAAATACTAATTATATTTTTTCTAATACTATTAAATGGGGTTTTCTCTATGTCAGAAATCGCATTGATTTCGGCACGGAAAAACAGATTAGAGACCGCAGCAAAAAAAGGAAATAAAAGTGCTAAAATCGCATTGGATTTGGCCAATTCGCCAAACAAATTTTTGTCAACGGTACAAATAGGAATGACGCTTATAGGAATTCTTACCGGTATATATAGTGGTGCTAAAATAACTACCGATGTCGAAACCTTTGTTAGTGGATTCGAAATGCTAAAACCTTATGGACATCCTATTGCAGTAGGAATAGTAGTGGTAATTTTGACTTTTTTCTCCTTGGTTTTAGGGGAGTTGTTGCCAAAAAGAATTGGTTTGAATCATCCGGAATCTATTGCAAAAGCGGTTGCAATGCCTATGAAAATAGTTTCGATTATTACAGCTCCATTTATTTGGATGTTGACTCATTCGACCGACTTTTTGTTGGGTATTTTAAAAATAAAACCTACATCGGATGGTAAAGTTACCGAAGAAGAAATAAAAGCGATTATCAAAGAAGGGACAGAAGGTGGAGAAGTACAGGAAATAGAGCAAGATATTGTAGAGCGCGTTTTTCATATTGGAGACCGAAAAATAAACTCATTGATGACGCACAGGAAGTCGGTGGTTTTTTTACCTTTGCATTCTGATAAAGAACAGGTTAAGGAATTTATGCTCAAAGAATTACATTCTATTTACCCAGTTTACGGTAAAAATTATGATGATATTGTTGGAGTCGTTAATCTGAAAAATATTTTTGCCCATTTTGAAAACGAAAACTTCATTTTGGCTGATATAATGACCGAAGCTCCTTTTATGATGGAGCAAACTACCGCTTATATAGCCTTAGAAAACTTCAAAAAAACAGGTATTCATTATGCATTTGTCTCTGATGAGTATGGCGTTTTTCAAGGTGTAATCACTCTGAATGATATTCTGGAAGCCTTGGTTGGTGATGCTTCAGAATTTTATAAAGATGATTTCCAGCTGATTGAAAGAGAAGATGGAACATGGCTGGTTGACGGGCATTATTCACTGCATGATTTCTTGACTTATTTCGAATTAGACGAATTAAGGAATGATTACGAAGTAACCACGGTGAGTGGATTAATAATGACGGAACTGTCTCATATTCCAAAACAAGGAGAAAAATTGATTTGGCAAAAATTTGAGTTAGAAGTCATCGATATGGATGGAGTGAAGATTGATAAAGTGATGGTGAAAGCACTTAAATAATTAATAATAAAAATAGAGGACAGGAGACTGATAGCTTTTTGAATTTTTTCAATCTGAAATCCGAAATCTGAAATCTGAAATTAAAAAAAATGACTGAAGGGAATTTTGTAGATTACGTTAAAATATATGTTTCTTCCGGAAAAGGAGGAAAAGGATCTACGCATTTGCATAGAGAAAAGTTTATTGAAAAAGGTGGACCAGATGGGGGAGATGGTGGTCGTGGAGGACATGTTTATCTTGTAGGAAACAAAGGGCTTTGGACATTGTTTCATCTTAAATTTGCGCGTCATATTAAAGCTGGGAATGGTGGAGATGGTAGTGGTGACAGAAGTACAGGTGCTGATGGTGATGATAAATACATCGAAGTTCCGCTAGGAACGGTAGTAAAAGATAAAGAAACCGGAGAAATATTATTTGAAATTACCGAAGATGGTGAAAAACAAGTACTTTCTCGCGGAGGAAAAGGTGGTTTAGGAAACTGGCATTTTAGAAGTTCAACTAATCAAACACCTAGATATTCACAGCCTGGATTACCTGGCTCAGAAATGGATGTGATTTTAGAATTAAAAGTGTTGGCTGATGTAGGTTTGGTAGGTTTTCCTAATGCAGGAAAATCAACGCTATTGTCAGTATTGACTTCAGCTAAACCAAAAATTGCAGATTATCCTTTTACGACCTTAAAACCAAATCTTGGAATTGTAGCGTACAGAGATTTTCAATCTTTTGTAATTGCAGATATTCCCGGAATTATAGAAGGAGCTGCCGAAGGAAAAGGGTTGGGGCATTATTTCTTACGTCATATTGAACGTAATTCAACGTTACTTTTTCTAGTTCCTGTTGATACTCCGGACATCAAAGCGGAATATGATATTTTGGTAAACGAATTGACAAAATACAATCCGGAAATGCTCGACAAAGAGCGTTTGTTGGTCATTTCAAAATGCGATATGCTTGATGATGAGTTAAAAGCTGAGCTAAAAGTAGAACTAGATGTTGCTTTCAAAGACATTCCTTATATGTTTATTTCTTCTGTTGCGCAACAAGGTTTGACAGAGTTGAAAGACAAATTATGGAAAATGTTGAATGATTAACATTTTAAATTTTTATACAAACAGGTGTTCTGAAAAGAGCGCCTTTTTTTGTTTTTATAAGTGTTGTTTACTGTTATAAGTGTCAAATAAAAATTGCAAGGTTTCAGGGATGTTATTGGCTTGTATCTTCGGGTATTTTATAGCGGAATCAAGCCAATTCCCTATTATTAAATAAAAATCATCTCCAACATCATAAAGAACAGGAACACCCATTTTTTTGAGCGCTGCTGCATTGCATTCTTGTTCATAATGCTTCCGAATGGGAATCGAAAGTATTTTTTTTTCTAAATACAATGCCTCAGCAGGCGTTTCAAATCCTCCGCCGGTAATAATTCCTTCGCAATTGATGAGACTTTTATTGAAGTACTCTTGATTAACGGGGAAATAAGTAACGTTTTTTATCGTATGTTTGGTTTGCACATCATTCAAAAACCAATGAAAATGGAAGTTTGGAAGTTTGTTGAATGCTTTTTCTAAACAATCCTTTTGAAAAGAAGGTAGATAAACGGTAATATGGCCTTTGTTTTTTGGTACTGCATTTATGATTTCATCTTTAATAATTGGAGGAAGTATAAAGGAGTCGTATTTGTCAAAATGCAATCCAATATATTGTGGAGAGGGTGCATAATGTTTCAGAATCATTTCTCCCATAATGCTCTTTTTTTCAGGTCTGGGAGTCAAAGGGGATATAAAACTTGCCTGATGTCCAAATTGTATTGAATGTACCTTTTGTAATTTGCAAGCCAAAGAAGTAATCGAATCAAAATCATTGATGACCACGTCATAGTTTTTAAGCGGTAAAGAATTCGCGTCTTTATATATTTGTTTTGGTTTGATGTTTTTGGCAATATCCCAGTAATTCAAACCGCCACATTTACTATAATGCAGGCTGCAACCCTCGCTTTTGAATTTTATAGGTAAATTGACATCCAGACTGGCATTGTTACCACTCATGAAAAAATCAACTTCGCCAAATTTTTGCAGATAAGGATATAGTTGTATCGCTCTGCTGATGTGACCATTGCCCGTTGCCTGAATGGCATAAAATATTTTCATGTGATTTTATTTAGAAAGAAGGCATTTAAAATAGCTAGGATAAGATTTTGATAACAATATTATTGATGATTTTGTCTTCGTTGCTCCCATGATTTCCGGTAATGTAAATAAAACGGATTTTTTGATTTGACATTTTTATGATTTGTCTCAATACATTCATGTGTGATTCTGGAAAATAGCTTTTGCTAAAACTCCACATATCGATAATATCCCCATTTAAAACCAGCATTTTTGGTTGAATTGATTAAAATATAGCAGTAATTCTTTAGCTTGACAGCCGTATGTTCCTAAGTGTACATCGCTAAATACAACTAAAGGAATTTTTATCTTTTTTTTCATAATTTGTTTTGGCCAAATTAATCACTCTATGTTATGATACTGTTTCTTGTTTATTATTATTTCTCTCAGTATTATTTTGTTTGTTCACTTTTTTATGAATAAAAAAATCTGTTTAATACTTCAAAATTTCCTTATTTTTGGACAATGAAACAGATTCTTTATTTATTTTTATTCCTACCGGTTATGATGTGGGCACAATCTGATTTTGACAGAGCAGAAAAACTATATAAGGCTGATAAAATAGATCGGGCCGAGTTGGTCTTTGAATCTGTATTGAAAACAAATTCTTCAGATTTGAAAACAATAGAATATTTAGGAGATATTGCGGGTTATTATAAATCATGGGATAAAGCTGTTATTTATTACAAAAAGCTGAAAGTTTTAAAACCATCAGAGGCTAATTATCATTATAAATATGGTGGCGCTTTAGGGATGAAAGCCAAAGAATCGAATAAATTTAAGGCGCTTGGAATGATTGATGAAGTCAAAGGCTCTTTTGAAAAAGCCATAAGCCTTAATCCAAAACACATTGAATCGCGTTGGGCTTTGATAGAAATATACATTCAATTGCCAGGAATTGTAGGAGGAAGTGAGTCTAAAGCAATAAAATATTCAAATGAATTATTGCGATTGTCTCCAGTTGACGGTTATTTGTCAAGAGGTCATATTGAAGAATATTTTAAAAGATATAGAGTTGCGGAACAACAGTATAGAAAAGCTATACTTGCAGGAGGTTCAAAAACAAGTTATCAAAAGTTAGCTAACTTGTACAAGAACAAAATGAGGGAGCCTGAAAAAGCAAAAACAGTCTTAGAATCATATAATAATAAAGTTCAGGGGAGATTTAATTGATCTTGAATACAACAACCTTAAACCAAAATAATTAGAATGCGTACACATTTTATAGCTATTGGCGGAAGCGCCATGCACAATCTGGCTTTAGCACTACACAACAAAGGATATCAAGTTACAGGAAGTGACGATGCGATTTTTGAACCATCAAAATCAAGATTAGACAAAAAAGGGATTTTACCTCCAGCATTAGGCTGGTTTCCTGAAAAAATAACGTCAGCTATTGAAGCGGTAATTCTTGGGATGCATGCAAAAGCTGATAATCTTGAATTATTAAAAGCACAAGAATTAGGGTTGAAAATATACTCTTATCCTGAATTTCTTTACGAACAATCCAAAAACAAAACACGTGTTGTCATTGGCGGTTCTCATGGAAAAACGACGATAACTTCTATGATTTTACATGTGATGCATTACCACGATATAGCGGTTGATTATATGGTTGGCGCGCAACTGGAGGGTTTCGATACGATGGTGCATCTTACGGAAGAGAATGATTTTATCGTTTTGGAAGGGGATGAATATTTGTCTTCGCCAATTGACCGAAGACCCAAATTTCATTTGTATCAACCAAATATTGCCCTAATTTCAGGGATTGCGTGGGATCATATTAATGTTTTTCCAACGTATGAGAATTACGTAGAACAGTTTGAAATTTTTATTGGTAAAATTACCAATGGTGGGATCCTCGTTTATAACGAAGATGATGCTGAAGTAAAAAGAGTGTCCGAAGCTGCTACGAACCCAATTCGAAAACTAGCATATCATACTCCAAAATATGCTGTTAATGATGGTGTGACACTTCTAGAAACACCCGAAGGTGATATGCCAATTGAAGTTTTTGGAGCACATAATCTTAATAATTTGGCTGGTGCCAAATGGATTTGTCAAAATATGGGAGTTGATGAAGCTGATTTTTATGAAGCTATTGCCAGTTTTAAAGGCGCATCAAAACGATTGGAAAAAATTGCTGAAAGCAAAACAAAAGTGGCCTATAAAGATTTTGCCCATTCACCAAGTAAAGTTGCCGCAACTACAAAAGCGGTAAAAGAGCAATATCCAAACAGAACTTTGGTGGCTTGTTTAGAATTGCATACCTATAGCAGTTTGAATGCAGAATTCCTGAAAGAATATGAAGGAGCATTAGAGTATGCCGATAAAGCGGTAGTTTTCTATTCGCCCGATGCAGTAAAAATCAAACAGCTTGAAGAAGTTACGTACGAACAAATTGCTAAATCTTTTAATCGTGAAGATTTAATTATTTATACCAATCCAAAAGATTTCAAAGACTATTTATTCAACTTGAATCTTGAAAATTCGGCTTTGTTGTTGATGAGTTCCGGTAATTATGGCGGATTGAACTTTGATGAAGTAAAAGAATTGGTAAAGTAAAAAGTGATATGAATGACACTATAAGAATTTCTAAAACTACAAGTGAAAATCCGGACTTCATTACTCTCATCACAGCATTAGATAAAAGTTTGTGGGAGCGTTATCCGGAATTAAAAACAAATTATTGGGGTAATAATATCATTGAATTAAATCTGAATGTTGTTGTTATTTATTTGGAGGACAAAGCAGTGGCTTGTGGTTGCTTTAAAAAATACGATAAAAATGCAATTGAAATAAAGCGTATGTTTGTTTCTTCTGAAGCTCGAGGAATGGGTTTGGCTCAAAAGATTTTGCAAGAATTAGAACTTTGGGCACATGATTTAGGATATTCGTTTTCTGTTTTGGAAA
This sequence comes from Flavobacterium glycogeni, assembly GCF_048286775.1. NCBI lineage: Bacteria > Pseudomonadati > Bacteroidota > Flavobacteriia > Flavobacteriales > Flavobacteriaceae > Flavobacterium > Flavobacterium glycogeni. The sequence goes on from NZ_JBLVPV010000013.1 coordinate 10,634, forward strand.
CATTACACAAACAAAAGGAAGCCATCGCTTTATATCAAAAAACAGGATATAGTATAGTTGATAATTACGAACCTTATGTGGGTTTAGAAAATAGTATTTGCATGCGAAAACAAATTTAAACACAAAATCAATGGCTGAAAATTTCTTTTTCCCTATAACGAATTGGTCTGAAGATGACAAGCCGCGTGAAAAACTAATGCTGAAAGGCAAAAGTATTTTGAGTGACGCTGAATTGATTGCCATTTTGATTGGTTCAGGAAGCAGAAACGAATCGGCGGTTGATTTGAGTAAAAGGATTTTAGCAAGCGTAGAGAATAATTTGAATGCGTTAGGGAAATTATCCATTTCGCAATTAATGAATTTCAAAGGAATTGGGGAAGCGAAAGCAATTTCCATTATTGCTGCTTTAGAATTAGGAAGACGAAGAAGGGCTGAAGATGCGGTGGAATTAATGAAAGTTACTTCCAGTAAAATAATTTTCGAAATCATGCAGCCTATTATTGGTGAATTGCCACACGAGGAATTTTGGATCATTTATTTGAATAATTCGAATAAGGTTATTTCGAAGTCCCAATTGAGCAAAGGCGGAATCACCGGAACTTTAGTAGATGTTCGCATCGTTTTTAAAACGGCACTTGAAATGGGCGCGACTGGATTAATCTTGTGTCATAATCATCCTTCGGGAGCTTTGATTCCAAGTGATACGGATAAACAGATTACAAGAAAATTAAAATTGGCAGGCGATAGTTTAGAAATAAAAGTTTTAGATCATTTGATTGTGACTGAAACTAATTATTTTAGCTTTGTTGATGAAGGAATATTTTAAAAATTAAAATGAAGCATACTATAATAACTGATGTTTTCTTTGATTTAGATCATACACTTTGGGATTTTGATAAAAATTCAGAGTTGACATTTGAGACTATTTTTAATAAAAGTCATCCCGCAATTGAGACTAAAGTATTTATTGAAAAATATGTGCCGATAAATCAAGAATGTTGGAAGCTATATCAATATGATAAAATCACGCATGCTGAATTGCGTTACAATCGATTGAAATATTCTTTTGATGCTCTTGATTATTCGATTTCTGATGAGGAAATTGATGCTATAGCAAATGATTATATTCGTTTTTTACCCGAAAACAATCATCTTTTTGATGGAACAATTGAAGTGTTAGACTATTTGAATCAAAAATATAATCTCCATATAATTACTAACGGATTTGCCGCGGTTCAATACAAAAAAATAAATAATTCTAACATCGGGAGTTATTTTCAAACCATCACAAATTCTGAAATGGCTGGAGTAAAAAAACCAAATCCCATTATTTTTGATTATGCTTTAGATTTGGCCAAAACCAAAAAAGAGAACAGCATCATGATAGGGGATAGCTTAGATGCAGATGTTCAGGGTGCTCTTGACTCCGGATTAGATGCTATTTTTTTTAATGAAAGTAAAATACAGGTTGAACAGCATATTAAACAAATTAATCATTTATTAGAACTTAAAAAATATTTATAAAGATGAAAAAACAATTCCTATTCTTGTTACTATTGATTGTTAGTTATTCCTACTCTCAATCTGTAAACGATTACAAAGCGGTAATAATTCCAGTTAAATACGATTTCCTTAAAAGCGAAAATCAATATCGATTGACAACAATGACTAAGTTTAATCTAAATAAAGCAGGTTTTGTGTCATTCTATGCCAGTGAAACTATGCCCAGTGAATATAATGACAGATGTAATTTATTGTATATTGATGTGGTAAAAGAAAGTGGCTTTTTGACGACTAAGCTTTTTATAACGATGAAGGATTGTTATGGCAAGATAATTTTCCAATCCATAACCGGAAAAAGTAAGGAAAAGGAGTATCAAGTCGCTTATACCGAAGCGTTGAACGAAGCCTTCCGGTCTCTTTATGAGTTGAAATATAAATACAACGGAAGTGCGACCGTGAAAGTTCAATCTGCTATACAACCGGAAGTTGTTAAACCGATGCCAGCTCCTGTTGCTGTAGTTGCGAATGTGGTAAGTGAGTCCGTTGTAGTTAATACTGTACTTGCGGATTCTAATTTGCTGTATGCACAACCTACGGCTACTGGTTTTCAATTAATCGATAACACGCCAAAAGTTATTATGAAGTTATTAAAAACCTCTCAGTCGAATTCCTTTATCGCAATTAAAGACACGGTTCAAGGGTCATTAATTCTAAAAGACAATCAGTGGTATTTTGAATATTATCAAAACGATAAATTAATTTCTGAAAAAGTAGCCGTTAAGTTTTAGACTTCAGAAATCTGTTATCGAAAATAGTTTCATAAAAAAATGTCTTGAGAAATCAAGACATTTTTTTATGGGATTTAATACCCGTATTTATCTTTCCAACGGTTTTTAAGAAATTCCCGGATGCTATTTTCTCTAGAGTTGTTTCCAGGGACATATATTGGGGTTTTGCTTAGCGCTTCAGGTAAAAATTCCTGTTCCGCAAAATTATTGGTGTAATCGTGCGAATATTTGTATTCTTCACCATAGCCTAATTCTTTCATTAATTTTGTTGGTGCATTGCGTAAATGAATAGGAACCGGTAAATCCCCAGTTTGTTTAACAAGTTGTTGAGCCGTTCCGATGGCTAAATACGAAGCGTTACTCTTGGGCGAAGTCGCGAGGTAAACGGTGCACTGGCTCAAAATAATTCTACTTTCAGGATATCCAATTGTAGCAACAGCCTGAAAAGTATTATTAGCCATAATAAAAGCCGTTGGATTAGCATTTCCTATATCTTCACTGCTTAGAATAAGCATTCTTCTGGCAATAAATTTTACATCTTCGCCGCCTTCAATCATTCGGGCTAGCCAATAAACAGCGCCATTAGGATCACTTCCTCTAATTGATTTTATAAAAGCGGATACAATGTCATAATGTTGTTCACCGGTTTTGTCATACAAAACGGTGTTTTGTTGTACCAAAGCGAAAACACGATCATTTGTGATTAAAATTTCGTCTTCATTAGACGCATTTACGACAAGTTCAAAAATATTTAATAGTTTGCGTCCATCACCACCGGAAAGTCTCAGTAGGGCTTCTGTTTCGCTTAAAACAATATTTTTTGTAGACAAATAACTGTCTGTTTTCATAGCGCGTTCCAGCAGAGACTCTAAATCTTGTTTGGTAAAAGCATTCAAAATATAAACCTGACAACGGGATAGTAATGCGGGAATAACTTCAAAACTGGGATTTTCTGTAGTGGCGCCAATAAGTGTAATCCAACCTTTTTCTACTGCTGCCAGCAGGGAATCTTGTTGCGATTTGCTGAAACGATGAATCTCATCGATGAATAAAATAGGATTTTTAGCAGTAAATAAACCACCGCTTTGCTTCGCTTTTTCAATCACGTCACGAATATCTTTGACACCCGAATTGATGGCACTCAAAATATAAAATGGTCGTTTTGATTCTTGTGCAATAATTTGTGCCAAAGTTGTTTTTCCTGTTCCGGGTGGTCCCCAAAAAATTAATGACGGAATAATTCCTTTTGCAATTTGTTGCGTCAATGAGCCATTTGGTCCTACAAGATGGGATTGACTGATGTAGTCTTCTAATTTTTGTGGTCGTATGCGTTCTGCAAGTGGTGCTTCCATAACGTAAAATTACTGTTTTTTTTTAATCTGAACTTGTCTGAGATTGTCAAAATTTGTTTTGATAGGAGCTATTTCTCCCGAAGCTTCGGGATACACTATATCTTTTGTATCTCGTTGAAAAAACGAGATATAAAAGGCCCTTTCTCCCGAAGCGTCGGGACTGGGCTAGGCAATCGTATTAAAAAATGCATTTTCAGTTTAAATATGACAAAATAGCATTAAATTGCTTTTGGAGAAGTTTTTGAATTAAGACTTGAACATAAAACTTCACACTATTCATGGAAAAGCATTTTAAATTTACCAATTCAGTTATTGGACTACCTCTTTTTTTTGTGGTATTGCTGTGGTTTGTTTTTTGGCTCGAAATACGATTTGATTTTGACTTTGTGCAAAATGGTATTTATCCAAGAACTTTTTCAGGTTTACAAGGTGTTTTTCTAAGCCCATTTATTCATGCTGATATGGAGCATCTTTATAATAATTCGATTCCTTTGCTGATTTTATTGGCAGCTCTGCAATTTTTTTATGCGGATCAATCGATAAGAGTTATTGGATACGGAATTTTAATATCGGGATTTATTACTTGGGTTATTGGCAGAGATAATTACCACATAGGGGCAAGCGGATTAATTTATGTCCTCTTTAGCTTTGTTTTTTTTAAAGGCATACAAACTAAATACAATAGATTGGTAGCTTTGTCACTAGCCGTAATTGTTGTTTATGGAGGCTTGGTTTGGTATGTTTTTCCTAGTCCTGAGATAACAGGAAATAAATCTGTTTCTTGGGAAGGCCATTTGGGAGGATTACTTACGGGATTTTTTCTTTCGTTGGTTTATAAAACTCCGGAGTATAAGAAAGTCATTAAGTATGATTGGGAACACCCGGATTTTGATGCTTCAGAAGATAAATTTATGCAGCGATTTGATGCCAATGGAAATTTTGAAAATATCCCAAAAATTGAAGAAAATGAAGAACAGCAGGAATTTCCATCCTATTACACATCTAATTTTCCAGTAGATTATGAGATTGTCACAGATAAAAAAAATGAATCAAAACCGGAGTCTTGATTCATTTTCAGTAAGGAGTTTAGAGGGTGTAAGAGCCTAAAAATCTAAGAAGTCCAGCAATCTAAGATCGTTGTCTTACCGCTTCATATAAAAAAGCACCACAAGCTACTGATACATTCAATGAACCAATAGTTCCAAACATTGGAAGTTTAGCCTTCTCGTCAACAATTTTAAGAACTGATGGATTTACGCCACGGTCTTCCGACCCCATAATGATTGCAACGGGTTCGTTTAGATTAATATCATAAATATTTTGATCTGTTTTCTCGGTAGCTGCTACGGTTTTTATACCGCTTGCCTGTAAAAGAAAAATAGCGTCCTTGATGTGTTCTACTTTACAAATTGGAATGTTGAATACTGCTCCGGCAGATGTTTTTACAGTATCGCCATTAACAGGAGCTGAGCCTGCTTTTTGAACAATTATACCATTTACGCCTGTGCATTCTGCAGTTCTGATGATAGCACCAAAATTACGGGCATCTGATATTTGGTCTAAAATCAAAAACAGTGGTTTTTTTCCATTTTCGATTACCGATTCTATCAAAGATTCTAAGTCAAAAAAGGAAATGGGAGAGACAGTTGCCACAGCACCTTGATGATTATTAGGGGTCAATCTGTTCAGTTTTTCAACAGGAACATAAGAAAAGTTAATATTACCACGCTTCATCACTTTCATCAAGTCTTTCATCAGTTCGCTGCTTGCTTCCTTTTGAATATAAACTTTGTCTACCGTTGCGCCCGCTTGTATTGCTTCAATTATTGCTCTAATCCCGAATATTTGATGTTCTTTTTCCATGGTGCAAAGATATAAAAAAACCACCACTTTTTAGGTGGTGGTTTTTAGATTTATTTTGTAAATTCTATTAATTGTGTACTGGTGTTTTTGTAACCATTGTAGGAATTGGACTAGGCGTGTTTGGATTCGCATTAATCTCTACCTGCGGATATAAAAATCGTTCCGGAGTTCCTGCATTACCTGGTTTCAATTGTATTCCTGCCATGTTGTTTGATCTTCCAAAATCATTAAAGCTTTCGTAGTTACCCATAAAGTAGATGTATCTTTCTTGGAATATTTCTCTTAATAAGGCATTCTGAGCTGTAAGAGTTCCAGATACATTCTCCATTCCTGTAGGAGCAAAATCTAGAGCAGTATAAGCAGCATAACTGAATGTTTCGCTATCATAACCTGCATTTATTACCCCTATTGAATAACCAGTATTTAGCAAAGCTCTGTAATTGTTATAAGAAGTTAAACCTGTTGCAAATGAAGTTCTTGCGTCCGATTCGGCAATAATCAATAACATTTCTCCGTAAGTAACCATCGGCATTGGAGAATCACTACCAAATTTACCTTTTTCCATTTCTGTAATAGGATCTGGTGAAAAATAGTCTGTACTGTAAATATTTAATCCGTAAGGAGAAAAGTATTCCTCATTATATGTAAAAGCATATCTTGCAGATTCATCCGTTTTTGCATTTCCTCTGTATAAAGCTGCGGATGGGTCAAGAAGTCTGGCAGCGTAGCTGTCACCTGACATATAATCATCCCTGTCATAAACTAAGAAAGAATAAAAAGGATTAAAATCTTGGTAACTGGCGTTTCCAAATTTTGCTTTAAAATCATCATCAGCATTGTCGATACCTAATAAAGCATTTGCTTTTGCTTTTGGATAATCTTTCACATGAAGATAGAATTTTGCCTTAAGCGAATAAGCCAATTTGATCCATTTTGAAGCATCTCCAGCATAATATATGTCTTTGTCAGAAGGGATTCCTTTTCCTAAAGTTGAATTAAGATTCACAATGGCTTGATCCAAAAGTGTCTGGATATTACTGTAAATCGTTGCCTGTGCATCATATTTAGGGGTAAGATTCTGTCCGGTGATATCTAACTCTGAATATGGAGCATCTCCCCATAAAGAAGTAACAGTTCCCATACAATGCGCTTCAATGACCTGAGCAGCACCTTTTAGATTAGGGTTTACTTCTTGTCCCGCTTTTAATTGGGTTAACTTGGCTTGAGCAATACAGTTTACATAAGCGTTATTCCAGCTATCATCAAATCCTGAGGCAGTTGAAGTGTTCCAGTCGTTTAAAGCAATATATTGTCGGTTTTCTCCATTAGCCTGATTAAGCCAAATCATTATTTCTCGGGTATTTGAACTTGTTTGGAAAAACTGATTAGCCAAAAGTACACCTTGAAATAAGTTTCTAGCATCGGCATCCGTTAAATTATCAGGATCTACATTCATGTCGTCCACATAATCGGTACAACTAAATAGGGTTGTGAGCAGTAAGCATAAACTTGCTGTTTTTATAAATATATTTTTCATGTTTTAGAATTTTAAGTTTACACTAAAGATAAGTGATTTAGAGTTTGGACTATTGAAATACTGTAATCCTCTTCCGTTTGAACCTCCTGTAAGATTGGTTTCCGGATCTTGTCCCAAATCTTTAGCTTCGGTCCATAACCATAAGTTTCTTCCCGTTCCAGAAAAAGTAATACTTTCAACTCCAATTTTAGAGTTTTCAAACTTCAATAAATAAGACAAAGTTAATTCTCTCCATTTTACCCAAGAAGCTGATTTGACAAATTGTTCCCCAACCGGACCGAAACCACCACCAACGCTTGAATACCAAGACTGGTCAAGTAAGACTGGTCCTGCCCCAAAATCACGAATATTTCCTCTTATGGTTCCTGCTGGGATTGTTGCTCCGGCATAATTTTTTAAAGGTGTTGTTAGGGTTGCCTCATTTGCAGTTTCCCAAGTTCTACCGAAGTTGGTTAAGGCACCGTTTGTGCCATCCCATAACTGACCTCCTATGGAAGCATCAAATAAGGTACTCAATTTGAAATTTTTATAAGAAACAGATGTTCCTATTGCTCCTCTCCAGTCTGGATTAGGATTCCCTATTACGCCTTCAGCATTGGCAACTGTTGGAAAGCCATTTGCATCTAATATCATTGCTCCATTTGCGTCTCTGTCAAACTTTCCGCCCCATAGAACACCAAGTGGTTGACCAAGGACAGCACGTGACGATGAACCTGTAAAACCATTTAAGAATAAAGATTCTGTACCTTCTAATTTAGTCACTTCATTCGTGTTTTTACTCCAGTTACCAAAAATAGTCCATTGTACGGCTGAATTGGAAGAGAGAATGTTAGCGTCGAAATCCAGTTCAATTCCTTTGTTTTGGATAGTGGCAAAATTACCATAAAGACCACTAAAGGTAGAACTGCCGTTTAAAGGTACGTCAACAAGTAAATCTTTGGTTTCATTTGAATAGAATGTACCTGAAAGTTTTATTCTTCTGAAAAATTCTAAGTCAGCACCAATTTCAAACTCTGTTTTTATCTCCGGTTTCAAGTTAGGATTTCCTTTAGTTGCAGCTCTTTGGAATGAACCATTATAAACTCCAGAATCATAGCTTGGTCCCCATCCTTCTGTTCCCACAGCGGAGTTGAAATAAGTAGTTCCGGCATAAGGTCTTGGAATAGAGGCGATTTGTCCGTATGTTAGACGTAGTTTTCCATCAGTAAGTGTTTCGCTTTTTAAATTTTTAGCAAACTTATACCCAAGCTCTGCAGTTGGATAAAAATACACTTTCATATTTGGATCATAAGAAGAAGATGTCTCAAAACGTCCTCCTAAAGTCAAGAATAAATATTCTTTGTAATCAAATGCTGTAGAGAAATAAGCACCACTCAATTTTGAATACGTTCTGTCTAAAAAGGTTGTTTTGTCGTTGATCAATGCATTGTCGTATGAGAATGTATTAGAATCAATTAAAAAGTTTTTATAAGAACCACCTCTTTGGTCGTATTTTGTTTCTGCAAAATTGAAACCTGCCAGATAATCAAGTCCTATGTTTTCGTTAACTTTTAAATTTCCTAACGCCATAAAATCAACGTTATATTGCTGGAAGTCCGTTACACTTTCACTAGCGCTACCATTTCCTGCGTTTTCAGAAGAATTTATCGGGAATAAGGTAGCTCTTTTGTCGCTATAACCGTCTAAACCAACCCTTGCTAGCAAGGATAACCAGTTATTTACATCATGTTTTAACTCGAAACCGGCAATGTATCTGTCAACAGTATTGGGATTTTTTTGTACATCGGTTGTCCAAAGAGGATTGTTGTAACTTGGGTTTAAATCTCCGTCAAAAGTACCGATTTCTTGTCTGTAAGCTCTGTGGCTGTTGAATGAAGGAACTCCAGTGGCATCATAATAAGTTCCGATATAGTCAGAATTGTCAAAATCTGCAGGGGTTCTATAAAGACCTAGAAAAAGTCCGCTAGTGTTAGAACCTGTTTGTATTCTGTTGGAATTAACAGCTGAATAGCCAAATTTACTTTTAAAACTAGTTTTATCTCCAATTTTAGATTCAGATGTAAAGTCTAAACTGGTTCTTTCGTAATCAGAATTTCTAATGATACCATCTTGTTTAGTGCTTCCTATACCAAGATAAAAATTGGTGTTTTCTCCACCGCCACTAATACCAATATGATTGTCTAATGAAAAACCATCTCCAATTACTGAATCCATGTTTGAATCGTTGTAATTAGCGGTGCTTTGTTTGCCTCCATTTGCAACAGGGTAAATTATTTTACCGCTATTAGAAACAAAATAAGGTCCAGTAGTTTTATAGATGTCGTTTCCGGTTCGGGTAGATATTTTGCCTCCAAAGGAATTGGCGTTATTTCTTATTCTTCTGCCAGTAGCAGGGTTTATTTCACCAATGTTTTTGTCATTTATACCTTGTCCGAATCGATCTTGAAGATCCATCTTAATATTCACTTTGTCAAAGGAAACACTTGAGTTTATATCAACAGAAATTTTTCCTTTCTTTCCTTTTTTTGTTTTAATAAGGACAACTCCGTTTGCGGCTCTATAGCCCCAAAGAGCGGCAGCTGAAGCGCCTTTCAATACTTGTACAGATTCAACGTCATTCGGGTTGATATCATTCATTCTGCTTTGTTGTCCCACACCGTCTACAGTACTTCCGAGCTCATCACTAGAGATAGGAATACCGTCAACAACAAATAAAGGTTGCGTTGATCCTGTAATAGAATTTTGTCCTCTAATTTGAATATAAGCGCCAGACCCAGGATCACCTGAACTTGAAACAATACTAACACCGGATGCCTTGGCAGATAATCCTTTTAAAAGAGATGTTTCTCCTGAATTTGTAAGTGCTGTGCCTTTTACTTTAGAATAGGCTGAAGCATTTTGGTTTTTCTTTACTTCAACCCCTAATACGTTTATTACAACTCCTTCAAGTTCTACAGAATCATCTTTCAGTTTGATGTTTAAGTTAGCTGAACTAGCTGTAACTTCTTGGGTTTTCATTCCAATGTAGCTAAAAATCAAGACTTGGCTTGATGTTGCTTTGATGGAATATTTTCCGTCAAAATCAGTTTGTGTCCCGGATTTAGTTCCTTTCACTAATACACTCACGCCTGGTAAAGGCAATCCTGCATTATCAGAAACAACACCTGAAACAGCTCTTTCTTGCGCAAAGGTTAGTTGCGCCATAAGTACTACTAGTAATACTAAGATCCCATTGAACTTTAGTTTCATTTTTAAAAATTTTGAATTAGTGTGACAAAACTCTTAATAATTTGTTAACTTTCCTAATAAATGAAACGCTAATTTTCATTGTGATTAAAATTTAACATTATAACAAATATGGATAATAGTGTTATAAATTTCTATTTGTTGGTTGTGGGTGCTGCCATTTGCTATAGCAAGTCTTAGTAAGCCGTTTTTTGTTTGTAGCCCAAGTCCTAGTCCGATGCCTAGAAGTTTTTTGGTGTTGTCTGTTTGTTCTTTGCCAGATTTGTTCTTGTAGATACAGTAATCTAAAATGGAGTGAACGTAGAGATTAGGAGAGAGTATGTGTCGATATTCTGTAAGTATTGAGGTTGTAAAGTAAGCTTGTAAGCTATTTTCAGCAAAGCCTCTTATGCTGTTGAATCCTCCAAAACGAAAAAGTTCATTTATGATGTACTTGCTGCTTTGTAAATAATAATTCTGACTATTTATATTGATTATATTCTTTTTATTCAAGTTAAAGTTATGAGTGGCTTGAATGTTTAAAAAAAACTGATTGCTTTTCGTGGTGTTTTCTGACTGATTGTTAATTTCTCGTTTTCCGGTTCCGGCGGTTATTAAAAAAATTGATTTTATTGGAAAAGTAAAATTAGCTAAGTCAGGTTTTATATAATTAAAAGTGGACGTTACAAAGGAATTGCTAAAATCGCTTATCGAAGTGTCGGTTGAATTTTGAATGTCACTTGATTCTGTGGTTTGGTATCCTAGATAAAATCGTGTGTTGTAATTTGTAAAGTAGCTTAAGTCAATTGCTGTTTTTGTGTTCTGGAAAGTGCTGTCTTGTCTGAATAATTGAATTTGTGCTTTTAATCCTACTGGGGTTTTGAGTAAATAAGGAAGCTCAATGCTGGCATTAAATGTTTTTTGATCGTTTCCATCGCTTTTCCAGTAAACAGATAATTGTTCTCCAGAGCCTAAAATATTTTCTAGCTTTACGTCTAAGTAGCCATTTAGAGTTATTTTTTTATTTTCATTATTGGAGAACCCAATAAATCCGTCAAAAGTATTAGATTTTTTTTTCTCAAGATATACGTAAACTTTCGTTGTGTCTTTTGTAAATAAAATTTCAGGATATTTCACTTGGCTAATAAATCCAAATTTTTCAAAATCATTATAAATTTCACTTACTATTTTTTGATTAAAAATGCTGTTTTTATATTTTCTGTTGATTTGTGCTAAATGTCCACTGGGAAATTTGTTTGACCGGTTATTTTCTGCGTAATTTATTGTGATGGAGTTTAGTGTTCTTTTTTCGTTTGATTCCAGTTTTAAATCAGCGTAAATTTCAGTATCGACTCTTTTAAGGTTTATTAGTTTTAATTTTGCTAATGCGAATCCGTTTTGTTCTAATTTTTGAACGGTTTGTTTTAGAAAAGAATCAATTTCTATATAAGGCAATACTAAAGTGTCCTTTTTTTTGTCTGGGTCTGCGGGGTTGTTAAGTAGATTATTTGTACCTATATATATATGTATTGATTTTACTTTTTTGCCTAATATGAAATTTGCTACATAACTTGAGTCTTTTTTTTTAGTGAATCCATGTGTGGTATTGTCTATATAGCCTATTTCGGATAATTTTTCAGAAACTCTGTTTATCTCTTCGCTAATTGATTTCGTGTTTTTGTGTTCTGTGTTGTATTTTAGAGAATCTATAGTTTTTGTTTCTAATGAATTGCTTCCGGTTATCAATAATCGAAAATTTTGCGCAGAACAATTAAGGCAAAAATTCAGAAAGAATAGTAAAATAAAAGTGGATTTCAAATGAGTATGTGTTTTTAATAAATGTAACGCAAATATCTATTGTTTGTGATAAAAATCAAATGATAAAATAATCTTATTGAAAATTAATAGATTAACGTTTGTAGAGTAAAAAATATTTTCTACATTTGCAACCCCGTAAAAAGCGGGAATTTAATATAATAAGAAATTTTTAGTATTAATTATGCCAACAATTCAACAATTAGTAAGAACAGGAAGAACTCAGATAACTAAGAAGAGTAAATCGGTTGCTTTAGATTCTTGTCCTCAAAGAAGAGGGGTTTGTACGCGTGTTTACACTACAACACCAAAAAAACCAAACTCTGCAATGCGTAAAGTAGCGCGTGTACGTTTGACAAATGGTAATGAAGTGAATGCTTACATCCCTGGTGAAGGACACAATTTACAAGAGCACTCGATAGTATTAGTTAGGGGTGGAAGGGTAAAAGATTTACCAGGAGTTAGATATCACATCGTTCGTGGTGCGCTTGATACGTCAGGAGTAGCAGGAAGAACGCAAAGAAGATCTAAGTACGGAGCAAAACGCCCAAAAGAAGCAAAAAAGTAATTTAAAACGTTAAGAGTTAGAGGTTAGGAGTTAGGAGTTAGAGGTTGGATACGTAAGTTGAAAGCGCATAACGCATAACATTTAACGGATAACCTATAACTTTTTATTAAAAAAAAGACATGAGAAAAAGAGCGGCAAAGAAAAGACCACTTTTACCAGATCCAAGGTTTAATGACCAACTGGTAACACGTTTTGTGAACAACTTAATGTGGGATGGAAAAAAATCGACAGCGTTTAAAGTATTTTATGATGCAATTGACATCATTGAGTCTAAAAAACAAGATGCAGAGAAACCATCATTAGAAATTTGGAAAGATGCGTTAACCAATGTTATGCCTCACGTAGAAGTACGTAGTCGTAGAGTAGGTGGAGCTACATTTCAGATTCCGATGCAAATTCGCCCAGATAGAAAGATTTCTATGGCAATGAAGTGGTTAATTCTTTATTCTAGAAGAAGAAATGAGAAGTCTATGGCTCAAAGGTTGGCTTCAGAATGTTTAGCTGCGGCTAAAGAAGAAGGAGCTGCTGTTAAGAAAAGAATGGATACTCACAAAATGGCAGAAGCTAACAAAGCATTCTCTCACTTTAGATTTTAATTCTTAAGAAATGGCTAGAGATCTTAAATATACAAGAAATATAGGAATTGCTGCTCACATTGATGCTGGTAAAACAACAACAACGGAGCGTATATTGTTCTATACAGGAAAATCACACAAAATTGGTGAAGTACACGATGGTGCTGCAACAATGGACTGGATGGCACAAGAGCAAGAAAGAGGTATTACAATTACTTCTGCGGCTACAACTTGTGAATGGAATTTTCCTACTACACAAGGTAAAGTTTTACCTGAAACATTGCCTTATCACTTTAATATTATCGATACCCCAGGACACGTTGACTTTACAGTTGAAGTAAACCGTTCTTTGCGTGTACTTGATGGTTTGGTTTTCTTATTTAGTGCTGTTGATGGTGTTGAGCCACAATCAGAAACTAACTGGAGATTAGCAGATCAATACAGAGTGCCACGTATTGGATTCGTTAATAAAATGGACAGACAAGGTTCTAACTTTTTGATGGTTTGTCAACAAGTAAGAGATATGTTGAAATCAAATGCAGTTGCAATCACTTTGCCAATTGGTGAAGAAAATGATTTCAAAGGTGTTGTAGATTTAGTTAAAAATCAAGCTATAGTATGGCATGAAGAAGGTTTAGGGGCAACTTATGATATTGTGCCTATTCCGGAAGATATGCTTGAAGAAGTTAAAGAATACAGATCGATTCTTATTGAAGCAGTAGCTGATTATGATGAGACTTTGCTTGAAAAATTCATGGAAGATGAAAACTCTATTACAGAGGAAGAAATCAACATTGCATTAAGAGCAGCTGTAATGGATATGGCTATCATTCCTATGATTGCTGGTTCTTCTTTCAAAAACAAAGGAGTTCAATTCATGTTAGATGCGGTATGTAAATACTTACCGTCTCCAATGGATAAAGAAGGTATTCAAGGGATTCATCCTGATGATGCTGATTTATTAGAAGAAGATCAAACTAAAATTTTGCGTAAGCCAGATGTTAAAGAGCCATTCGCTGCTTTAGCTTTTAAAATTGCTACTGACCCATTCGTAGGTCGTTTAGCTTTCTTCCGTGCTTATTCAGGACGTTTAGATGCAGGTTCTTATGTTTTGAACACGCGTTCAGGAAACAAAGAAAGAATTTCTCGTATCTACCAAATGCATGCTAACAAGCAGAACCCAATCGAGTATATCGAAGCAGGTGATATTGGAGCGGCAGTTGGATTTAAAGATATCAAAACTGGAGATACATTGTGTGATGAAAAACACCCAATTATTCTTGAGTCTATGAAATTCCCTGCGCCGGTAATTGGTATTGCAATTGAGCCTAAAACTAAGGCTGACGTAGATAAAATGGGTATGGCTTTGGCTAAATTAGCGGAAGAAGATCCTACTTTTACAGTTAGAACAGATGAGGCTTCGGGTCAAACTATTATCTCTGGTATGGGTGAACTTCACTTAGATATCTTAGTTGATAGAATGAGACGTGAATTCAAAGTTGAAGTAAACCAAGGTGAGCCTCAAGTTGAATACAAAGAAGCTTTTACTAAGAAAGCACAACATAGAGAGACTTACAAAAAACAATCTGGGGGTCGTGGTAAATTTGGTGATATCGTATTTATACTTGAACCGGCAGATGAAGTTGACGGTAAAGCTCCAGTTGGATTGCAGTTTGTAAATGCAGTAAAAGGTGGTAACGTTCCTAAAGAATATATTCCATCAGTTGAAAAAGGTTTTAGAGAAGCTATGAAAACGGGTCCTTTAGCAGGATACCAAGTAGATAGTTTGAAAGTAACTTTATTAGACGGATCTTTCCACCCGGTGGATTCTGATGCACTTTCTTTTGAGCTTGCAGCAAGAATGGGGTATAGAGAGGTAGCTAAAGCAGCTGGTGCTGTTATATTAGAGCCAATCATGAAAATGGAAGTGATTACACCAGAAGAAAACATGGGAGATATCGTAGGTGATATCAACCGTCGTAGAGGTCAGGTGAATGATATGGGTGATAGAGCTGGTGCAAAAACCATCAAAGCAGATGTGCCATTATCTGAAATGTTTGGATACGTTACTACGTTAAGAACACTTTCATCAGGTAGAGCAACATCTACTATGGAATTTTCACACTACTCTGAAACGCCTTCTAATATTTCGGAAGCAGTTATCAAAAAAGCAAAAGGAAACGCATAATCTTTAAGAAAATGAGTCAAAAAATCAGAATAAAATTAAAATCTTACGATCACATGTTGGTAGACAAGTCTGCTGAGAAGATTGTAAAAACGGTAAAAAGTACCGGTGCAGTTGTTACAGGACCAATTCCATTACCGACACACAAAAAACTTTTTACAGTTCTACGTTCTCCACACGTTAACAAAAAAGCGAGAGAGCAATTTGAAGTAATGTCATACAAGAGATTAATTGACATTTATTCATCTTCGTCAAAAACTATTGATGCTTTGATGAAACTTGAATTGCCTAGCGGTGTTGAAGTAGAGATCAAAGTTTAAATAGCTTACTAGTAAGAAAAGGGCGCTGTTTTTAAGCGAAAAATATTTTTTTGGTTTGTGTGTAAATAAGTTATACTTTTGCACCACTTTAAAAAAATAGGATTCGGTTAAAAGCTGCGTTCTATATTTATATTTAATAATTAATAATTAATATTTATGTCTGGGTTAATTGGTAGAAAAATCGGCATGACTAGCATTTTCGACGAGAACGGGAAGAATATTCCTTGTACAGTAATCGAAGCTGGACCATGTGTTGTTACCCAAGTCAGAACCAAAGGTGTTGACGGGTATGAAGCGTTGCAACTTGGTTTCGATGACAAAAACGAGAAACATTCCACAAAAGCGGCTTTAGGTCACTTTAAAAAAGCGGGAACTGTAGCTAAGAAAAAAGTCGTTGAATTCCAAGATTTCGCAACAGAGCAAAAATTAGGAGATCTTATTGATGTTTCTATTTTTTCTGAAGGAGAATTTGTAGATGTACAAGGTGTGTCTAAAGGTAAAGGTTTTCAAGGGGTTGTAAAACGTCACGGTTTTGGTGGTGTTGGTCAAGCAACTCACGGTCAACACAACCGTTTAAGAGCGCCGGGTTCTGTAGGAGCTTCTTCTTATCCATCTAGAGTATTCAAAGGAATGCGTATGGCTGGACGTATGGGAGGAGACAATGTAAAAGTTCAAAACCTTAGAGTTTTAAAAGTAGTGGCTGAAAAGAACCTACTTGTTATTAAAGGATGTGTTCCTGGTCATAACAACTCTTATGTAATCATTCAGAAGTAATGGAAGCAAAAGTATTAGATTTCAACGGAAAAGATACTGGAAGAAAAGTTCAACTTTCTGATTCAGTATTTGGTATAGAACCAAACAATCACGCAGTATACCTTGATGTTAAGCAATATCTTGCTAATCAAAGACAAGGGACGCACAAAGCTAAAGAAAGAGCTGAAGTAGCGGGAAGTACACGTAAGATTAAAAAACAAAAAGGAACTGGTACTGCTCGTGCGGGTAGTGCAAAGAATCCATTGTTTAAAGGTGGTGGAACAGTTTTCGGACCAAGACCAAGAAGTTATTCATTCAAATTGAATAAAAGCTTGAAACGTTTGGCTAGAAAATCTGCTTTCTCAATCAAAGCAAAAGAGTCGAATATTATCGTTCTTGAAGACTTTAATTTTGAAACGCCAAACACTAAAAATTTCATTAATGTTTTGAAAGCTTTAGAGTTAGAGAATAAAAAATCCCTGTTTGTGTTGGGTGATGTAAATAAAAATGTATATTTGTCGTCACGCAATTTAAAAGGCTCTAGCGTTGTAAGTAGCTTAGAATTAAGTACTTACGCTATATTAAACGCTAATAATTTAGTGCTTTTAGAGAGCTCTTTGGAGATAATTGAAGAAAATTTAAGTAAATAATAGGATATGAGCATCATAATTAAGCCTATAGTAACGGAAAAAGTAACCAAAGAAAGTGAAGTTTTAAACCGCTTCGGATTCGTTGTTGACAAAAAAGCAAATAAAGTGCAAATTAAGAAAGCTGTTGAAGCTGCTTATGGAGTAACTATTTTGAGTGTTAACACGATGAACGTAAGACCGGATAGAACTACAAAATACACTAAAAGTGGTTTAATCAGTGGAAAGACGAATGCAATTAAAAAAGCAATTGTTCAAGTACAAGAAGGAGAAACAATTGATTTTTACAACAATATCTAAGATAAAATGTCAGTAAGAAAATTAAAACCTATTACCCCAGGTCAGCGATTTAGAGTTGTGAATGGTTATGACGCCATTACAACTGATAAGCCGGAACGCTCTTTGATAGCGCCGATAAAAAACTCTGGTGGTAGAAATAGTCAAGGAAAGATGACCATGCGTTATACGGGTGGTGGTCACAAGCAGAGATATCGTATCATTGATTTTAAACGTACAAAAGAAGGAATTCCTGCGACGGTTAAATCAATCGAATACGATCCAAATCGTACTGCATTTATCGCTTTGTTAGCTTATGCTGATGGGGAGAAAACGTATGTTATTGCTCAAAACGGATTGAAAGTTGGTCAGAAATTAGTTTCTGGTCCAGAATCTCAGCCTGAAATTGGTAATACTTTACCTTTAAGTAGAGTTCCACTTGGAACTGTAATTTCTTGTATCGAATTGAGACCAGGTCAAGGAGCTGTAATCGCTCGTTCAGCTGGAACATTTGCTCAATTAATGGCAAGAGATGGAAAATATGCAACAATTAAAATGCCTTCTGGGGAAACAAGATTAATCTTGTTGACTTGTTCGGCTACAATTGGAGCGGTTTCTAATTCAGACCACCAATTAGTTGTATCAGGAAAAGCTGGTAGAACAAGATGGTTAGGTAGAAGACCTAGAACAAGACCTGTTGCAATGAACCCTGTCGATCACCCAATGGGTGGTGGTGAAGGACGTTCTTCTGGTGGACATCCACGTTCAAGAAATGGAATACCAGCTAAAGGTTATAGAACTCGTTCTAAGAAAAACCCGAGTAACAAGTATATCGTAGAACGTAGAAAGAAATAATAAGATATGGCACGTTCATTAAAAAAAGGACCTTTCGTTCATTATAAGTTAGACAAGAAAGTTCAAGAAAACATCGCAGGTGGAAATAAAGGAGTGGTTAAGACATGGTCTAGAGCTTCTATGATTACTCCAGACTTTGTTGGGCAAACTATCGCAGTTCATAACGGTCGTCAATTTGTACCAGTTTACGTAACAGAAAACATGGTAGGTCACAAATTAGGAGAATTTTCACCAACTAGATCTTTTAGAGGTCATGCTGGAGCAAAAAATAAAGGTAAAAAATAAGAAGCAATGGGAGTTCGTAAAAGAGAAACAGCAGATGCAAGAAAAGAGGCTAATAAGTCACTAGCCTTCGCAAAGTTAAATAACTGCCCTACTTCACCTAGAAAAATGCGCTTAGTAGCAGATCTAGTAAGAGGTCAGAAGGTAGAAAGAGCACTTAACATCTTAAGATTCAGTTCTAAAGAAGCTTCAAGAAAATTAGAAAAATTGGTTTTATCAGTAATTGCCAACTGGCAAGCTAAAAACCCTGAAGCTAATATGGAAGAAGCTGGTTTATTTGTTAAGGAAATCCGTGTTGATGGTGGAATGATGTTGAAAAGACTTCGTCCAGCACCACAAGGAAGAGCACACAGAATTAGAAAACGTTCTAATCACGTAACAATCGTGCTTGGAGCTATCAATAACACACAAAGCAATTCTTAAGCAGCATGGGACAAAAGACAAATCCAATTGGAAATAGACTTGGTATCATCAGAGGATGGGACTCAAACTGGTATGGTGGAAATGATTACGGTGATAAACTTGCCGAAGATCACAAAATCAGAAAGTACATCCATGCTCGTTTATCAAAAGCTAGTGTATCAAAAGTAATCATCGAGAGAACTTTGAAACTTGTAACCGTTACTATCACTACTGCCAGACCTGGTATCATTATCGGAAAAGGTGGACAAGAGGTAGACAAGTTGAAAGAAGAACTTAAGAAAATTACTGACAAAGAGGTTCAAATCAACATCTTTGAAATTAAAAGACCTGAACTTGACGCGTATCTAGTTGCTACAAGCATCTGTCGTCAAATCGAAAGCAGAATTTCTTACAGACGTGCAATCAAAATGGCTATTGCTGCTTCTATGCGTATGAACGCTGAAGGTATCAAAGTTTTGATTTCTGGTCGTTTGAATGGTGCTGAGATGGCTCGTTCGGAAGGTTTCAAAGAAGGTAGAATTCCTCTATCAACTTTCAGAGCTGACATTGATTATGCACTTGCAGAGGCTCATACTACTTATGGTAGAATGGGAATCAAAGTGTGGATCATGAAAGGTGAAGTTTATGGAAAGAGAGATCTTTCTCCGCTTGCTGGAATGGACAAAAAACAATCTGGTGCTGGTGGTAAAGGTGGTGATTCTCCTAGAGGAGACAGAAAGCCTTTTAATAAAGGTGGAAAACCAGACGCTCGTAAACGAAAGTAAATTTTTAAACTAAAGAAAAATGTTACAGCCTAAAAGAACAAAATACCGTAAGGTACAAAAAGGTAAAATGAAAGGGAACTCTCAAAGAGGACATGAACTTTCTAATGGAATGTTTGGTATTAAATCTGTACATGAAGATGGAATGTTCTTAACCTCTCGTCAAATCGAAGCTGCGCGTATTGCTGCAACTCGTTTTATGAAAAGAGAAGGACAATTATGGATCAAAATATTTCCAGACAAACCTATCACTAAGAAACCTCTTGAGGTACGTATGGGTAAAGGTAAAGGTGCAGTTGAGTATTGGGCTGCCGTTGTTAAACCCGGAAGAATTATGTTTGAAGTTGGAGGAGTACCTTTGTCAGTTGCAAAAGAGGCGTTACGTCTTGCAGCTCAAAAGCTTCCAGTAAAAACTAAATTCGTCGTTGCTAGAGATTTCGAAGCATAATCTATATTATATTATGAAACAATCAGAAATAAAAGATCTTTCTGCAGCGGAGTTGCAAGAAAAACTTAGCCAGACTAAGAAGGCATATGCCGACCTAAAAATGGCTCACGCTATTTCTCCAATTGAGAACCCACTTCAAATTAGAAGTGTAAGAAGAACAGTTGCAAGATTAGCTACGGAACTTACTAAAAGAGAGTTGCAATAATTGTAATCTGCTGAAAGATGGAAGAAAAAAGAAATTTAAGAAAAGAAAGAGTTGGTGTTGTAACTTCAGACAAGATGGATAAATCTATCGTAGTTGCTGAAGTGCGTAAAGTAAAACACCCATTATACGGTAAGTTCGTGTTGAAAACTAAAAAGTATCACGCACACGACGAAAATAACGACTGTAACATTGGAGATACTGTAAAGATTAGCGAAACTCGCCCTTTAAGTAAAACAAAATGTTGGAGATTAGTTGAAATCCTAGAAAGAGCTAAATAATTATGGTACAACAAGAATCAAGACTAAAAGTAGCAGATAACACGGGAGCAAAAGAAGTTTTAACTATCCGTGTTTTGGGAGGTACCAAAAGAAGGTATGCCTCTGTTGGAGACAAGATTGTAGTTTCTATCAAAGATACAGCACCTAACGGAAGCGTTAAAAAAGGAGCTGTTTCAACTGCAGTTGTTGTACGTACCAAAAAAGAAGTAAGAAGAGCCGATGGTTCATACATCAGATTCGATGACAACGCATGTGTGTTATTGAATGCTGCTGGTGAAATGAGAGGAACTCGTGTTTTTGGTCCGGTAGCAAGAGAACTTCGTGAAAAACAATTCATGAAAATTGTATCATTAGCACCAGAAGTGCTTTAATTCGTTTTAAGATGATAAAGCTAAAAATAAAATCAGGTGACATCGTAAGAGTAATTGCTGGAGACCATAAAGGTGCTGAAGGTAAAGTATTACGTGTGTACCGTGAGAAAAACAAAGCGATTGTTGAAGGTGTAAACATGGTTTCAAAACATACGAAACCTAGTGCAAAAAGCCCTCAAGGTGGTATCGTAAAGAAAGAAGCTTCTATACAAATATCTAATATTTCTTTAATTGATCCTAAAACTAAGGAAACAACTAGAGTTGGTATTAGAGTAGAAGGAGATAAGAAAGTAAGATTTTCAAAAAAATCTAATCAAGTACTATAGTAATGGCGTATATACCTAGACTAAAAGAAGAATATAAGAGCAGAGTAATCGCTGCTCTTAAAGAGGAATTCGGATACGTAAACGTAATGCAAGTTCCAAAATTGGAAAAAATCGTTTTAAGTAAAGGAGTTGGTGCAGCTGTATCTGATAAAAAACTAATTGACTATGCAGTTGATGAGTTGACAAAGATCACTGGACAGAAAGCAGTATCTACTATTTCAAAGAAAGACGTTGCGTCATTCAAATTGAGAAAAGGGATGCCTATTGGAGCAAAAGTTACTTTGCGTGGAGAAAGAATGTATGAGTTTTTAGATAGACTTATTACTTCAGCTTTACCACGTGTAAGAGATTTCAGTGGTATTAAAGCTACTGGTTTTGATGGAAGAGGAAATTATAACCTTGGTGTTTTGGAACAAATCATTTTCCCAGAAATTGATATTGATAAAGTAAACAAAATTTCAGGTATGGATATTTCTTTCGTAACTACTGCAAAAACAGATAAGGAAGCAAAATCATTATTGGCTGAACTAGGTTTACCTTTTAAAAAGAATTAAGACATGGCTAAAGAATCAATGAAAGCCCGCGAGGTTAAGAGAGAAAAAACAGTAGCTAAGTATGCTGAGAAAAGAAAAGCTTTGTTAGAAGCTGGAGATTTCGTAGGTTTGCAAAAGTTACCAAAAAATGCTTCGCCAGTTCGTTTGCACAATCGTTGTAAACTAACAGGTAGACCAAGAGGGTATATGCGTCAATTCGGTCTTTCACGTGTTACATTTCGTGAAATGGCAAATAACGGATTGATACCAGGTGTTAAAAAAGCATCTTGGTAAAATTCAATTATGAATTATAAATTACGAATTACATTTTAAATGTAATTCGTAATTTGAAATTCGTAATTATAGAAATTTATAAATTGGTTTCAGGTTCGATGAATAGTTTGTCGAAAACCAAAACCGCAAATTAATACACATGTATACAGATCCTATTGCCGATTATTTGACAAGAGTTCGTAACGCAGTGGCTGCAAACCACAAAGTTGTTGAAATTCCTGCATCTAATCTAAAAAAAGAAATAACAAAGATCTTATTTGATCAAGGTTATATCTTGAGTTACAAATTTGAAGACAACGCTGTTCAGGGTTCAATCAAAATTGCTTTGAAGTATGATAAAGATACTAAAGAGTCCGTAATTAAAGATATCCAAAGAATTAGTAAACCAGGTTTACGTAAATATTCAGGTTCTTCAAACATTCCTAGAATCCTTAACGGATTAGGAATTGCTATTGTTTCTACTTCTAAAGGTTTAATGACTGGAAAGAAAGCTAAACAATTGAATGTTGGTGGCGAAGTAATTTGTTACGTATACTAATTTTAAAGACTATATAAGATGTCAAGAATAGGTAAAAGCCCAGTAACAATACCAGCTGGAGTAACTGTTTCAGTTGCTGATGGTATTATTACGGTAAAAGGAAAAAATGGTCAACTAACTCAGGAGTTTTCGGACGTAACTGTAACAGTTGAAGGGGATCTAGTTCAAGTAGATAGATCTTCTGATCACAAAGACCAAAGAGCAAAACACGGTTTGTACAGATCTTTAATCAATAACATGATTATCGGTGTAACAGATGGTTTTACTAAGTCATTAGAATTGGTAGGAGTTGGTTATAGAGCTTCAAATCAAGGACAAAAACTTGATTTAGCACTTGGTTACTCTCACAATATAGTTTTAGAAATTGCTCCAGAAGTAACTTTAGAAACTATATCTGAAAAAGGTAAAAACCCTATCGTTAAATTAACATCATTTGACAAACAACTTTTAGGTCAGGTAGCTGCGAAAATCAGAGGTTTCCGTAAGCCTGAGCCGTACAAAGGAAAAGGTGTTAAATTTGTAGGTGAAGTATTAAGAAGAAAAGCAGGTAAATCAGCTTAAAAAATAAGATTATGTCATTAACAAAACCTGAAAGAAGACAACGAATTAGATTCAGAATTAGAAAGACAATTAGTGGTACTGCTACTAATCCAAGACTATCTGTATTTAGAAGTAACAAAGAAATTTACGCTCAACTTATTGATGACGTAAACGGAGTTACTTTATTGGCGGCTTCTTCAAGAGAAAAAGAAATAGGTAACGGTACGAACATTGAAGTTGCTACAGCAGTTGGAAAACTAGTTGCTGAAAAAGCTTTAAAAGCTGGGATAGACGTAGTAACTTTCGATAGAGGAGGTTATTTATATCACGGACGTATTAAATCATTAGCAGAAGGCGCAAGAGCGGCTGGACTTAAATTCTAATATAGTATGTCTAATAGTAAATACAAGAATGTAGAGTTAGTAAAACCAAGTGGTCTTGAATTAAAAGATCGTTTGGTAAGTGTAAATCGTGTTACTAAGGTTACAAAGGGTGGTAGAGCTTTTGGTTTTTCTGCTATTGTAGTTGTAGGTGATGAAAATGGAGTGGTTGGACACGGATTAGGAAAATCTAAAGACGTTTCTGAAGCAATTGCGAAAGCAGTAGAAGATGCTAAGAAAAATTTAGTGAAAATTCCTTTGAATGGTCAATCAGTTCCTCACGAACAAAAAGGTAAATTTGGTGGTGCACGTGTATTCTTAATTCCTGCCTCTCATGGTACAGGAGTTATTGCTGGTGGAGCTGTTCGTTCAGTTCTTGAATCAGTAGGAATTCATGATGTATTATCTAAATCTCAAGGATCTTCAAATCCTCACAACGTGGTAAAAGCAACTTTTGATGCTTTATTACAAATGAGAAGCGCTTATACTGTTGCAAAACAAAGAGGTGTTTCTTTAGAAAAAGTTTTTAAAGGTTAATTCAAGGAAATTATGGCTAAATTATTAGTAAAACAAGTTAGAAGCAAAATCAACTGTCCTCTTACTCAAAAGAGAGGATTAGAAGCTTTAGGTCTACGTAAAATGGGACAAGTTGTAGAGCATGATTCAAACCCTACAATCCTTGGGATGATAAATAAAGTTAAACACTTAGTTTCTGTTGAAGAAGCTAAATAACAAATACTGTTATGAATTTAAGTAACTTACAACCTGCTGAAGGTTCTACACACAATCAAAATAAAAGATTAGGTAGAGGAGAAGGTTCTGGAAAAGGTGGTACTTCTGCAAGAGGTCACAAAGGAGCAAAATCTCGTTCTGGTTATTCTAAAAAGATTGGTTTTGAAGGTGGGCAAATGCCACTTCAAAGACGTGTGCCTAAGTTTGGTTTTACAAACATCAATCGTAAAGATTACGAAGGTGTAAATCTTGATACACTGCAACTTTTAGTTGATAATGGTGTTATTAAAGATACTGTTGATATGACAGTTTATGTTGCTAATCGTTTAGCTACTAAAAATGAAATCGTTAAGATTTTAGGTAGAGGTGAATTGACAGCAAAATTAAAAGTAACCGCTCACAAATTTACTGCTACTGCAAAAGCTGCTATTGAAGCTGCTGGTGGAGAAGCTGTAACAATGTAATTTTTCAATTAATATGAAGAAATTTATTGAATCAATAAGTAATGTTTGGAAAATCGAGGAACTGAAAAATAGAATCCTAATAACATTGGGTTTACTTTTAGTGTATCGTTTTGGGGCTCAAGTAACCCTGCCAGGTATTGATGCTACACAGTTAGGTAATTTAGCTGGGCAAACTAAAGAAGGAATTGGTTCAATTCTTGACATGTTTACTGGAGGTGCATTTTCTCAAGCTTCTGTTTTTGCTTTAGGAATTATGCCTTATATTTCTGCTTCTATTGTTGTTCAGTTAATGGGAATTGCGATTCCTTATTTGCAAAAACTTCAAAGTGATGGAGAAAGCGGTAGAAAAAAGATTAATCAAATTACTCGTTGGTTGACAATAGGAATTACTTTAGTTCAAGGTCCAACTTACATCTATAATTTATATAGAACATTACCTAGTAATGCATTTTTATTGGGATTCAATTCATTTGAATTCTTATTTTCTTCAGTTGTTATTTTAGTTACAGGGACGATTTTTGCCATGTGGTTAGGAGAAAAAATTACTGATAAAGGAATTGGAAATGGTATTTCTTTGTTAATCATGGTTGGAATTTTGGCTAGATTACCTCAGGCTTTTATTCAAGAGTTTACAACAAGAGTTACCAATAATAATGGTGGACCGATGTTGTTGGTTATTGAAATTATCATTTGGTTATTAGTTATCATTTGTTGTGTGTTATTGGTAATGGCGATCAGGAAGATTCCTGTTCAATATGCCCGTCGTACAACATCAGGTGATTTTGAACAAGACATGTTGGGTGGAAACAGACAATGGATTCCTTTAAAGCTTAATGCTTCTGGGGTTATGCCGATAATTTTTGCGCAAGCAATTATGTTTATTCCAGCAGCCTTAGCAGGTTTGTCTAAATCAGATGCATCACAATCAATCGTTGGCGCTTTTAGTAATATGTTTGGATTTTGGTATAATTTTGTATTTGCAACTTTAATAATTGTATTTACTTTCTTTTATACTGCAATCACAGTTCCTACTAACAAAATGTCTGATGATTTAAAGAGAAGTGGTGGTTTTATTCCGGGTATCAGACCAGGAGTTGAAACTTCTGATTATCTTGACAAAGTGATGTCCTTGATAACTTTTCCAGGATCTTTATTTCTTGCTTTGATAGCTGTGTTCCCAGCAATTGTTGTGAGTCTTATGGATGTTCAACAATCTTGGGCAATGTTTTTTGGAGGTACTTCATTAATAATTATGGTTGGAGTTGCCATAGACACGATGCAGCAAATCAATTCATACTTGTTGAATAAACATTATGATGGTTTGATGAAAAGTGGTAAAAATAGAAAAGCAGTAGCTTAATTTATGGCAAAACAATCAGCAATAGAACAAGACGGATCTATCATTGAAGCATTATCAAATGCTATGTTCCGTGTAGAGTTAGAAAATGGACATATTGTAATCGCCCATATATCTGGAAAAATGCGTATGCATTACATCAAATTATTACCTGGTGATAAAGTGAAACTAGAAATGAGCCCTTACGATTTGTCAAAAGCAAGAATTACTTATAGATATTAAAGGATATTCAAAATGAAAGTTAGAGCTTCAGTAAAAAAGAGAAGTCCCGAGTGCAAAATTGTGCGAAGAAAAGGGAGATTGTACGTAATAAACAAAAAGAATCCTAGATTTAAACAAAGACAAGGATAATTATGGCAAGAATAGCAGGGGTAGATATCCCAAAAAATAAGAGAGGTGTTATAGCACTTACCTATATCTTTGGATTAGGAAAAAGTAGAGCTGTTGAGATTTTAGAGAAAGCTCAAGTTAGCCAAGATAAAAAAGTTCAAGATTGGAATGATGACGAGATCGGAGCAATCCGTGAGGCGGTATCAACTTTTAAAATTGAAGGAGAATTACGTTCTGAAGTTTCTTTAAACATCAAACGTTTAATGGATATTGGATGTTATAGAGGTATCCGTCATAGAACTGGTCTTCCTTTAAGAGGACAAAGAACTAAAAACAACTCTAGAACAAGAAAAGGTAAGAGAAAAACTGTTGCCAACAAGAAAAAAGCAACTAAATAATAAGTAATATGGCTAAAGCAACTGCAAAAAAACGTAAAGTTATCGTTGAATCAACGGGAGAAGCTCATATTTCTGCTACTTTTAACAATATCATCATTTCTTTGACAAACAAAAAAGGTGAAGTTATTTCTTGGTCTTCAGCTGGTAAAATGGGTTTTAGAGGTTCTAAAAAGAACACTCCATACGCAGCCCAAATGGCAGCAGAAGATTGTAGTAAAGTAGCTCTTGAAGCTGGACTTAAAAAAGTAAAGGTGTATGTAAAAGGACCAGGAAACGGACGTGAGTCTGCTATCCGTTCTTTGCATAACGGTGGAATTGAAGTGACTGAGATTATCGATGTTACTCCAATGCCTCACAATGGATGTCGTCCTCCTAAAAGACGTAGAGTTTAATTATATATTTAAGTATAACTAGGTAGAACATACGATTAGCGAAGGATATGACCTGAATTCATAATCTCTACCTTAATTTAATTTTTAGAAATGGCAAGATATACTGGTCCAAAAACTAGAATTGCTCGTAAATTTGGCGAAGCAATCTTCGGAGATGACAAATCTTTCGAAAAAAGAAATTACCCACCTGGACAACACGGGATGGCTAAAAAAAGAGGTAAAAAATCTGAATATGCAATCCAGTTAATGGAAAAGCAAAAAGCTAAATATTCTTACGGAATTTTAGAAAAACAATTCAGAGGTTTATTCAAAAAAGCATCAGCTACTAAAGGTGTTACTGGTGAAGTTCTTTTACAATTGTGTGAAGCAAGATTAGATAACGTAGTTTTTAGAATGGGTATTGCTCCTTCTAGAAGAGGCGCTAGACAATTAGTTTCTCACAGACACGTTACCGTTAACGGTGATGTAGTAAATATTGCTTCTTACCACCTTAAGCCTGGTGATAAAGTTGCTGTTCGTGAAAAATCTAAATCATTAGAAGCTATCGAACGTTCTTTATCTAATTCAAGTCATGTTTATGAATGGATTACTTGGAATAATGATATCAAAGAAGGTACTTTCGTTTCTGTACCTGCGAGACTTCAAATCCCAGAAAACATTAAAGAACAATTAATCGTAGAGTTGTACAACAAATAATAATTGACTTAGTCGAAATTTATGGCAATATTTAATTTTCAGAAGCCCGATAAAGTTATCATGATCGATTCAACCGATTTTGAAGGTAAATTTGAGTTTAGACCTTTAGAACCTGGATACGGATTGACCGTTGGTAATGCACTTAGAAGAGTTTTGCTTTCAGCATTAGAAGGTTATGCAATTACATCTGTTCGCATTGAAGGTGTAGATCATGAATTTTCTACTATCTCAGGAGTTGTTGAAGATGTTACCGAAATTATTCTTAATCTAAAACAAGTGCGTTTCAAACGTCAAATTGAAGATATAGATAATGAATCAGTTACTATTTCTGTTTCAGGTAAAGATCAATTAACAGCTGGTGATTTTCAAAAATTTATTTCAGGTTTCCAAGTTTTGAATCCAGAACTTGTTATCTGTAATTTAGACAGTAAAATCAAACTGAATTTCGATTTAACTATCGAAAAAGGTAGAGGATATGTTCCTGCTGAAGAGAACAAAAAACAGAATGCTGCAATTGGAACTATTTTTACTGACTCAATTTTTACTCCGGTAAAAAATGTGAAGTATGCAATTGAAAACTTCCGTGTAGAGCAAAAAACAGATTACGAAAAATTAGTTTTTGAAATAAAAACGGATGGTTCTATTAATCCAAAAGACGCTCTTACTGAAGCTGCCAAAGTTCTTATTCACCATTTCATGTTGTTTTCTGACGAAAGAATTACACTTGAGGCTGACGAAATTGCACAAACAGAATCGTATGATGAAGAGTCATTACATATGAGACAATTGCTTAAAACTAAGCTTGTTGATATGGATTTATCTGTGAGAGCATTAAATTGTTTGAAAGCGGCTGAAGTTGATACACTTGGTGATTTAGTATCGTTCAATAAAAATGACCTAATGAAATTCCGTAATTTTGGTAAAAAATCTTTAACTGAACTTGATGAACTTGTTGCAGTTAAAAATTTAAACTTCGGAATGGATTTGGCAAAATACAAACTAGATAAAGAATAATCTAAGCCGCAAGGTTTAAATTTACATAGCAATGAGACACGGAAAAAAATTCAATCACTTAAGCAGACAGACTGCACATAGAAAATCTATGTTAGCTAATATGGCTTGTTCTCTTATCGAGCACAAACGTATTAACACTACTGTTGCTAAAGCAAAAGCGCTTAAACAATTTGTTGAGCCGCTTATAACAAAATCTAAAGCTGATACGACTCACAATCGTCGTATCGTTTTTGCTTACTTACGTAGCAAATATGCCGTAACTGACTTGTTCAGAGACGTAGCTGCTAAAGTAGGAGACCGTCCAGGTGGATACACTCGTATCATTAAAGTTGGAAATCGTTTAGGAGATAATGCTGATATGGCAATGATCGAATTAGTAGATTTCAATGAACTTTACAATGGTGGTAAAAAAGAAGTTAAAAAAGCAAAAAGCCGTCGTGGTGGTAAAGCTAAGAAAGATGAAGCTACTGAAGCTCCAGCTGCCGAAACTGAAACACCTACAGAGACTGCTGAATAATTATGAAAATAATCATTCAATAAAAATCAAGGATAAGCTATTTATAGTTTATCCTTTTTTTTTGATTTTTTCGGAGCAAGAACCTTGGGATTTAATGGCGTATTGTCCTGCTTCCCGATAACTATCGGGACACTGTATCTTTTGCTTTTAAAGAAAAGCAAAAGGATGCGTCCTGACGCTTCGGAATCATCAGGGCTAGATTAGAACATTTTTATTTTACAATAAATTTCAAAAACTTGCATCCATTGCTTTAAAGGATTAAATTTGCACAATATTTAACTACAGATGAAACGAGCTTTGCGAGTTCCATGAGACTATTAAAAAAATAATAGAAATCAACGAATGAAATATACAACACGACAAAAAGCAATTCTTCTATTAAGTGACGGAACCATATTCCATGGTAAATCTATTGGAATCAGTGGAACCACTTTTGGAGAAGTTTGTTTTAACACAGGAATGACAGGTTACCAAGAAATATTTACTGACCCCTCTTATTTTGGACAGTTAATGGTAGCGACCAATGCCCATATTGGAAATTATGGAGTGAATGAGAAAGAAATTGAATCAGATAGCATTAAAATTGCTGGATTGGTTTGTAAAAATTTTAGCTTCAATTATTCTCGTGAAGACGCACAAGGGAGTTTAGAAGACTATTTTATTAAACAAAACCTGATCTGCATATCTGATGTAGATACGCGTGCTCTGGTAAGTTACATTCGTGATAACGGAGCGATGAATGCAGTAATTTGTACGGATGAAACTTCAATTGAAGATCTAAAAATTGCATTGGCAAAAGTTCCAGACATGAATGGGTTGGAATTAGCTTCTAAAGTATCAACTAAGGAACCGTATTTCTTTGGTGACGAGAATGCAACCTATAAGATTTCCGCTCTCGATTTAGGAATTAAAATGAATATTCTTCGTAATCTTGCCAAAAGAGATTGTTACATCAAAGTATTTCCTTTTGATTCTTCTTACCAAGATTTAGCTGCATTTAAACCAGATGGTTATTTTTTATCAAACGGACCTGGTGATCCAGAGCCACTTTCTGGTGCTATTCAAGTTGCAAAAGAAATCCTTGAAAACGATAAACCTTTATTTGGAATCTGTCTTGGACATCAAGTAATTGGTTTGGCAAACGGAATTTCGACTTATAAAATGTTTAACGGTCACAGAGGAATCAATCATCCTGTAAAAAACATCATTACCGGAAAAGGGGAAATCACTTCTCAAAATCATGGTTTTGCCGTTGACAAAGAAGAATTGGATAACCATCCTGATTTAGAAATTACACATCTTCATCTAAATGATGGAACGGTTGCCGGTATGCGTATGAAAAACAAAAATTGTTTCTCAGTTCAATACCATCCGGAAGCAAGCCCGGGACCACATGATTCTTCTTATCTTTTCGATCAATTTATTGCGAATATAAAAGGTTAAAATTGGAATAACTTCCAAGATTAGATATTTAAAATAGTAGGGTTTGACTTAATTAAAAGTCAAACCCTTTTTTTATAAGTTATGGTTACATTCCAAAAGGATATGTTTCGGGAATTTGGTTTCCATCCGGTTGGATGTGTATGGGATGTAATGCACTTGTTTCGTCTAGAAAAATAAAGGCATCGTATCTTTTGGGTAATATTGTTGGGACATAATTCCCGAATCTTTCGTGTTCCGGATTATAAACAACTCCTATTGCACGATGTCCTATATAGGAAGAAAGGCACTTTTCGTCCTTTACGTTATTCATTAATAACAATTTATTTTTTCCATTGCTTGCAAGATGAAAAGCATGTTCCCAGCTTCCCGCAACAGCTTCAGGAACTTTTATTTTTCGCATGGAATCACCCCATTCTCTTCCGGCAACGACACTTCCTTTGTAAGATCCAAATCCTACGGCAACAACTCCTTCAGTCAAATGTTGTTCTCTTACTAGCTGACCTACATTTACCATTCCTTCGGAAGCCATTTCTGTAGCACGGGCATCGCCAATGTGGGTGTTGTGTTCCCAAACTATTATTTTTGCATCCTTTCCATGAAATTTCATAAGGCGTTGTATGGTGGAGACCATGTGTTCATCTCGAATATTCCAAGAGGCCGAACCCCTTTTTATCATAGCGCGATAATACTTTTCGGCATTTCTGGCAATGAATGCATTTTGTTCTGTGCTAAAAACATTTTCAGCATCATGATTGTAGTTGGGGACATTTTTTATGATTT
Source organism: Flavobacterium glycogeni (assembly GCF_048286775.1). Classification (NCBI taxonomy): domain Bacteria; kingdom Pseudomonadati; phylum Bacteroidota; class Flavobacteriia; order Flavobacteriales; family Flavobacteriaceae; genus Flavobacterium; species Flavobacterium glycogeni. The sequence continues at coordinate 42,398 of NZ_JBLVPV010000013.1, forward strand.
CCGTAAGCATGTGCAAGATTTCTTTTTCGCATAATTCCGGAACGTATGAAGAGGCTCTGGCGTAAGATTGTCCTTCGTCTTTATTGTAGGGCTCAAAACATTTCATGGCTGTTTTTGCAATTGCGAGTGCTTTTGGATCATTTTTTTCTAAATATTGAATGATCGAATGCATAGATTCTCTGAAACTGTATACATCCAATCCGTAAAATCCGATTCTTTTATCTGCCGGAAAATTTTCGTTGTAAACCTTCAGCCAATCTATGAATGCTGCTGTTTCCCAATTTGCCCACATCCAAGTAGGCCATCTATTAAATTCATTCATCACGCTAAAGATGTCTTTCCCGGAATCTAAATATCCTTTTGCATATCGATTTAAACGATAGCAATCCGGCCAATCTCCTTCAACTCCTACAAATGAGAATCCTTTTTCCTGAATGAGTCGTTGTGTTATTTTAGCTCTCCATGTATAATATTCATGCGTACCATGGGAGGCTTCACCTAAAAGAACATATTTTGCATCTCCTATATGGTCAATTAATGGGTTTAAATCTTCCGTATTTTCCAATGGAGTGGCTGTTCTGTTTAATAAAGCTACAATTTCACTAGAATTGATTAAATTGTTACGATTTTCTGAAGCTTCCATCACATTTTTATTTTTTAATTTAGAAATTGAATTGTCAAAACTACTAACTAAGAAAAACACAATATAAAGTATATTTTTTGGTTTTTAAAAAATCACATAAATTTAATGTATATAATTGATAATCAAGTATTTTGCATCAATTTGTTTGTTGGAAATAATTTGTTTTAAGATGAGATTCGTATCATTAAGTTTTAGTCCATGTGATACACGTTTCTTTAATTAGATTTTAATGGAATTAAAAAAAAATAACAGATAATGTAAAAATAAATTCTTAAAATAATTTAAATGTTTTGCTTGTGAAAAAATTATAACGTTTTCGTTAATAACATTCATTATTTTCATAAAATCATTCCAAAAGATAGAATATATTTGTATTTTAAAATTTAAAATTTTAGTATATGAGTATTATTATCAAAATTCACGCAAGACAAATTTTCGATTCAAGAGGAAATCCTACAATAGAAGTAGATGTAATTACAGACAATGGTGTTTTAGGAAGAGCAGCAGTACCATCTGGAGCCTCAACTGGAGAACATGAAGCGGTTGAATTACGTGATGGAGGAAAAGCATTTCTTGGAAAAGGAGTTTTGAATGCAGTGAAAAATGTTAATACTGTTATTTCTGAAGAACTTTTAGGTGTTTCTGTTTTCGAACAAAATCTTATTGATCAAATGATGATCGATTTAGATGGTACTCCAAATAAATCAAACTTAGGAGCAAATGCAATTTTAGGTGTTTCATTGGCTGTGGCAAAAGCGGCTGCTAATGAATTAGGATTGCCATTATACAGATACGTAGGTGGCGTTTCTGCAAACACATTGCCAGTGCCAATGATGAATATCATCAATGGGGGATCACATTCTGATGCGCCTATCGCGTTTCAGGAATTCATGATTTTCCCTGTGAAAGCAACTTCTTTTTCACATGCGATGCAAATGGGAACTGAAATTTTTCATAGTTTGAAAAAAGTGTTGCATGATAGAGGACTTTCTACTGCTGTAGGTGATGAAGGTGGTTTTGCGCCAAATCTAGCTGGAGGAACTGAAGATGCTTTAGATACGATCAAAAAAGCGGTAGAAACTGCAGGTTATACTTTTGGAGATGAAATCATGATCGCTTTAGATTGTGCTGCTGCAGAGTTTTATGTAAATGGTAAATACGATTATTCTAAATTTGAAGGGGAAACTGGTAAAGTTAGGTCTTCTGCTGAGCAAGTAGAGTATTTAGCCGAATTAGTTGCTAAATATCCAATCATTTCTATTGAAGATGGAATGGATGAAAATGACTGGGATGGATGGAAATTGCTTACGGATAAAATTGGAGATAAAGTACAATTAGTTGGGGATGATTTATTTGTTACCAATGTAACACGTTTGTCTACTGGTATCGAAAAAGGAATCGCTAATTCAATTCTTATTAAAGTAAACCAAATTGGAACTTTGACTGAAACTATTGCGGCTGTTAATATGGCTAAAAATGCAGGATATACTTCAGTAATGTCACACCGTTCAGGAGAGACAGAAGACAATACAATTGCAGATTTAGCAGTAGCGTTAAACTGTGGTCAAATTAAAACAGGTTCAGCTTCTCGTTCTGATCGTATGGCAAAATACAATCAATTATTAAGAATTGAGGAAGAATTGGGAAATACAGCTTATTTTCCTGGTAAAAATGCTTTCAAAATCAAATAATTTCTTACGATATTTTTATTTAAAGCCATTCACGTATTGTGAGTGGCTTTTTTTTACAATATTTAACAATTTCATTGTGGTATTCTCTTTTTAATTAGTGTTTAATTCCCTAGATTTGATAAATTATTATTTTAAAAGTTTATTTTCAATTTTATTATGTCAAAAATAGCAACATTAGAAATTGATGGTAAAAAATTTGAACTGCCGATCATTGTAGGAAGTGAAAATGAAGTTGCCATTGATATTAACAAATTACGTGATTTATCAGGTGTAATTACACTTGATCCAGGTTATAAAAATTCAGGTTCTTGTACCAGCGAAATCACTTTCCTAGATGGTGAACTTGGAATTCTACGTTACAGAGGATATTCGATTGAAGATTTAGCAGAAAAAGCAGATTTTTTAGAAGTATCTTACCTTTTGATTTTTGGTGAGTTGCCAACTGTTAAGCAGTTAGCGCAGTTTGAAACTGATATCAGAAAATACACTTTGGTCAATGAAGAAATGAAAAACATCATTGATGGTTTTCCTAAAACAGCTCATCCAATGGGTGTTTTAGCAGCTTTGACAAGTGCGTTGACGGCATTTAACCCTAAATCGGTGAATGTTGAGAATGAAAAAGAAATGTACGAGGCTGTATGTAAAACTATGGGTAAATTCCTGGTTATAGCAACTTGGACGTATAGAAAAAGTATGGGATATCCTTTGAATTATTATGATAATACTAAAGGATATGTAGAGAATTTTATGCGTTTAATGTTTGAATTGCCTACAGAACCTTACACAGCAAATCCCGTTGTTATTGATGCATTGGATAAATTATTCATCCTTCACGGAGATCATGAGCAAAACTGTTCTACATCTACCGTTAGGATGGTAGGTTCCTCTCACGCAGGATTATTTGCTTCAGTATCTGCTGGAGTTTCTGCACTTTGGGGTCCATTACACGGAGGAGCAAATCAAGCCGTGCTTGAAATGTTAGAAGAAATCCATAGAAATGGAGGGGATGCTGATAAATATATGGCTAAAGCCAAAGATAAAAATGATCCTTTCCGATTGATGGGATTTGGTCATAGAGTCTATAAAAATTTCGATCCAAGAGCAAAAATCATCAAAAAAGCAGCTAATGAAGTTTTAGCAACTTTAGGAGTTGAAGATCCAATTCTTGCAATTGCCAAGAAATTAGAAGAGTCGGCTTTAGAAGATGAATACTTCAAATCAAGAAATTTATATCCTAATGTAGATTTCTATTCTGGAATTATTTACAGAGCATTAGGAATTCCTACGGATATGTTCACCGTAATGTTTGCCATAGGTCGTTTACCGGGTTGGATCGCACAATGGAAAGAAATGCGTGAAAATAAGGAGCCTATCGGAAGGCCGAGACAAGTTTATACAGGGCACCCTTTGAGGGATTTTGTGCCGACAGATAAAAGATAAAATCAGTTTAAAAAGCTTCACTAATTAGTGAAGCTTTTTTTATATTTGCCAAAAGCTAAAAATACATGTTAGAATTAAATATAAAGAATGAAACTTCGAGGCTTAGAGCAGTAGTTCTGGGTTCGGCAGTTAATAATGGACCTACGCCAAAGGTTGAAGAAGCCTATGATCCAAAATCATTGGAGCATATTTTAGCAGGCACCTATCCGCAGGAGCAAGACATGGTGAATGAAATGGAAGCATTTAACACCGTGCTGAAAAAATATAATGTGACAGTTTATCGTCCGGAAATGATTGAAAATTACAATCAGATATTTACAAGAGACATTGGTTTTGTAATTGATGATGTTTTCGTAAAATCGAATATTTTGCCAGATAGAGAGCGAGAATTAGATGCTATTCAATATATAATTGACCAAATTAACCCTAAAAAAGTAGTGCGTCCTCCGGAGGAAGTTCACATAGAAGGAGGCGATGTCATGCTGTGGAAGGATTATATTTTCATTGGAACCTATAAAGGAAGTGACTACAAAGACTACATTACTGCACGAACGAATGTGCAAGGAGTTCGATATATTAAAGACTTATTCCCAAATAAAATTGTTAAAGAGTTTGATTTGGTAAAATCTAAAATTGAAGCTCGTGACAACGCATTGCATTTGGATTGTTGTTTCCAACCGGTGGGGAATGATAAAGGGATTATCTACAAAAATGGATTCCGTGAAGAAGCAGATTATTTGTTTCTGGTGAATCTTTTTGGAAAAGAAAATCTATTTCATATTACCAGAGAAGAAATGTACAATATGAATTCCAATATTTTTTCTATTGATACTAATGTTGTCGTTTCTGAAAGAAACTTCACAAGACTTAACAATTGGTTGCGTGCAAACGGTTTTGTGGTTGAAGAAATTCCATACGCAGAAATTGCAAAACAAGAAGGATTATTACGATGTTCTACCTTACCTTTAATTAGAGATTAATTTTGATATAGAGACGCCGTAGAGACACACTGCAGTGCGTCTCTACAAAAACAAAAAATAAAACATGAAACAGACAACAAATTCCATATTGATGATTCGCCCGGTTGCGTTTAGAATGAACGAACAAACGGCAGTTAATAATTATTATCAAAAAGTAGTAGACGGACTTTTACCTGCAACCGTAAATGCCAAAGCGCAACAAGAATTTGATGCTTTTGTCGAAAAACTAACAGCAGTTGGGGTTGATGTTACAGTTGTTGATGATACGTTGAATCCAGATACTCCTGATAGTATTTTTCCAAACAACTGGATTTCTTTTCACGAGAATGGTGATGTAGCTTTATATCCAATGTTTGCAGAAAATCGTCGTGAGGAACGTCGCGAAGATATTTTGGATATCCTGGAAGATAAAGGTTTTGTGATTAACAATATCGTTGATTATACATCGGCTGAAGAAGATGGGTTTTTCTTGGAAGGAACAGGAAGTTTACTTTTGGATAGAACCAACGCAAAAGCGTATTGCGCTTTGTCTCCTAGAGCTGATGAAGAATTATTTATAGAATTCTGCGAGGATTTTGATTATGCACCAGTGATTTTTGAAGCTTTTCAAACTGTTGATTCCGAACGAAAACTGATTTATCATACCAATGTGATGATGTGCTTGGGAGAAACTTTTGCGGTAATTTGCGCAGATTGTATCGATGATAAGAAAGAACGTAAAATGGTTCTGGAGAATCTAAAAGAAAACGGCAAAGAAGTTATTTTAATCACCGAAGCCCAAATGAACAATTTTGCAGGTAATATGCTTGAAGTTCGTGGAGCAAATGATAAACGATATTTGGTTATGAGTGCAGCTGCACATCAAAGTTTGACTCCAAAACAAATTGAGCAATTAGAAAAACATGCTGAAATTTTGAGCTCAAGTTTAGATACGATTGAAGCTTGTGGCGGAGGAAGTGCCAGATGTATGATGGCGGAAATTTTCTTGCCTAGAAATTAATTTTTTCACTCTGGGCAAAGTCTAAATTCTTTGCCCGGATTAAAATATTTATGCTAAATTCCCCTTTATAATATTGATAATTGCACTTACAATATATTGTATTCCTATTGCAATTACAATGAAACCTACAATTCTTGATATCGCTACAATTCCAGACGCTCCAAGTATTTTTGCCAAATAATGGGCGCTTTTAAGGATAATGAAAATTGCAACCGCAATGGCAAGAATAGCAATTGAAGAAATGATAATCTCCATAGTTGTATTGTGTTCCTGATAAAATGCAATAAGTAAAGAAATAGAGCCAGGTCCGGCAAGCATAGGGATTGCAAGCGGAGTCAAGGCAATATCATTTCTTTTTTGCGCATCAGTTTCAGCTTTTTTATTGATTCCTCTCTTTTTATTAAACTTTCCTGAAAGCAAGGAAAATCCGGAACTTACAATGATAATTCCGCCAGCAATTCTTAGCGCATCGATACTGATTCCAAAAAAGATTAAAACATATTGACCTATAAAAAACGAGACGATAAGAATAATAAATACATTTATCGCCGTCCATAAAGAAATTCGGGAACGTTCCTTTTTGGTGTCATTTTGTGTAAGTCCTACGAAAATAGGAACGGTACCAATAGGGTTTAATACCGAAAAAAGTGCGACAAACAGATAAATAAATAGATCCATATTTTGTTTTTAAGATTGTAAAAATACTCTTTTTTTACTTTTTAATGTTAGGGTAATGTTTTTTCTTGCTTTTGTAACTAAACCTAATAATTGCTGAACTCATGGACCTTTTTCATTACTTTTGCAAAATATAATTACAGAAAATGATAAAAAATAAAAAAACATTAGTTCTTGGAGCTTCAACAAAGCCAGTTAGATATTCTTTTGTAGCGATTGAAAAGTTAGTTGAAAAAGGACATTCCGTTCTTGCGATTGGTCAAAACGCAGGGGAAGTAGCCGGAATAAAAATCCAGACTAAAGCTATCCCACTAAAAAATATCGACACGGTCACTCTTTACCTAAATCCTTTGCGTCAGCGTGATTATTATAATTATATCGTTGAGGCACAACCAAAACGTGTTATTTTCAATCCGGGTACTGAGAATCCTGAGTTCTATCAATTGTTGAAATTAAATGACATCAAAGTCGAGATAGCTTGTACGCTAGTTATGTTGGCAACAAATCAATATTAGTTTTTTGGAGCTATCCCGATAGCTATCGGGACCAGCTGTCCGCTATATCTTTCCCGTCCTGAATTTGTTTCAGGATCCTAAAACAAGTTCAGGACGGGAAAGGATGTCGCTGCCTCCCGATAGTTATCGGGAGGGCTAAAACTAAAATCGGGTTCCAGATGTGGCATTCTTGCTAATCAATAACAATCCAAGAAAAGTGATTAGCCCGTTTACGATTATCAATTCGTTATCGAAAACATATCCAAAAAACAATGTTTTAGAATTTTCGCTGATAAAGTAAGTTACAGCCGGAGATAATAAGCATATAATTGGAACAAATTTGTCTTTGACCGTTTTTGATTTTACAAACAATCCAAAACAATACAATCCCAAAAGCGGGCCATACGTATAGGATGCAACCCTAAAAATCATTCCTACAACAGAGCTATCATTGATGGCATTAAAGAAAATAATGACCAGAAACATTAGAAACGAAAAGGCAATATGTACAAAATGCCTGGTTCGCACCACATTTGGTTTATTTAGATTTTCTGCTTTATCCATTCCTAAAAAATCCACACAAAACGAAGTTGTTAATGCTGTTAATGCGGAATCCGTTGTCGCAAAGGTAGCCGCCGTTAATCCTAACAAGAAAATAATGGATGGAATCAGTGTCAAATGGTTAAAGGCAATTTCAGGGAAAAGTAAATCGGTTCTTGGTTTCCCGGTAACTAAGTCGGTTGGAACTTCTATTCCGTTTTTATTGGCATAGATATAAAGTAAAGCACCTACGCTAAGGAAAAAGATATTGATAAGTACAAATATTCCGGTGAACGTAAACATGTTTTTTTGTGCTTCGCCAATGTTCTTGCAACTCAGGTTTTTCTGCATTAAATCTTGATCCAAACCCACCATGGCAATGGTTACAAAAATTCCTCCCAGAATTTGCTTTACAAAATGGAATTTATTGGATACAAAATCTTCGAAGAAGAATACTTTAGAATAATTGCTGTTTTTTACTTCTTCAAAAGCTTCAAAAATATTCAAATTCAAACTTCTGCAAATAAAGAAAATCGTTAAAAAGACAGAAGAAACTAAGAAAAAGGTTTGTAAAGTATCAGTAATAATTATTGTTTTCAAGCCGCCTCGATACGTGTAAGCAAATATCAAACCCAGTGAAATTAAAACCGTAACTGCAAATGGGATTCCGTAAAAGTCAAAAACAAAACGTTGCAAAACAATCACAACAAGATACAATCTGAATGCAGATCCAATTGTTCGGCTAATCAGGAAAATAGTTGCGGCAGTTTTATAGGAATAAATTCCTAATCGGTGTTCTATATAACCATAAATTGAAGTTAGATTCATTCGATAATACAGCGGCAGCAATACTTTTGCAATAATGACGAAGCCAATGGCATTACCTAGAACAAACTGAAAATATTTGAATTGCTCCCCATTTGGAGAGCCCACTTCTCCCGGGACTGAAATAAAAGTCACTCCGGAAAGTGCTGTTCCAATCATTCCAAAAGCAACTAAATACCATTTGGAATTTTTATTGGCTTTAAAAAAAGCATCATTTCCGCTGTCTTTTTTGCTTACAGCATGAGAGATGTAAAATAAAATTCCAAAATAAACGATTATAAGTATTAGAATAGTGCTGGGAGTCATTTTGTATAAATATTGTTTGGACCAAATTACATAAATAATCTTCAAATTTTCAAATTTTCTATTCCGTACGTTCGGGACAAATTAACTACTTTTGCTGTTATGGAATTTTCTTCGAAATTAATAGAAAAAGCAGTGAATGAAATGTCTCAGTTACCAGGAATTGGTAAACGAACGGCACTGCGATTGGTGTTGCATTTATTAAAACAGCCCAAAGAGCAAACGGGCTTTTTATCACAAGCCTTAGTCGCTATGCGTGAGGATATTAAGTATTGTAATAGTTGTCATAATATTTCGGATAGTATATTGTGTGAAATTTGTGCAAATCAGAGCAGAAATCATCAAATCATTTGCATTGTGGAGGATATTCGTGATGTAATGGCAATTGAAAATACAGGTCAGTTTAGAGGGATTTATCATGTTCTTGGAGGTAAAATTTCCCCTATTGATGGGGTTGGGCCTAGTCAGTTAAACATAACGACTTTAGTCGAGAAAGTGAAGTCAGGTAATGTCAACGAAATAATTTTTGCGTTAAGCTCCACAATGGAGGGCGACACCACTAATTTTTACATTTATAAACAAATTGCTGATTGTGAAATAATCATGTCTACAATTGCAAGAGGGATTTCGGTGGGGGATGAGCTGGAATATGCTGATGAAGTTACCTTGGGAAGGAGTATCTTGCAAAGAGTTCCTTTTGAAAAGTCGTTTAAAAACAATTAATCCATTTAATGAATAGTGATGCTTTTTAAATCGTAAATGAAAAGCTATATTTGTTGTTAAAAATATTGAAAATGAGCAAATCCGTACTCTGTTTGTTATTAGTTATTAGCGTGTTGTTTTCTTCTTGCATTCCAACTCAAGATTTAATTTACCTTCAGAAAAAAAATAATTCAGATGGTGAAACTATGATTGCGGCTGTTGAGTCAAAACCATACCGATTGCAAACTAATGACGTTTTGAGTATTACCATAAAAGCAATAGATCCAAAATTGGTCGCTATTTTTAGTCCTTCCAGTGAAGGCGCTGCAGCTGGTAAATCAGAGTCAGGATTGTATTTTGACGGTTTTACGGTTGATGATCATGGTAATATAAGGATTCCGGTTTTGGGGGAATTAAATGTGATTGGCTACACGTTGGATGAAATCAGGGTTAGAGTTGAAAAGCAATTGTTAGCAGAATATTTTAATAAGGAGGCTAGTATTTTTGTAACGGTGAAATTAGCGGGTTTTAGATATACCATCAATGGAGAAATAGGAGGTCCGGGTACAAAAACACTGTTTCAAGAACAGGTAAATGTAATGGAAGCTATTGCAAATGCTGGGGATATTACCATTACTGGGGATAGAAAAGCAGTTACAATTATGCGAAAAACACCAACTGGAGTTCAAATGCAGGATTTAGATCTTACGGATATAAATGTGATGAAATCACCTTATTTTTATTTACAGCCAAATGATTATATTTATGTAAAGCCACTTAAGCAAAAAACTTGGGGAACTGGAAAAACAGGAATAGAATCTTTGGGAACAATCATTACATTGTTGTCTTTAGCTACAACTACTTTTTTACTATTAAAAAATTAAAACAGCGCTCAAAAGATGTTAGATATAAAAGATTTTTCGATTTTTGAAAACCAAGTAAGCTTTGACTTTAAGGGGTTTTTAATAAAAATCGGGAGTTATTGGAAGTGGTTTTTGATAAGCTTATTGATCACTTTTACGATTGCCTATCAAGTAAATATTCGTAAAGAAAAAATTTACGGTATGGAAACGCTTATTGCTGTAAAAGAAGAAAGTAATCCTCTTTTTACCTCAAATACGAGTTTGGTCTTTAATTGGGGTGGTACTTCGGATCAGGTTCAGACGATATCAACTACATTGCAATCCAGATCTCATAATGAGTTGGTGGTAGATAAATTACAATACTATATTAATTACTTAGTTCAGGGGAAATACAATCTTGAAGATGCTTATGGAACAGTTCCATTCTATGTAAATATCGATAAATCAAAAGGGCAATTAGCGGGAAATCTAATTGGAATTAAATTTATAAGTGAAAATGTTTATGAGGTCAGAATTCCATTTAAAAACCAAAATGTTTCAGTACTAACCTATTCAAATAACACATACAGTAATACAGCAGTAGAAACCGGAGATTTTGTAAAAAGATATAAGGTTGGCGAAAAAGTTTCTTTACCTTTTTTAAATTGGAAATTACAAATAAAAGATAATCCTGGTTTTTATAAGGGAAATGAATATTTTGTTCAGTTCAATGATTTTGATGGAACTGTCTCTGGATATAAAGGGATAAACGTTAAATCGGATGATAAAGGGGGCTCAATAATTACCTTGGGTATGCAAGGGACTAATAAAGCCAGAATGGTTGAATATTTAAATTCGACTGTTAAGATGCTGATAAAAAGACAATTGGATAGTAAGAATCAGTTTGCGACTAATACGATAGCGTTCATAGACAGTACATTGGTTACTATGGAAGCTCAATTAAAAGAGACGGGCAATGAGCTGAAATCCTTTAGAAAAGATAAAAATATCTATGATATAGAAGAAGGTGGAGCAAAGTTTTCCGAAAAGATTTTGGAATTTGATGTTAAGAAAGACGAAGTCAATCGTAAAATGGCGTATTATAATTCATTAAAATCATACTTGAAAAACAGTGTGAATTATGCTAAACTTCCAGCACCATCAGTGGCGGGAATTGAAGATCCAAATATTGTAGTGAATGTTTCCAAATTAATTGCATTGTCTACCCAAAGATCCGAAATGGCTTATGCTGTAAAGAGCGATAAAATATTCAAGGATTTTGACAATCAAATGGAGGCAGTCAAAAATGTTTTATTAGAAAATATAGCAACAGCCAAAGCTTCTCTTCAGTATGATTTAGCTATGGTGAGCAGTAAAATAAATGAAACGGAAAGTACTATAAAACAACTTCCGGAAGATCAACAAGAGCTCATTAAAATCAAAAGAAAATATGATTTAAGTGATAATATTTACAGTACATTTCTTCAAAAAAGAAGTGAAGCAGATATTGTTAAAGCAGCAAATTTATCAGATATTCATTTTATTGATCCGGCTAAGGATGTTGGAGGAGGACTTATAGGGCCAAAAACATCAGTTAATTATGTATTGGCTTTATTTCTGGGAATACTTTTTCCGTTGATTTTTGTGTTTGCCATTTTCTTTATCAATAATTCAATCCAGAACACAGAGGACATCAGTAAAATGACAAAAATTCCTTTAATAGGTGTTGTTGGAGTTAATAAAGAGAATACGAATTTAGCTGTTTATGATAGGCCTAAATCAGCTTTATCTGAATCTTTTAGAGCCATTCGTTCTTCACTTCAGTTTTTGTATAAGCAACAAAATCTAGATGGTGCTAAGACTTTGATGATTACATCCTCTGTCAGTGGTGAAGGAAAGACATTCTGTTCGATAAACATCGCTACCGTATTTGCACTTAGCGGAAAAAAAACAGTTGTTATTGGTCTGGATTTAAGAAAACCGAAACTGTTTACTGAATTTAATTTATCCAATGAAGTTGGAGTAGTCAATTATTTGATAAAACAAAAGACGATTGACGAAATCATAAATCATACTCATATCCCTTTTCTTGACGTTATTTTATCAGGACCAATTCCGCCCAATCCGGCTGAGATGATCATGAGTGAAGGAATGGGAGCGTTAATTGAAGAGTTAAAGAAAAAGTACGATTATATTATATTGGATACGCCTCCGGTCGGTTTGGTGTCGGATGCGCTGGAGCTGGCGCAATATTGCGATGTTACCCTGTATATAGTAAGGCAGAATTTTACTAAAAAAGACATGATTACGCTGTTAAACAACAGGGTGAAACGCGGGGAGTTGAACAATACCAGTATTATTTTGAATGGTTTAGAGAATAAAGCAAAATATGGTACGGGTTATGGGTACGGTTATGGGTACGGCTATGGTTATGGCACGTATGCCAATGGATATTATGAAGAGGATAAACCTAAAAGTATTTATCAAAGAATAGCACAGAAAATATTGAAAAAATAAACGAAGTAATTGATTTAAAAACAAGAATAGATGAAAATAGAAACAAAAAGTTCCGTTTTAATTACAGGAGGAGCAGGATTTATAGGTTCTAATCTTTGTGAATATTTTTTATCTGAAGGCTATAAGGTCGTTTGTTTGGATAATTTTGCAACAGGCTACAGACATAATTTAAAAGACTTTATAAATCATCCGAATTTTAGTTTGATAGAAGGTGACATTCGTAATGCAACAGAATGTCAAAATGCAGTGCAAGGAGTAGATTATGTTTTACATCAGGCGGCTTTGGGCTCTGTTCCACGCTCCATCAATGACCCTGTTACTACGAATGACGTAAACGTTTCCGGGTTTTTAAATATGCTGGTTGCGGCAAGAGATGCAAAAGTAAAACGATTCATATATGCGGCGAGTTCTTCCACGTATGGGGATTCGGAAGCTTTGCCTAAAGTTGAAGAAGTAATTGGGAAGCCACTGTCTCCTTATGCCATAACAAAATATGTTAATGAGTTATATGCTGAAATCTTTAGTAGAACCTATGGTTTAGAGACAATTGGGTTGCGTTATTTTAATGTTTTTGGTCGAAAGCAAGATCCTAACGGAGCATATGCAGCGGTCATTCCCAAATTTGTAATGCAATTGATGCAATTAGACAGTCCAAAAATAAATGGTGATGGTAATTATTCCCGTGATTTTACTTACATCGATAATGTGATTCAAATGAATGAGTTGGCCATGCTGACAAAAAATCCAGCTGCAGTAAATACAGTTTATAATACCGCTTATGGAGATAGGAATACTTTGAATAATTTAGTAGATTATTTAAAAGAATTTTTAACTGAATATGATAAAAGAATCGATAGTGTCAAAGTAGAATATGGCCCAAATAGAGCGGGAGACATTCCACATTCTTTGGCTAGTATTGAAAAAGCCAAATCCTTATTGGGATATAATCCAAAATATTCCATGCAAGAAGGATTGAGAGAAGCTGTGGAATGGTATTGGGATAATTTGCGTTAGGGAGTTAAGGGTTATGAGTTAGGGATTGTGAGTTAGGAGTTATGAGTTAGGAGTTATGAGTTAGGAGTTATGATTTTCTGAGTAAACGAGAACCGAAAAAAGAGAATAGAAAAGATATATAAATTGAAATTAGAATACATGAAGATCACAAAAATTTGTTGCATTGGCGCAGGATATGTAGGAGGACCGACGATGGCTGTTATTGCTCAAAAATGCCCCCAAATACAAGTTACAGTAGTAGACTTAAATGAAGAGCGAATTACTGCATGGAATGATGAAAACGTAGATGATATCCCAATTTATGAACCAGGTTTAAGCGAAATAGTTGCCGAAGCCAGAGGGAGAAATTTATTTTTCTCTACCAATGTAGAAAAAGCGATAGACGAAGCTCAAATTATATTTATCTCGGTTAATACGCCTACCAAAACCTATGGAAAAGGGAAAGGTATGGCGGCTGATTTGAAATATATTGAGTTGTGTGCCAGGCAAATTGCCAGAGTAGCCAAAGACAATAAAATTGTAGTTGAAAAATCGACGCTTCCTGTTAGAACTGCTGAAGCGATCAAAAGCATTTTGGATAATACCGGTAATGGGGTGCAGTTTCAAATTCTTTCTAATCCAGAGTTTCTGGCTGAAGGAACAGCGGTTCAAGATCTATTGAATCCTGATAGAATATTAATAGGTGGGGATTCTTCGGATGAAGGGCAGAAAGCGATTCAAGCTCTTGTTGCTGTGTATTCCAATTGGGTTGCTGCTGACAAAATATTAACGACTAATGTGTGGTCGTCAGAGTTGTCTAAACTGACGGCGAATGCTTTTTTAGCACAAAGAATTTCGTCCATAAATGCGATGTCAGAGCTATGTGAAAAAACGGGTGCAGCTATAAATGAAGTTGCTAAAGCCATAGGAATGGACAGTAGGATAGGATCAAAATTCTTGAAAGCTTCGGTTGGATTTGGAGGTTCTTGTTTTCAAAAAGATATTTTGAATTTGGTTTACATCGCAAAATCGTATGGTTTAAACGAAGTAGCCGATTATTGGGAACAAGTAATTATCATGAATGACCACCAAAAAAGACGTTTTTCTAACAACATCGTTCAAACGCTTTATAATACTGTTGCCGATAAAAAAATTGCATTTTTGGGTTGGGCTTTCAAGAAAGACACCAATGACACCAGAGAATCGGCGGCTATTTATGTTGCAGATGATTTAATAAATGAACATGCAAAAATCGCTGTTTACGATCCTAAAGTATCCCATAAAAAAATCATAGCCGATTTAAATTATTTAGAAACCAGAGCTGCTTCAAATAATGCCACTAGTGTTAGTTCATTTGATACTCCTTATGAAGCCTGTCAGAATGCACATGCTATAGCTGTGCTTACGGAATGGGATGAATTTATAAATTACGATTGGCAGAAAATATATGACTCCATGCAAAAGCCTGCTTTTGTTTTTGACGGGAGAAACCTGCTGAATGCATCGGAATTAAAAGCTATTGGGTTTGTGTATCAGGCTATAGGTTCGTAAATAATAGGCAACAAAGCAACAAAGTTAGAAAGTTAGAAAGAGGCAAAATAACAAAGAGAAATGGTTACAGGGTTACTAAGGAATGAAGCACGGCGTATTGTCGCGTGCAGAAGTTTATTCTGAATACTTACGCTGAAAACTAATTTTATTGCAATACAAAATACAAGATGAATTGGTATGTAGTTTATACAAAACCCAAGTGGGAGAAGAAAGTTGCAGAGCAATTAAAAAGCAGCGGAATAGCGTGCTATTGTCCTTTGATTACACAAGTACGACAATGGTCTGACAGGAAGAAAAAAGTAGAAGTACCGCTTTTTAATTCCTATGTTTTTGTTCAATTAGCAGATTCTGAAAGGAATGCAGTGTTTCAATCAGTAGGCGTGGTACGGTATTTATTTTGGTTGGGAAAACCGGCTATTGTTCGTGATGAAGAGATCAGTGTTATAAAAAAGTGGTTGGATCTTTCTGATGGTACTGATATTTCGGTGGCATCAGTTCAAGTTGGGGATGCCATACAATTAGATTCGGGTCCATTTTCAAATCAAAAAGCAATTGTCCAAGAGGTTAATAATACCCATTATGTATTGGTTTTGGAATCGTTGGGTTGTGTTTTAAAAATGAAATACAAATAAAAAAAAACACTTAGAATATCGTGTTACTATTGAAAAGACACTACTAAAAAGACAGTCTAAAAATTTTAGGCATTTGTTTTTGATTTGTCAATGAATTCAGGATTTTAATAAACAAAGAGATTAAGAGTAACCCGTTGGGTGTAATTAGTTTTTAATTATAATTTTCGTCAGTTCGAGTGTTTTTTATGGAGTATAACGGAACAAAAAATGTATCGAGAACCGTTTTTAATTCAAAATTTTCTTGTTCTCGATACAATTTTCTAACGAAAATCACTCGAACTGACGAAAATTATAATTAAAAACTAATTACACCCAACGGGTTAAGAGTAATATTTAAGTAAGTAACTCGATAAAAACACACACTAATAAAAAAGACAGTCTAAAAATTTTAGGTATTTGTTTTTGATTTGTCAATACATTCAGGACTTTAATAAACAAAGAGATTAAGAGATTAAGAGTGGTATTTAAGTAAGTAATTCGATAAAAATAATACCTCTGTGCTGGGGCTTCGGGATAGGGATGTGTTGTGATTTTGAAAAATATTTCTCGGTAGCATTTCTAATGCTTAAAATACAATTGTATTCATTTTTTGGCGCCTTTTTTGGTTCTTTTTTATATATTAAAGGAGTGTTCTTGCTTAGAATACGTCTTTTTTAGCATTTTTGAGATCACTAAATTAGGTGATTTTAAAAAAAAGAAACAGGTAATTCATTTTCTTCTTTTGATTGGTTATTAGTTGGTTGTCTGTTTTTTATTCTCCTTATTCATATTTTGAGATTCCGGATGACTTGAGATTTAAGAAAGAATAGTTTATTGTAACTATATTTGTGCACAAAATTTATTCCGAATTTAACTCATTTCTGTGAGTTTGAATGGCGTAGCGGTAGGCCGAAATTAACAATAGTTGATTAAAATTGTTTAAAAAAATGAGTTCAAATATAAAAATAGCAGTTATAGGTTTAGGTTATGTGGGTTTACCATTGGCACGATTATTTGCCACAAAATATGCTGTTGTAGGATTTGACATTAATCAAGACAGAGTTGCTTCATTGCAATCGGGTACAGATACCACTTGTGAAGTAACTGATGCTACCTTGCAAAAAGTACTGTTAGGTGAACCTGCGAGTGGTGCTGTTGGATTGTATTGCACCACTGTTTTGGCTGATATAGCGGAGTGTAATTATTATATAGTTACCGTTCCCACTCCGGTGGATAAAAATAATCGTCCTGATTTAACTCCTTTATATAAGTCAAGTGAAGCCATAGGAAACGTTCTGAAAAAAGGAGATATCGTCATTTACGAATCTACTGTTTATCCCGGGGTAACTGAGGAGGAATGTGTGCCTGTTTTAGCACGGATTTCAGGATTAACGTTTAATGTTGATTTTTTTGCAGGTTACTCCCCTGAAAGAATAAATCCAGGAGATAAAGAACATACTGTTGATAAAATTTTAAAAGTCACTTCTGGTTCCACTCCAGAAATCGGGCATAAAGTAGATGATTTGTATAAATCTGTCATCTCAGCCGGAACACACTTAGCATCTTCTATAAAAGTTGCCGAAGCGGCTAAAGTAATTGAAAATTCCCAACGGGATATTAATATTGCTTTTGTAAACGAATTGGCTAAAATATTCAATTTGATGCATATAGATACGCATGCCGTTTTGGAAGCTGCGAGTACTAAATGGAATTTTTTGCCTTTTAAACCTGGATTGGTTGGAGGGCATTGTATCGGGGTTGATCCTTATTATTTGGCTCAACGTGCCCAGGAATTTGGATATCATCCTGAAATCATCTTGGCAGGAAGACGTTTAAATGACAGTATGGGGGATTATGTAGCTTCACAAGTGGTAAAGTTGATGATTAAGAAAGGTATTTCGGTTAATGGCGCAACGCTTTTAATGTTAGGAATTACTTTCAAAGAAAACTGTCCTGATGTTCGTAATACTAAAATTGTCGATGTCATAGCTGCTTTAACGGATTATGGAATTACAGTAACGATTTATGATCCTTTGGCCAGTCCAAGTGAGGTTGAACATGAATATGGTTTGTTAACTACGAATGTGGTGCCCAATCAACGATTTGATGCTGTAGTTTTAGGTGTTGCACATGCGGCATTTTTGAACATGGACTTGTCACAATTGCAAAATACAAATAGCTTATTGTATGATGTAAAAGGAGTTTTAGGGGGTGCCGTCGATGGAAGATTGTAGATCTCGGTTATCAGTTATTAACCCTTTGGATGTGATTCAAAAAGGATTTCTTTTTACCACATAGAAACATAGAAATAAAACTTCTAATTAAAGAAATAATAGAAAATAGCACTATTTTTCGCATAGTTTGACTATGTGAAAAGTTAAACATTTATCAAACTCTTTTCAAATACTATAATTTCTATGTGGTGAAAAATTAATTACACCCAACGGGTAGTTATCGGTTGCCGGTTATCTGATCTCAGGTTATAGATAGTAGTACACAACATCGCTGATGTAATTTATATAAAAGTGAAGCGCCTGATTTATTTTAAATTATACCATTAATTAGTTCATTATAGTCCAATTGTTTTTTGTCACATCGAGCGCAGTCGAGATGTCACAACGGTTCTCGACTGCGCTCGAACTGACAATTGGACTATTTTATAATAATGAATGGTATTAAATCTATGTTTCCGAAAATAAGAGTTGTGAGTCCTAACAGTAGTTCGTTTTTTAGACTACAACTGAAATTACAAATAAAAAATAACATATGAGAGTAGGAATAACCTTCAGTGCATTCGATTTACTTCATGCGGGGCATATTAAAATGTTGGAAGAAGCAAAAAGGCAATGTGATTATTTAATTGTCGCTTTGCAAACTGATCCAACTATTGATCGTCCAGAAAAGAACAGACCTTCATAGTCTGTTGTGGAGCGTTATATTCAGCTCAAAGGATGCAGGCATGTTGATGAAATTGTGCCTTATGCAACAGAACAAGATTTAGAGGATATTTTACGTTCCTTTAAAATTGATGTACGTATTATTGGGGATGAATATAAAGATAAAGACTTTAGTGGTCGCAGTTATTGTGAGGAGAAAGGAATTGAGCTTTATTTTAATGTTCGTGACCATCGCTTCTCCAGCAGCAGTCTGCGTAAAGAAGTAGCTGAAAAAGAATTAAAAAAAATAATGTAAGGGTATAAATCCTTAAAACTAAATTATGGAAAAGAATTCAATTACACATGTCATTCTTACGGGTGGTGTTGGCAGCAGGTTGTGGCCTCTATCACGTAAAAGCCAGCCAAAACAATATCTGGATATATTTGATGGAAAGTCTTTGTTTGAAATGACAGTGGATCGTAATCGCAATATAGCTGATAAAGTTATGGTGGTAGGAAATATTGATAATTGCCATCTTAGTAAAAAAGTTTTAGAAAAGTCGAATACGTCCTATATTGATATCATCGAGTCTACCCCAAGAAACACAGCTGCTGCCATAGCTTTTGCTGCTTTTGCTTCTGATCCGGATGCTATTTTAATCGTAACTCCATCGGATCACATTATCGATGAAATGGAGCATTATGAAGAGGCGATTAATGAAGCTGTCGAAAAGGCTTCCAAAGGATATATAGTCACTTTCGGGATTATTCCCACTAAACCGGAAACGGGATATGGTTATATTGAACGCAAAGGAGATGATGTTGTCTCTTTTCGTGAAAAACCAAACCAGGTTTCTGCCAGAGATTTTATAGCGAAAGGAAATTTTTTATGGAACAGTGGTATGTTTTGTTTTAAAGCTGGAGTATTTCTGGAAGAATTGAAATTGTTTCATCCCGAAGTATATGAAAAATCAAAAATTGCATGGGAGGCCAATATCAATGGGAATTTAGATTTGGACTTGTCTCTCGAAATCCCTTCTATCAGTATTGACTATGCTGTTATGGAAAGGAGTAAAAAAATTAAAGTAGTGTCCTCTAAATTTGCCTGGTCTGATTTAGGTTCTTTTGAATCCGTTTATGATTACTTGGTCTCCACAGGTCATCCGGTTGATAAAAACGGGAATATGGTTATTGGTACCAATAATTATACTGCTTTTGTCGGGCTTATAAATACCATTTTTGTGTATACCGATACAGCCAATTTAATTTTGCAGAAAGATAATTCCCAAGATGTCAAGAATGTATATAATGAGCTTGAAAGAGAAAATTCAGACTTGTTGGATTAAAAATAAAAGGGTGTAATCTATTTTCTTGGTTTTGCCCCAGCCCTAAAGAGAATAAAGGATCTTCTTGGTTTTAGCCTGATCCGCCGCGGCGGAAGCCCAAGAAGATGCGTTACGATAATTTTTTT
Source organism: Flavobacterium glycogeni (assembly GCF_048286775.1). NCBI lineage: Bacteria > Pseudomonadati > Bacteroidota > Flavobacteriia > Flavobacteriales > Flavobacteriaceae > Flavobacterium > Flavobacterium glycogeni. Next base: position 62,552 of record NZ_JBLVPV010000013.1, read on the forward strand.
ACTGGAGATCCACAGATTTTTAAAATGATTTTCAATAATCTGTGAATCTGCGGTCTCCTTTTTTTGTTTTCACAGTGCGGACTTTTAGTCTGCTGAACCGAAACTATAGACAAGATATGGGAGATTAAACAAAATCATTGCATCTTGATTTTTCAAAAGTATTTAATGTGTCTTAAAGCAGAATAAAAGGGGGTAAAAAAACGTTAATTTAAAATTTTAATTTTTGTAAGATTACTTGCTTAGATAATGAGCTGGTATTTAGCGCTTTGTAAAAATAGTATAAGATATGTCTTATGCTATTTTTTTCGTTTAATAAATCAGGGTTTAAATCTTTTAAACTAAATTTGCTGTCGCAAAGAAAATCTGGTAAAACCTAATGGGACTTACCAAGGCGAAGCCATTTGGGGTTATTGCTGTTTACCATTGAAATATATTTATAAGTCGAACTACAATATGACTAACAGATTGTAGATTTGAAGAATTTAAATTTTAGAATAGATATGAGAAAAATAATTACAGTCACTTTATTGTTCATAGCACTTTTCCAATCTTCCACTTTGTTGGCGCAAGATTTGTTAAAAAGTACCGATTTAAGTACGTTAAAAGTAGATTATTTATCGGATAGTGATATTGCAAAAATAAAAGCACAGTTGCAAACTAATAATGTGACTATTGAGCAGGCGGAACCTATGGCTTTGGCAAAAGGAATGCCTGCCAGCGAATTTGCAAAATTAAAGGAGCGCCTTGCGATGCCGGCAACCAAAACCGATGTAGTTAAAAAGGATCGTAAAGATGACGATGAGGATAAAGACAAAGGATTAGAGAAGGAATCTGGAAGAAAACAAGAAAAGATTGTCAATACTAAAGTTAAGGATTCGATTAATGCATTGGTTTTTGGTTCAGAACTATTCGATAATCCAACTTTAAATTTTGAGCCGAATCTGAAATTGGCCACACCCGTGAATTACATTTTAGGGCCTGGTGATGAATTGCAAGTCAGCGTTTATGGCGTTCAGGAATTTAATGCCAGTATCCCAGTAAGCGTTGAAGGGAAAATAACGATTCAATATGTGGGTCAAATAGCTGTTTCCGGAATGACTATCGAGGCTGCAACCCAAAAAATCAGAAATGCGATTGCTGGTGTTTATAGCACCGTACGATCAGGACAATCACAGGTAAGTGTTAATCTGACTCGTATCAGAACGATTAAAGTAACTTTGATAGGCAGTAAGCAACCAGGAAACTATTCTATCTCTTCTTTGGCAACGGTTTATAATGCGTTGTTTTTAGGCGGTGGGCCAGGGAAAAATGGCAGTTATAGAAATATTGAATTGATTCGAAATAACAAAGTGTTTACAAAAGTCGATATTTATAATTTTTTGGTCAATGGAAATCAATCTGATAATGTTGGGTTAAAAGATAATGATGTTATTCGAATACCAGCCTATAATCAGCGAGTTACCCTTGAAGGGCAGGTTAAACGCCCGGGCATTTTTGAAATGAAAGCGGGAGAAACCTTTACTGATTTATTATCATTCGCTTCAGGATTTAATGAGTTTGCTTACACTGCATCTGTAAATGTATTGCAGAAAACGGATAAAGAATTTAAAGTGCGAGACATAAAAGCGTCAGAGTTTACCAGCTACACCCCTTTATCCGGGGATGTATTCCGAGTGACTAAAATTTTAAACCGATTCGAAAATCGTATCAAAATTGATGGTGCCGTTTTTAGACCGGATACCTATTCTTTTTACGAAGGCATGCGTATCTCCGATTTGATTGCAAAAGCCGATGGATTAAAAGAAGATGCTTATAGTAACAGAGCCAGAATCATTAGATTGAAATCAGACTTGACTACGGAAATCGTCAACGTGAATTTGGCTAAAGCTTTGAAGGGAGATCTTGAGGCTGATGTTGCTTTGAAAAAAGAAGACATCGTAACTGTTTATTCTGTTTTAGATTTCGTTGAAGAATATAAAATAACGATCGATGGCGAAATTAAAAAGCCTGGAGTTTATGATTATCATGAAAATTTGACGTTAAATGATTTATTGGTGCAGGCTGGCGGATTAACGGGTTCAGCTTCAAAAAGAGTGGAAGTGGCACGAATGATTCAATCAGAAGAAATTGATGATGCCAATCCTAATAAAGCGCAACTATTTAATATTGAAATTACGGCAGAAAACAACGAGCAGTTAAAAAACTTTGCCTTGCAACCTTTTGATGTAGTGAATATCCGTAAAATGGCGGTGTATGACAAACCAGAGATGGTGACTATAAGTGGTGCCGTGAATTATGCCGGAAAATATGTTTTGGCTAATAAGAAAGACAAAGTATATGATGTAGTACAAAGAGCCGGAGGATTGACTTCATTGGCGAATGTAGAAGGCGTTAAAATCAAAAGACCTATTCAAGCGAAACAAATTGAAGCGGTAGAAAGCGTTGATTTGAATTTGGGTACGAAAGACAGTATTCAAAAAAAATTGACCAAAAAATTGAAGGAAGATTTAAAATTTGCTATCATACCTGTAGATTGGAAAGCCATTGTCAAAAATCAAAATAGCAGTACCAATGTGACTTTGTTTCCCGGTGATGAAATTGAAGTCGCCACTTTTAATGAAGGAGTTAAAGTGACCGGAAATGTTTTGTTAACTTCTGAGATTCCTTACGATAAAGGAAAGTCATTTGGTTATTATTTGAATGCCGTGGGTGGCGTAGATGCGAAAGGCTGGAAGAAAAAAGCCTATATTATTTATCCTAATGGTAAAGCAGCAGTAGCCAGTTCATTCCTGTTTGTTAGATCTTATCCCAAAGTGAAACCAGGGTCTCAAATTATAGTGCCTGAAAAACCCGAAGTCAAAAAAATGAGTACGGGAGAGTTTGTCAGTATAGCTGGAGTGTTAGCAAGTTTGGCAGGGATTGTGATTGCTTTAATCCGATAATAGTGATCAGTTTGCAGTATACAGTGTTTAGTTTTTAGTTTCAGATGGCAGATAGTGGATTTCATTTGTTTTGCCCCAACCCTAAAGGGAGACAAATGAAAACAGACAACAGGTTTTTGTCGACACCGTTTAGAATGCACATTTCAATAATTAATAAAATACAAGCGTAAAATCTTGATACAATGAATAAAGAAATACCTAACGACGAAATATCGTTAAAGGAATTATTAGAAAAAGGAAGAGAATGGTTTGCTTATTTGTTTTGCCCCAGCCCTAAAGGGAGCCAAGTAAGAAACCGATAACCGATAGGCGTTTTTCATTTGTTTTACCCCAGCCCTAAAGGGAGCCAAATGAAAAACAGATAGCCGACTTCTCGATACGATTTTATAAAACGCTGTCGCTAATTTATAAAATCACTCGAAGTGACCCCTCGGTAAAAACTCGGGGCAGGCTGATTAACAGAATCCCGATAGCTATTGGGAGATAACAGAAAACCGAAAAATGAACGAACAAATACCCAACGACGAAATATCGTTAAAAGAATTACTGGAAAAAGCCAAGGAATGGTATGCCTATTTGCTTTCGCAATGGAAAATTATTGTGTTAGCAGGAATTATAGGGGCAGTTTTAGGCTTGGCCTATTCTTTTAGTAAAAAACCGGTTTATACTGCAACACTATCCTTTGCGCTAGAAGATGAGAAAGGCGGTGGATTGGGAGGTGCTCTTGGATTGGCGAGTTCGTTTGGTATTGACCTTGGTGGAGGGGGAGGCAGTATCTTTACCGGATCCAATTTAACCGAGTTGTTCAAGTCCCGCACTATGGTGGAACAAACCTTGTTGAGCCCAGTTGTTATTGATGGGAAAACTATTTCTTTGGCGGAGATGTACATTCAAAATCAGGGCTGGAGGGAAAAATGGAATGACAAACCAAAGTTTAAGGCTATCCAGTTTTTACCCGATACCAAGCGTACCTATTTTACCCGAGTTCATGACAGTATCTTGGGTGTGGTATATAAAGATTTGTCCAAAACCGGATTGACAGTAGGGCAAAAAGACAAAAAAATAGGCATCATTACTATAGATGTGAATGCTACTAATGAATTATTTTCCAAGTATTTTACGGAAGCCCTAGTCAAAGAAGTGTCTGATTTTTATGTCACGACCAAGAGTAAGAAGGCCAGAATGAATATGGATATACTGGAAAGGCAAACGGATTCTATCCGTGGCGAATTGAATGGTGCGATTACTGGTGTGGCGGTGGCCAATGACAATACGTTTATGTTAAACCCGGCGCTCAATGTGCGTCGTGCCCCTTCTGCCCGCAGACAGGTGGATGTGCAGGCCAATACAGCGATATTAACAGAGTTAGTGAAGCAAACTGAATTGGCGAAAGTAACCTTGCGTAAAGAGACTCCTTTAATTCAAGTGATTGACCGACCTATTTTGCCTTTGAAAAAAGAAAAGTTTGGGAAGGCAAAAGGTTTAGTAATGGGTGGTTTATTAGCGGGGTTTTTGATTGTGTTAGTATTAATCATTAGACGATTGTTGAAACAGTTGACTTTATAAAGAAATGATTAGTTATCTGTTCGAGTGCAGTTTAAAAATACAATCAACAATCTAAAACAAAATACATATTACAAATAATAAAAAATATATGATAATAAATTTATACATAGACCCAGGAACTGGGAGTTTATTGATTCAAGCCTTAATAGCAGGGGCGATATCGACATTAATGTTTTTTAAGAACATCAAAATGTTTATTACCCATTTTTTTCAAAATATTACTGGTAAGTTCAAGAAAAGAAATGATTAAAGAACAAAGTTCATTCCGAGATCCCGAAGCTACTTTGATGTATGATGACGCGCATTATTATAGAACACTGAGTACAACGTACGCAGAAGAACACTATACTAATTTCAAAGCATCAGGACTAAAGGGCGCCTTGCTGAATCAAGGATGCATACTGCCTTTTGAAGAAATTGCGGAACAAGGGAATGTGGTACTCAAAACAGAAAAGTTATCTTTTGTGTCTTACCCTTACGAATGGTCCTTTTCACAATTCAAAACGGCTGCCCTTTTTACCCTAAAAATAAACTTGATTGCTTTGGAACATGGGATGGTACTGAAAGATGCCTCTATGTTTAATGTGCAGTTTGTGGGGAGTACCCCTGTTTTTATCGATTTGTCTTCTTTTGAGGTGTATAAAGAAGACAAACCTTGGATTGCCTATTACCAATTCTGCAAACATTTTTACGCACCTTTGTTTTTAGGAGCCAAAAAAAACCTCCATTTGCCTAAGCTATTGCTTTATTTTATTGACGGTATTCCATTGAAGGAAGCTGTGTCCTTGTGTAGGATGTCGGATTTCTTTAATCTAGGAGCTTTTATGCATCTCTATTTACATTCCAAAGGAGAAGGAAGCGTAAATAAAACAGGAGTAGAGAAGAAAGTAACTAAAAAACAGTTGATAGATCTATGTACCCATCTTTCTGACTCGATTGAAAGTTTAAAGCCGAAACAAAAGAAAACAGTTTGGGACGATTATAACCAAAATAATAATTATGTAGAAGGAAGCAAAGACAATAAGGCCGAAATCATAAAAGAGTTTATGGAGCAGATTCCTCACTGTAAAATGGCAATGGATATTGGAGCTAATGACGGTATGTATTCGAAGCTATTTTCTGAAAATAAAATTTACACTTTGGTGGTCGATATTGATGAATTGGCCATAGAACGCGCTTTTGTAGAAAACAATAAATTGCAAAATACTTTTTTGCACCCGTTGCATATTAATTTGGCGAACCCAACTCCAGCAATAGGATGGAATAATGTGGAGCGCAAATCTTTTTGGGAACGCTGTAATGTCGGTGTAATACAGGCCTTGGCAGTGGTACATCATTTGGCTATTACGCATGATATTTCATTTGAAGAAATTGCTTCTAAATTGGCAAAACACACGCAGCATTTGATTATTGAGTTTGTATATCCAGATGATTCCCAAACACAAATTTTATTAAACAATAAACCCCATCATAATAGCGATTATAACCAATTGAATTTTGAAAAAGCGTTCAACCTCTTTTTTGATTTGAAAGAAAAAGTTACTATTGATGGAATGAAAAGGGATTTGTATTTCTATGAGACAAAATAACCATTAAAGAATCTATAATCATAATTTTGTTTAAAAAGATCAATATTAATTTAAAAGAGTTTTATAAGCTAGAAAGGCTTTCCTTACTATTGCTGGTATTACCTTATATAGCCATTAATTGGGGTAAAATCTATAATGTTGGTTTTTTTACTTACCCAAAAATGGGACTTGTATTATTATTACTTATTCTCTCAGACTTAGTGTTTAAGACTATAATAAAAGAAAACAGTAAAATAGGTAATTACTTTACAATAGTTTTGGTTACTATCGTTATCCTATTTTTTTATGGTGATATGTTTTTGCTGCCTAGTGTTTTATTAGTGAATAATTTTTTCGAGACGGTTAATATTAGATATAGATGGGTTTTTATTTTTTATTTTTTATTGATTTTTTTTGTGCAACTTTATTTTTTGAAAATAAATAAAAAAATATTTAAGGTTGTAAATTCGTATTGTATTATTTTATTTTTTATTGTAATAGGTACATATATATATCAAAAGCAAGAGACATCCATAAAAAACATCAATACATTTAAAAATAGTCCTATTTTAATAGAAGCAGACGATACAGTTCAAAAGCCAATACTTCTTCTAATTACTGATGAATATGCTTCTCCTGATGAAGTATTCAAAATTGTAAAAGATTCATCAGTTTATAATTATTCTAACAGTTTGTATAAAGCAGGATGGGTAACTAAGAATAGTTTTTATTCTTTTGAAACGTCTACTATTAACAGTTTGAGTTCTTTATTTAATTTTAATTTATCTAAAAGCAAGGATTACTTTAGTCAACCAATTATTACTGTGGCAACTCAGAAATTATTGAAATGTGCTTTATATGACAGTATTCAGGAGAAAAAAGGGCACGTGATTAATTATGGTATATTTGATGTAGGCGAATCCAAGCCATTTTCGAGATTGTATAGTTATCCAGAGAATTTCAAGGAACAACTTTTACTAGGGTCTTCTTTTTTTTCATTGATTATGAAGAAGGGTGTATTAGAGACTTCCGTGGTTTCAAGAGATGACTATCCTTTTGAAAATCACAATAAAAACATATTAAATAAAATGAATATTCTGGAGCTAGATGCTAAGACGGTATTATATGCTCATCTGTTTTTGCCTCACAATCCCTTTGTTTTTAATCCGGAATTTAAATTTAGAAAAATTAACACTGCTAATTATATTGCTTATTGGAATTTTACCAATGTAAAAATGACTCAACTTTTAAAAAGTCTTACCAAGGAAAATAAATACAGAATTATAATAACCGGAGATCATGGATATCGGTCTGATAAAAGAATAAATCCCCATAATACCTTTACCGCTTTTTGGGGATTTGATAAGGCATCAATTGAGAAAATGCATTCCGTACAGGACTTAGGTAGTTTAATTAATGGATATATTTTTAAATGATTTATGAATACAAATAATTTTAAAATTGGAATTACCTTTAGTGCTTTTGATTTGTTGCATGCTGGACATATCAAGATGCTGGAAGAAGCCAAAAGGCATTGTGATTATTTGATTATAGGATTACAAACAGATCCTACTCTCGATCGTCCTGAGAAAAACAGACCGACACAAACGGTTGTAGAACGGTACATACAGCTAAAAGCCTGTATGCATGTAGATGAAATTGTGCCATATGCCACCGAGCAAGATTTAGAAGATATTTTACATTCATTCAAAATTGATGTGCGTATTATTGGAGATGAATACAGAGAGAAAAATTTCACTGGAAGAACCTATTGCGAGGAAAAAGGAATTGAATTGTATTTCAATAAAAGGGATCATCGGTTTTCGAGTAGTGCTTTGAGAGAAGAAGTAGCTAATAATGAATTATTAAAAAAAGCATGAAAATAGTTGTAGTAGGTACAGGTTACGTTGGACTAGTAACGGGAACTTGTTTTGCAGAAGTTGGTATTGATGTTATTTGTGTTGATATTGATGAGAAGAAAATAGATAATTTAAATAAAGGAATACTTCCTATTTTTGAGCCAGGTCTTGAAGCTTTAGTGGTTAAAAATGTATCTAAAGGAAGATTACAATTTTCAACTTCATTAGAAGAGAGTATTCCGGGTGCTGATGTTGCTTTTATTGCAGTAGGAACACCTCCAGGTGAAAATGGAAGTGCTGATTTGAAATATGTTCTTGCAGTAGCAAAACAAATAGGGCAATTTATGAATAGTTATGGGGTAATTGTGACCAAAAGTACTGTTCCTGTTGGAACAGCCGAAAAAGTGCAACTTGCCATAGAAAAAGAATTAGAGAAACGAAATCTTACAATTTCGTTTGATGTAGCTTCTAATCCAGAGTTTTTAAAGGAAGGAGCAGCTATCGATGATTTCTTAAAACCTGACCGGATTGTGGTTGGGGTTTCCAGCAAAAAAGCGGAGGAAGTTATGCGTAAATTATACAAACCATTTTTATTGAATGGACACCCTATAATATTTATGGATGTACCAAGCGCAGAGATGACTAAATATGCTGCTAACAGTATGCTGGCTACAAAAATTAGCTTCATGAATGATATTGCTAATCTTTGTGAAATTATGGGAGCTGATGTGAATATGGTACGAAAAGGAATTGGAAGTGATGCTCGAATCGGAAACAAATTTATTTATCCAGGAATTGGTTACGGGGGGTCTTGTTTTCCAAAAGATGTTAAAGCATTGATAAAGACAGCTGCTGAGAATGGATATTCTATGCAAATTTTACAAGCCGTTGAAGCGGTTAATGAATACCAGAAAATAGTTTTGGTTAATAAATTAAACAACCGTTTTCAAGGAAATCTTAAAGACAAAATAATTGCAATGTGGGGGCTTTCCTTTAAGCCCAATACAGATGATATGCGTGAAGCTCCTTCATTAGTATTAATTGAGAGTATTTTGGCAGCAGGAGGAAAAGTACAAGCGTATGATCCAGTTGCTATGAATGAAGCTAAACATATAATTGGTGATAAGATAGTTTATTGTGACAATGAATACGAAGCTCTAGCAAATTCAGATGCTTTATTGATTGTTACAGAATGGACAGATTTCAGATCACCTGACTTCAATAAAATAAAAAAACTATTAAATAGCCCCATTATATTTGACGGAAGAAATATTTATGATCAAGCTGAAGTAAATTCTTTTGGAATAGAATATTACGGTATTGGTACCAACTAATTTAAATTGATTTTTTAAAATGTATGATTTTATAATAATTGGAGGGGGAATAGTAGGACTGTCCTCAGCTTTGCACATCAAAAAAAATAATTCCAAATTAAAAGTTCTTATTTTAGAAAAAGAAAATATAATTGCAAAACATCAAACGGGCCATAATAGCGGAGTTATTCATTCAGGAATTTACTATAAACCAGGAAGTTTAAAAGCCATAAATTGTAAAACGGGCTACGATAAATTAATTCAGTTTTGTAACGAAAATGAAATTAAGTATGATCTTTGCGGTAAAATAATTGTAGCCACCGAGAAAGAAGAATTGCCTATTATGGCAGGGATTTATGATAGAGGAGTAGCCAACGGACTTTTGGGAATTAAGAAAATTAATGCACAAGAGATCAAAGAAATTGAACCTCATTGTACCGGGATAGGAGGGATTTGGGTTCCTCAGACAGGGATTATTGATTATAAGGAAGTTTCACAAAAATATGCGGATTTATTTCTAAAATTAGGAGGCGAAATTCTATTTGAACAAAATGTTCAGGAAATAAAATCTATTGGAAACAGTTCTGAAATACAAACACAAAATAATCTTTTTGAAACGAAATGGGTTATCAACTGTGCAGGATTGTACTCGGATAAGATAGCGAAAATGACCAACGTTGGAGTTGATGTTCAAATTTTGCCTTTTAGAGGAGAATATTTTAATATTAAAAAAGAGAAAGAATATTTAGTTAAAAATTTGATTTATCCAGTACCAAACCCGAATTTCCCTTTTTTAGGGGTTCACTTTACACGTATGGTTCATGGAGGTGTTGAAGCTGGGCCAAATGCAGTATTAGCTTTTTCTCGTGAAGGGTATACCAATAAAATAGTTAATTGGAAAGAACTTTTAGAAACTTTAGGGTATTCTGGATTTCAAAAAGTAGCCTTAAAATATTGGAAAGACGGTATGTATGAAATGTATCGTTCTTATTCTAAAACGGCATTTACAAAAGCTTTACAACGATTAATTCCAGAAATTCAAAAAGAAGATTTAGAAATAGGTGGTGCCGGAGTTAGAGCTCAAGCTTGTGATAGTAAAGGTAATTTGTCAGATGATTTTTTAATATTCGAAAATCATAATGTAATTAATATATGTAATGCGCCTTCGCCTGCAGCTACTTCCTCATTATCAATAGGTGAAAATATAGCTAATTTAGCTTTGAAAAAATATAATTAATTTAACTTCGAATAAGTTTAAGACTTAAGAATATAATATATGAATATCCTCAAATTAATAGGCAGAGAAGAAGAAATATTCGACAAAGATATTTCAACTTATGAAAATGAATTGTTTGAAATTGTTAGTAATTCTTCTTTTTTGGTAATTGGTGGAGCTGGATCCATAGGGCAGGCTGTTACCAAAGAAATCTTCAAACGTAATCCTTCAAAGTTGCATGTTGTCGATATCAGCGAAAACAATATGGTAGAACTAGTTCGGGATTTGAGAAGTTCGTATGGTTATATTGATGGTGATTTTCAAACGTTTGCCTTGGATGTTGGATCTATTGAATACGATGCTTTTATCAATTCGGATGGGAAATACGATTATGTTTTAAATCTTTCGGCTTTAAAACATGTACGAAGCGAAAAAGATCCATTTACCTTGATGCGAATGATTGATGTGAATGTTTTCAATACGGAGAAAACGTTGCAACAATCCATCGAAAACGGAACCAAAAAATATTTTTGTGTTTCAACAGACAAAGCGGCCAATCCGGTAAATATGATGGGAGCTTCCAAGCGTATCATGGAAATGTATTTGATGCGTAAAAGCCGACAGATAAAAATTTCCACCGCCCGTTTTGCCAATGTGGCCTTTTCGGACGGTTCTTTGTTGCATGGATTCAACCAGAGAATTTTAAAGAAACAACCGATTGTTGCTCCCAATGATATTAAACGTTATTTTGTAACGCCAAAAGAATCCGGCGAATTATGTTTGATGTCCTGTATTTTTGGAGAGAATAGAGATATTTTCTTTCCTAAACTGAGTGAAAATTTACATTTGATTTCCTTTGCCGATATTGCAGTAAAATATTTGGCTGAAATTGGGTACGAACCTTATTTGTGTGAATCGGAGGAAGAAGCTAGAAATAGTGTGGAAGACTTGATGGCGCAAAAAAAATGGCCGTGTTTGTTTACGGTCAGTGATACTACTGGAGAGAAAGATTTTGAAGAGTTCTTTACAGATATAGAAGTTTTGGATATGGAACGATTTCAAAATTTAGGGATTATTAAAAATGACGCTAATTTTGACCCATCTAAATTAGAGAATTTTACCTCCAGAATTGAACAGATGAAAGCATATAAATCATGGGAAAAAGAGGAAATCGTTGCTTTGTTTCACAATATGATTCCTAATTTCGGACATAAAGAAACTGGTAAATATTTAGATTCAAAAATGTAATTATGGCAGATTTCAATTCAGTTATATCCTTTATAAAAGCTCAGTATAAAACGGAAAATTTTATTCCGTTGCACGTTCCTCATTTTGGAGGTAATGAAAAAAAATACTTATTGGAAACTATTGATTCTACTTTTGTATCCTCAGTTGGAGCATATGTAGATCAGTTTGAGTCGATGATGCAAGGCATTACCCAAACTCAAAAAGCAGTTGCCGTTGTCAATGGTACAGCGGGGATTCAAGTGGCTTTGCGTTTAGTGGGTGTTAAAGCTGGGGATGAAGTAATTACTCAAGCCTTGACTTTTGTGGCTACTGTGAATGCTATAGCGTATCAAAACGCAACCCCAATTTTTTTAGATGTTGATATAGATACAATGGGATTGTCTCCTAAAGCAGTTACTTTATTTCTAGAAGAATTTGGTGACTTGCGTGAAGACGGTTGTTATAATAAAAAGACAGGTAAAAAAATAAGTGCTTGTGTACCGATGCACACTTTTGGATTTCCGGTACATTTAGACGAATTGCTTGCCGTTTGTAACTCTTGGAAAATTCCTGTGGTAGAAGATGCTGCCGAATCATTAGGAAGCGTGTACAAAGGAAAGCCAACAGGAAGTTTAGGGAAAGTAGGCGTTTTTTCATTTAACGGGAATAAAATAGTGACCTGCGGAGGTGGTGGTGCCATTGTTACCAACGATATTTCAATAGGTGAGAAAGGGAAATATTTAACCACTACGGCCAAAATTCCACATCCATATGAATATGTGCATGATGAAATGGGTTATAATTTCAGAATGCCTAACTTGAATGCCGCTTTGGCATGTGCGCAATTGGAACAGTTGGATAGTTTTTTAGAAAATAAAAGAAATTTAGCAAAAGAGTATCAATCTTTCTTTGCGACTAATGGAATACAATTCAGAACGGAAACGCAAGAGACCAAGGCAAATTATTGGTTGATGTGTGTGGAGTTGGAAAATAAAGCCGAACGAGATTTGTTTTTGGAAGTAACTAATTCAAATGGAGTTATGACCCGACCCATTTGGCAGTTGATGTATCGTTTGCCGATGTATGCACATTGTCAGAGAGACGAGCAGGCCAATGCCGAATTTTTAGAAGAAAGAATTGTAAACATACCGAGTAGTGTTAGATAGAAAAATAATTCTTATCGGGTATTCGGGGCATGCTTTTGTGGTTGCCGAAACGGCTTTGGAGAATAGCTTTGATGTTATCGGTTATTCTGATAAAGAGAAATCGGATTTAGATCCCTATAATTTACCCTATTTAGGATTTGAAAAAAAGGATGATTTTATAGGATGGCAAAACGAAGTTTCTTTTGTTCTCGGGATAGGCGATAATACATTGAGACAAAATATAGCCCATTTGATTGAAAGCAAAGGAAAGACAATCGAAACGATTATACATAAAACGGCAAATGTTTCAAAGAGTGCAGTTATTGGGAATGGCAGTTTTATTAACAAAAATGTAGCCGTTAATGCCCTTGCAATAGTCGGAAAGAACGTAATCCTGAATACTGGCTGTATTATCGAACACGAATGTGTTTTAGGGGATGCAGTTCATATAGCACCAGGAGCAGTTTTAGCAGGAAATGTTAGTATTGGAGAAAGAACATTTGTGGGAGCCAATGCGGTAATAAAACAAGGAATTATTGTAGGAAAAGATGTTGTAATAGGAGCTGGTACCGTAGTTATTAGTAATATACCAGACGATAAAACAGTAGTTGGTAATCCAGGCAGAATAATCTAAATATGAATAAAGTAATTATTATAGCCGAAGCAGGTGTAAATCATAACGGAGATATTCAAGTAGCCAAAAAGCTAATTGATGAGGCGGCTGATGCGGGCGTAGATTATGTTAAATTTCAGACTTTTAAAGCGGATAGTTTAGTAAGTAAATCGGCTAAAAAAGCGGAATATCAGAGCGTCAATATTAATGACGGCGATGACTCCCAATATGTTATGTTGAAGAATTTAGAGTTAAGCCATGAAAATCATTTAGAGTTAATGGCGTATTGCTCAGAAAGAAATATTAAGTTTTTCTCTACTGCATTTGATGTAGAGGGGGTGAATTACCTAAATGATTTGGGGCTTTCGTTTTTTAAAATCCCAAGTGGAGAAATAACAAATTATCCCTATTTGAAAGCTGTTGCTTTGTGCGGTAAACCAGTTGTTATGTCAACAGGGATGTGTTCCGAAATGGAAATTAAACAGGCACTAGATGTTTTAATAAAATTTGGATTAAAAAAAGAGACTATTTCTATTTTGCATTGCAATACAGAATATCCAACGCCTATGCAAGATGTCAATTTAAAGGCAATGTTGGCTATTCAAAAAACTTTTGAGGTACAAATAGGATATTCAGACCACACACTTGGTATTGAAGTGCCTATTGCAGCAGTAGCGTTGGGAGCTACAATAATTGAGAAACATTTTACTTTGGATAGAACTTTGCCAGGTCCCGATCATGTGGCCTCATTAGAACCAACTGAATTAAAGCAGATGGTTACCGCAATACGCAACATAGAATTAGCAATGAGTGGTGATGGTGAAAAAAAGCCAAGCGAAAGTGAAACAAAGAACATAGCGATTGCCAGAAAAAGTATTCATATTAATAAGAATTTATCAAAGGGGCATACTATTACTGATAATGATATTATTTCATTACGACCAGGAGACGGAATTTCTCCAATGGAATGGGAAAATATTATAGGCAAAAAGTTAAATGTCGATAAAAATGAATTTGATAAATTATTAGTATCAGATTTAATATGAAAATAGGAATTCTAACCAGTTCAAGAGCCGATTACGGAATATATCTTCCCTTGCTTCAAAAAATGAAAAGTGATTCTTTTTTTGAAATAGAGATTATTGCTTTTGGTACTCATTTGTCAAAAAGCCACGGATATACGGTAAGGGATATAGAGAAGGATGGATATATTTGTATTCATACCATTTCTGCATTGATTTCAAATGATGATGCACAATCTATTGCGTCGTCTTACGGCTTGACGGTGTTAAAATTTTCGGACTTTTGGGCGAGTCATACTTACGATTTGGTGTTTTGTTTGGGCGATCGTTTTGAGATGAGTGCTGCAGTACAGGCAGGAATTCCTTTTGGAGTAAAATTTGCTCATATACACGGAGGAGAAACCACATTGGGAGCGATAGACAATGTGTACCGCCACCAAATTACACTAGCCTCAAAGCTGCATTTTACCGCTACAGATGTTTTTAGAGAAAAAGTAATTGATTTGATTGGATCATCAGAGGGTGTTTTTGACATTGGTTCGTTGAGTTTGAATGATATTAAATGCTTTGTTCCGATAGATAGGGCTACTTTTTTCGAGAAATTCAATATACCAAATAAAGAATTTGCATTAGTAACTTTTCATCCAGAGACGATGTTGGTGCAAGAGAATGTTAAATATGCCCAAGCTATGAAAAATGCCTTGGTAACAATTTCAGAGAAACTTTTTGTGATTATCACAATGCCTAACGCCGATACACAGGGGTCGGTTTATAGAGAAGCCATTGAAAAGTTGAAAAAGGAATTCCCTGAACGATTTTTATTGATTGAAAACTTTGGTAAGATTAATTATTTCTCAGCGATGCATTATGCCAAAATTTTGATAGGGAATACCTCCAGTGGTATTTTGGAAGCGGCATCTTTTGGAAAATATGTAGTCAATGTGGGTGACCGACAAAAAGGAAGGGTCCAAAGCCATAATGTTTTGAATTCTGAGTTTGAAGAAACGGCTATGATTACAGCTGTTGCCAAAGCCATGAGTTTTGAAAAATACAATGGTGAAAATGTTTATTTTAAAGAAGGTGTCGCCGATAACATAATAAAAACACTCAAAGGATATTTATGAGAAAATATACAGACCACTTAATACTTTTAGGCTCTAAAATCAAAGATGCGTTGGTACAGCTAAATGAATTAAATTTAGATAACATACTTTTTGTTGTAGATAAAAATAATAAGTTAATAGGCACTTTAACTGATGGAGATATTAGAAGAGGTTTGATAAAGGGGATTGGAATTGATTCTTTAGTGGATCAAATCATTCAATCTAAACCAAAGTTTATAGTCAAAGGGTATAATAATTTAAATAAAATAATAGAATTTAGGGAGGGTAATTACAAGATTATTCCTGTTGTAGATAGTAATCTAAAGATAGTAAATATTATTAATTTTAGAAATATAAAATCATATCTTCCTGTTGATGCAGTTATTATGGCAGGAGGCAGAGGACTGCGTTTACAACCTTTAACAGATGTTACTCCGAAACCACTTTTAAAAGTAGGGAATAAAGCTATTATGGAGCATAATCTGGATCGTTTGGCTTTATTTGGAATTGATGATTTTTGGGTTTCTGTAAAGTATCTGGGGGAACAGATTGAAAATCATTTTGGACAAGGGAAAGAAAAAAATATTAAAATTGAATATGTTTGGGAAAACGAACCGCTAGGAACTATTGGAGCTGTTTCTCAAATTAAAAATTTTGAACACGACTATATTCTGGTAACTAATTCGGATTTATTAACCAACATTGATTACGAACAGTTTTTTCTTGAGTTTATTAATCAGGACGCCGATTTAGCAGTGTTGACTATTCCGTATCAAGTAAGCATTCCTTATGCTGTTTTGGAAACGAGTAATGGAACTGTAAAAAGTTTTAAGGAAAAACCAACCTATACCTATTATTCCAATGGAGGGATTTATTTGATAAAAAAAGAAATGTTGAAGTATATACCTCAAGATACTTTTTTCAATGCAACCGATTTAATGGAAGAGTTGATAAAGAAAGATTTGAAGGTTATCTCTTTTCCCTTTTCGGGCTATTGGCTGGATGTAGGTAAACATGAAGATTTTGAAAAAGCTCAGATCGATATTAAATATATGACGTTATAATGAAAATTCTTTATTTAATACCAGCACGTGCGGGGTCTAAAGGCCTGCCAGGGAAGAATATAAAAATTTTAGGGGGTAAACCTCTCATAGGGTATACAGTTGACTTTGCATTGAAGAATATGAAGAAAGGAGATGAATTGTGTATTTCAACAAATGACGACAGTGTTTTAGCTATAGCATCTGATTTAGGAATCGATGTGCCATTCAAACGCCCTGAAGAATTGGCATCCGATATAGCTAACTCTTACGATGTTATTATGCATGCAATAAAATATTATGAAGATAGTAACAAATACTTTGATTTAGTATTACTTTTGCAGCCCACATCTCCTTTTCGGAACCAACAAGATTTTGAAAATCTGATTCAAAGTTATGATGATGAAATTGAAATGGTGGTAAGTGTAAAAAAATCAAAAGAGAACCCTTATTTTACTCTTTTTGAAGAAAATGAATTCGGTTTTTTGGATAAAAGTAAAAAAGGAAATTTTCAAAGACGACAAGATTGTCCTGATGTTTTTTCTTATAATGGATCAATGTATTTAATGAGTGTAAATGCTTTGAAAAGAGCAAAAATCCATGAGTTTAAAAAAATTAAAAAAATAATAATGCCGGAAGAAAGAAGTATCGATATTGATACAATGGCAGACTGGACTTTAGCAGAGTTTTATTTAAATAAACAATGAAAACAGTAAGAATAATACCTAAGTTAGACATTAAGGGGCCGAATTTAGTTAAAGGTATCCATTTAGAAGGGCTAAGAGTTTTGGGGAAGCCATCTGATTTTGCTAAATATTATTATGAGCAAGGTGCTGATGAATTGATGTTTATGGACGTTGTAGCTTCATTATATGAGCGTAACAGTCTTCATGATATTATTTCAGAAACAGCTAAAAGTATCTTCATACCTATTACCGTAGGAGGAGGAATAAGAAGTTTGAATGATATAAAATCAATGTTACGAATAGGAGCTGACAAGATTTCTATCAATACTGCTGCAATAAAGCGTCCTGAATTTATAAGAGAAGCTTCCGAAGAATTTGGTAGTTCAACTATTGTTGTGTCCATAGAAGCAATAAAAAATTCAGATGGTAAACATTATGCATTTATTGATAATGGGAGGGAGTTTACTGGTATTGAAGTGATTGAGTGGGCTAAAGAAGTAGAGAGATTGGGTGCGGGTGAGATTGTAATTACATCTGTAGATAAAGAAGGAACTGGTAAGGGGGTAGATGTTCAATTGACAAAAGAAATTTCAGACTCTGTTTCATTACCCATAATAGCCCATGGTGGTATTGGTTCAATGAATGATGTTGAAGACTTACTTGAATCAGGAATAATTGATTCAATTGCAATTGGATCGGCATTGCATTATGAGGCTCTAAAGAATTTTAATTTAGATTTGAATAATAGAAAAGAAGGTAATGTAGATTTCCTTTTAAGCGGAAGAAATGCTAGTAATTTTAAGAGTTTTGACTTAAAAGATTTAAAAAAACATTTGCATTCAAAATCAATTTATTGTAGATAATTATGAATAAGAAAAAAGTAGTGATTATTGATTATGGTCATGGAAATTTATATAGTATAAACCAAGCATGTATTCATCTGGGATATAGCCCAATTATTTCTTCTGACCAAAAAGTTATATTAAATGCAGATTCATTAATATTACCTGGTGTTGGAGCTTTTAAAGTTGCCATGGATGAATTAGCTAACAAAAATTTGATAGAACCAATTAAAGAATTTGTGAAAAAAGGTAAGAATATGATGGGTGTATGTTTAGGGATGCAATTACTTTTTGAAACCAGTGAAGAATTTGGAATTAATAATGGATTAGGACTTATAAATGGTGATGTCAAAAAATTCCCTTCTACTTTTAATGAAAAAAAAATAAGAATTCCTCAAATTGGTTGGAATAAAATATTTGAAGAGAAAAGTTTAAATAAATGGAGGAGTACTCCATTAGAAGAGATTACCGAAGAAGATTATATGTATTTTATACATTCCTATTATGCTAATCCAAGTGATACTAAAGATATTTTAAGTTTTTCGTATTATCAAGACATAAAGTACTGTACTTCTGTACAAAAAGAAAATATTTTTGGCTTTCAATTTCATCCAGAAAAAAGCGCTGAAAAAGGACTAACAATATATAAAAATTTTTTAAAACTATAAAATGGAAAATAAAAACACTCAAGAACGTTATAATTTGCCTACAGAGATTAAGTTTTGTGTTAAATGCACAATTTCAAATCAAAGACCAAGAATTACATTTGATGAAAAAGGAGTATGTTCAGCGTGTAATTTTGCTGAATTTAAACAGAATAAAATCGACTGGTCAGAAAGAGAGCGAGAATTAATGACACTGTTGGATAGGTATAGAAGAAATGATGGAAGATATGATGTTGTTGTTCCATGTAGTGGCGGTAAAGATGCAGCTTATATCGCTCATGAATTGAAGCATAAATACGGAATGAATCCATTAACTGTAACTTGGGCACCACACCTTTATACCGATATAGGATTTAAAAATTTGCATGAAATGATAAGAGTTGGCGATTTAGCTAATATACTTGGATCACCTGCTGGGGCAACCCATAAAAAATTGACCAAATTATCTTTTGAGATATTAGGAGATCCATTTCAGCCGTTTATATATGGACAAACCAACTTCCCTTTACAAATTGCCGTTCAGCATGATATACCGCTAATTATGTATGGTGAAAATGGAGAAGTGGAATATGGTGGAGATATGAAAAACGCATTTAGCCCAACTAGGGATTATAAAGGAGATCATAAAAAGCATTATTTTTCAGGTTTGGGACCAGAAGATTTAATTAAATACGGTGTAAGTGAGAATGATTTAGTTCCCTATATGGCTCCTCCGATTGAAAAATTAGATGCATTAAAAGCTGAAATTCATTTTTATGGATATTATAAAAAATGGATACCTCAAGAGAATTATTATTACTGTGTTGAGAATACAGGATTTGAAGCGAATCCTGTAAGAAATGAAGCCACTTATTCTAAGTATGCCTCTTTAGATGATAAAATTGATGGATTTCATTATTATTTAGCATTTATTAAGTTTGGTTTAGGAAGATGTACTTCTGATACTGCACATGAAATAAGAGACGGTCATATTTTGAGAGAAGAAGGAGTCGCACTTGTTAATAAATTTGATAGTGAGTTTCCAGAGAAATATTTTAAAACCTTCCTAGAGTACTGTGATATTACGGAAGAATATTTTATAGAACAGGTTGATAGTTGGAGATCGCCTCATCTTTGGGGGAAAGATGAAAATGGAAAATGGAAATTACTGCATAATGTGGCAGAAACTGGATTGAATGATTAATTTTTACAAGTAAAATATGAATATTTTAGTAGTAGGCTTTGGTAATATGGGTTGTCGTCATGCACAATCTTTATTAAAAAGAAAAAATGATGACAATATATATGTTTTAGAACCCAATAAGGAAATAATTGAGATCAATAAATCAAAAATAGGTGATGAGGAAAATAAAATAGTTTTTATAGATATAATTGATGATTTGACTTGTGAAATTGATTTTGCTATTATAGCAACCTCTGCTTATCCAAGGTTCGAAATTGTCAAAAAATTGTTAGATGGCGGTATTAAAAAATTCTTACTTGAGAAGGTTGTTTTTCAGTCCGAGAAGCAGTTTGATATCGTAATTAAAATGTTGAACGATTATGACGCTGTTGCTTACTGTAACTTTGTAAATAGATACTTCCCCAATTATCAAACAATAAAAAAAGAAATGTTAGATAACATGCCTTTTAAAATGATAGTCTCTGGTGCCGATTTTGGTTTAGGATGTAATGCTTTACATTATGTTGATCTTTTTGAATTTTTGAGTGATGAGTTTTCATCTGTAAAATCATCAAATTTAGTTTTATTAAATTCTATAAATAGAAGAGGTGATATGTATAAAGAAGTTAGTGGACAATTAGCTTGGGGGACTTTAAAAGGTAATAATCTCTTAATTAATTCAGATGTTAATAAAACAGGAGGGGTTGAAATCATCATTACCCAAGGAGGAAACACTCATATTCTTAATGAAGAATCATTAAAGCACATAGAGTTGTCAGCGGATTTGTCTCTGAAAAGTACTGATTTCGTTATAAAGTACACTAGTGAGTTGACTAATATAATTGTAAATGATGTATTAGAAGGTAATATAATTTTACCGACTGTTCAAGCAACAAAAAATTGTCATACACAATTTTTTGCAATTCTAAATCAAGTATTTGGATTGTCTAAAAGTGATTTATGTCCTATAACTTAAATTTATGAACGTACATAAGGTTTTATTGATTGGTGCCGGATTTATGGCAAGTGAATATTTGAAAGTATTAAAACATTTAAATTGTGATGTAACTGTTGTTAGTCGTAGTGAGGGTAAAATTAATTTGTTAAAAAAAGATTTTACGGATTATTCCTACTATACAGAAGGTTTAGATGATTACTTGAGTAAAGTAAATGAATTGCCTGAGTTTGTAATTAATACTGTGAACGTAAGTAGTTTGAGAGATGTTTCTTTAGCTTTGTTAAAAGCTGGTGTTAAAAATTTATTAATTGAGAAGCCAGGTGATTTATTTATTGATGGGTTAAAGGAATTAAAAAATTATGCTGAAAACATATCTTCTAATGTTTATATTGCCTATAATAGACGTTTTTATTCTTCGATTAGTGAATTAAAAAAGCAGGTTGCAATTGATGATGGTATTACTAACTGTCATTTTGAATTTACTGAATGGATTCATACAATTGATCCTTCAATTTATGACAACGAAACTCTTAGAAAATGGATTATTTCGAACTCTTCTCACGTGATTGATACTGTTTTTCATCTTATAGGTTTTCCGAAAGATTTAAATACAACAGTAAGTGGGCTTGATGAAATTATTTGGCACCCAAGTGGTTCAGTATTTACTGGTTCAGGTGTCTCAGAAAAAAATATACCATTTTCTTACAATACTGATTGGTCTAGTGCTGGGAGGTGGTCAATTGAAATATTTACAAAGAAGAGAAGGTTTTATTTGAAACCAATGGAAAAGCTTTTTGAACAAAAAAAGGGTTCGATAAATATATGTGAAATTTTATTAGATGATCAATTAGATATAACTTTTAAACCAGGCTTATTGATGCAAACTCAAGCTTTTTTAAATTCAGATTTTTTTGATTTTGTTTCAATTGATGAACAAATAAAGGCTATTGGCATTTATGAGGAAATAGGTGGTTATTAGTTAATAGTGTAAGGAAATAATTATTTTGGCTTCAGCATGTAATTTTAGATTTTTTAAGTTCAAATAATTAGGAATTGGCTTAAATTTTTAGAGGGTAAAATTTAAAAGTGTTTGCTGAACACGTTAAAATAAATAAAGTTTAAAAAAAATACCTGTCTGAAATCAAATGAAAAGCAGGCTACGTTTGCAGAAGATATGAGCAAACAAATAGTCAAACTTATAAGGCTTCTTCAAGAACATGTGAAATTTAAGCAATAGAAAATTGGTTAGTCCAAGTGTCTTATTAAAAAGGTGAAAAGGGTATTGCTAAAAATCCTTATGTATCTCCGATGTCGTTCTTTTTCGAATTCACTAAAGAATCCAAGATTGTTTATTCATAGTTTGAGAGGCGATGAGATCTAAGGAAAAGTTTAAGTTGACGCAATTGTAGGTAGATATGAAGAAGGTAATACAGTAAAAAGAAAAAGTTAGTTCGTGCGGTAGGAGTCAATGGTGAGGTAAAGTTAAATAATTTTATACTTTTAAAATAGTCGATTATTTAGTAAATTCATTTCTAGAAATGCTGGATTAACACATTAGAAAAAAAACAATAACAACACCGCCAAGTCTAAAAGCTATGTTCCAACTACAAAAGTGTATTGTATTTCTTAAATAGAAATTACAAAGGCAACAAATTATAATGGATTGCATATAATGATTAGTCAAATTCAAATCTTTTGGATAATACCAACTTATTTTGAAAAACAAAATAAATATTGATAATGTTTTCTATTTATCATACCAATCAATAAAAAAATAATGATGCAATATTTAATAATCTTATCAAAATAATGATTAAAGTCAGAGAATATTCTACACTAATAATTTTGGATCTCTTAAATGCCGACTTTTATAATGATTAAAAAGTTCTTTTTACATAGTTTTATTTATGCCCTTGGACCTCAAATCCCAAAGCTAATTGTTTTAGTAACCTTACCTATAGTGACGCCTTTTTTGTCTTCATTTGACTTTGGTGTATATGGATTGATTATATCTTATATTGGTTCTGTTCAGTTAATAAAAGATTTGGGTTTAAATCTTTTGTTTTATAACTCATTTTATAAAAAAACAAAAACTTATACTTTAATATGGAGAAATTTAATTGGAATCCTTTTTGTTTGGTCTTTCTTTTATTCTCTCATTATTGGATCCATTACTTATTTTCTTATAAACAGATGGGATAGTAAGCATTCAATTTTAGTTGCATTTCTTTTTTTTATTCCCGCTTTATTTTTCGAAAATATTAATTCAATCGGTATAGCATTTTTTCGAACTCTTGAAAAACCATTACCTATTGCAATAAATGCAATTATTAGTGGGACAGTTTCTGCAATTGTTAGTTTTATTTTTATTGTTTATTTCAAGTCTGGTTATATTGGGTGGGTTTTAGGAATTGCTATTGCTTCATTTATAAGTTGCCTGCATTATTCATATGTACTTTTTTTAAAAGAAAAACTAATACCATTATTTCGATTTAAGAAAAAGTCTTTAAGATACTATTTGGGTATTGGGCTTCCGATGATTCCTCATAATTATTCTTCATATTTACTCAATACTTCAGACAGGTTGGTAATGGATGTGTTGAAAGTAGATATTAATGAGATAGGTAAGTATAATGTTGCTTACATGTTTGGGTCTTATTTTTCGATGTTAGAAAATGTTATTTCTTTTTCTTCAAGTACTTACTATATTAGGTATTTTGTTGAAAACGAATATTTAAAAGTAAGAACACTAACATTTTTTTTGCAAGTACTGTTTTTAAATGCAACATTTATTGTTTGTTTATGGCTGAATGAGATTTTATTTTTGATGATTAAGAATGTTGAATATTCTAATATTTCAACAATAGGGATTTTGATTATTATGGGTTATAATTACAAGCCTATGTATATGGCTTCAAATATGCAGCTTTCAATTGAAGGGAAAACAAAAAAATTATTAAAAATTTCATTTGTTGGAGGGGTGATTAATGTCATATTGAATTTTATTTTTATTCCATTTTTTGGGATAATAGCTGCGGCTATCAGTACATTTATTGCATTAATGTATATAGGTTTTATGGGGTTTTATTTAAATGATTTCAATCTGGAATTAAAAAAATTAGTAAATCCTAAAATTTGGTTATCACTAATTGTTTTAATGACAATATTATTATTAATATCAAATCATCTTCCTATTTATTACAAAATATTATTTATGGGACTACTTATTTTTATAAATTTAATGTTATATAAAAATCAAAAGGTGAATATTCAAAATTTAAATTAGATAACTATGCGAATTCTATTTCTAACGGATTCGTTGGGTCTTCCAAGGGATTCTCCTGAACTTGTTCGTTTTGAAGAATGTTGGATACAGATAGTTAAATCTAATTTTCCAAAATTTCATTTTGATCAAGTATCATTGGGAGGCGCAACAATAGATGTCTTGTTTAATCAGTATGATTATCATAAGCAATTCGAAGCAGATCTTATTATATTGCAATGTGGTATTGTTGATTGTGCCCCTAGAGCATTTAAAAAATTTGAAAATGCCTTATTGAATTCTAATTCGCTTTTCAGATTTATCTCAAATAAAATATTAAACAAGAAAGTGATTAATTATTTAAGAAAGAATAGAGGTATTCAGAAAACTTCACTAACTGATTTTGAGAGATATCTGAGTAGTTTTCGAGATTTGAATTGTAAAATTATTACAATTGAAATTTTGCCTGCTTCTATCGATTATGAATTGCAATTGCCAGGTATTATGAGAAATATTGAGATATACAACCAGAAACTTAAAAAATATTTTAATACTGTTGAATTATCGAATTTTGAAAAAGGTTTGGTGATGTCTGATTTTCACCATTTGAATGTTGTAGGAAATCGGGAATTAGCTAGAGTTATTAATGCTAAAATTTTTGATTTTGAAAAGTAATGCTAAGTTTAGTAGTGGGTTAATAGGTAAAAGTTTGTTTGAATTTGAAATTTCCAATGTTCAAAACGTATGTACTATACAATATAAAGAGTGGATTATCTGGCCTCTTATTAAATTTAATCTTTATTATAAAATTTTAGGTGACTTGGAAAAATCTAAGTCTCAAATAAATCAATCTAAGAGCAAGATACGTTATTTTGATGTTTTTGTGTTTATTTGGTCTTTTTTTATGATTTTTTTTCAAAAAAAAAGGAAATATATAGTTTTTCCGTATGATTTTGAAAAAATCTATGTGAATGACAAAAATGAAAGGGTTAATGTGACTTTTGATGAAATAGTTAGCGTAATTGGAAGAGATAATGTTTTATATATAGAAAGATCAACGAATGGAAATTTTTCTAAAGATTCAAAATTTAAATATGATTTGAATGAAGATATTCTTCGTGCTTTTATATACTTATTAAATAAGGTTCTTCGTTTTTTTAAAAGATTTAAAAACAAATCTGTTTCATTAGAGGAAACTCTTGAGGGATTTTATAGAGAAAAATTCAACTATTCGGGAACTGATTTTAATGGTTTTGTTGAACATATCTATTATCAATTTATTTCAGAATACTTTATATACAGATTAGTTTATTTTTTATTAAGTCCAAAATGCATAATAACATCGGATCAATTATGTGCTGGAAAAATAGCTGCGGCAAGAAAAATGAATATTATTGTGTATGAATTACAGCATGGGTTTATTGAGGAATTTAAGCCTGATTATGTTATTTCAAATAACTTAAATATATATAAAAATAATATTCCTTTACCAAATCATATCCTTGTTTATGGAGATTTTTTTAAGGAAATAATTATGGAACATGGTTTTTGGGCAGATACTGATATCACCTGTATCGGTAAATTTCGATTGTCAGACATGAAAAAGTTATCCAGAAATAGTAATGTCTCTGACTATGTTAGAATTTTATTTCCAACTCAATGGACAAAAATAGAAGAATCAAAAGTTATTTTGCAATACATCTCTGATTTTAAACTAAATGATGGGTGTAAGTATTATATCAAATTACATCCAGTTGAAAATGAAATAAATATTGCTTGGTATATGGATTTTTGTACTAAAAACAATAATTTTTTTGTTTTACCAATGAATGTTGATATTTATAGTGAAATATGTGATTCTGATTTGGTTTTAGGCTTTGATTCCGCTAGTCTAATTGAATCGATTGCCCTTAAGAAGCCAGTTTTTAGTATTTTGGACAGCCATAGCGGTTCAAGTATAATATCAAGCATAAGTACAAATATTATAAATAAGTATATCAAAAATTCAATTTTAGAAATTTCAGATTTAGAAAGTTTGGAAAAATCCATAAATATTTTTTTATCGGATTCTGAGTTTAGAATTAAATGGTTGAAAGACATAGAACTTAAATGCGATTTATTATATGCTGACAACTATTCAGAAAACATAAATACTCTTTTAAAAGCAAATTAGTTTTTGTTTGAAAATTTCGAAATTTAGAAATACTTTTATATGATTGGTATAGTTAATTACGGGTTAGGAAATATTGGTTCAATAAAAAATATGTTGAATAAAATTGGTGTTCAATCAGAGATTATTGATACGCCACAGAGTTTGGATAAAGTTGATAAAATCATATTGCCAGGTGTTGGTCATTTTGAAGAAGGGATGAGAGTACTTAATGAAAATGGTTGGTTACCAATTTTGAACCAAAAAGTAATTATTGAAAAAATTCCAGTTTTAGGAATTTGCTTAGGAATGCAGTTGATGGCAAAACGCAGTGAGGAAGGAAATTGTACTGGGTTGAATTGGATTGATGCAGATGTTAAGCGTTTCAAGTTTGAAGAGCAAAGCATGAAAGTGCCACACATGGGTTGGAATGAAGTGTTGCCAAAATTTAGTTCGCCATTATTTGAAGATTTTGAAAATTTAGAAGATATAAGATATTATCATGTTCATTCTTATTATGTAGAGTTGAATAATCCAGAATTTGAGATTGCAAAAACGGTTTATGGGATTCCATTTACAAGTGGATTTCAAAAAAATAATATATATGGAGTCCAGTTTCATCCTGAGAAGAGCCATAAATTTGGATTGAAGATGTTGTCTAACTTTGCTAAAATATAATATGTTAAAACCTCGTGTTATTCCAATCTTACTCTTACAAAATGATGGTCTTGTTAAAACTACAAAGTTTAAAGGTGCTAAATACATTGGCGATCCTATTAATGCAATTCGCATTTTTAATGACAAGGAAGTTGATGAATTAATATTTCTTGATATATTAGTTTCTAGAGGAAAAAAAACCATCGATTATGATTTAATATCAAAAATTGCTTCAGAGTGTTTTATGCCACTTTGTTACGGCGGCGGAATAAACGATATAGATTCCATTCGGAGAATATTGCGGCTAGGAGTTGAAAAAATTTGTATTAACAGTTTTGCTTTTGAGAACCCAAAATTTGTAAAAGAAGCAGTGCTTTTATTTGGTAGTTCAACAATAGTGATTTCTATTGATGTTAAGAAGAATTTTTTTGGCAAGTATGAGATATGGACAAATGGAGGCTCAAAGAAGTTGAGAATTGGTCTTAATGATGCCCTTTTGCAAATGGAAAAATTAGGCGCTGGCGAAATATTAATTAACTCCATTGACAGGGATGGTACTATGCTTGGTTATGATTGTACACTGATAGAACAAGTAAGTAAGCTTGTTTCCATTCCGGTTGTTGCTTCGGGTGGCGCAGGGAAAGTCTCAGATTTCTCTAATGCTATTGAAAGCGGTGCTTCTGCTGTTGCGGCAGGGAGTATGTTTGTCTTTCATGGAAAGCATAAAGCAGTTTTAATTACTTATCCAAATAGAAAAGAAATTTGGTAATTCGATAAATTTTTATAAGAATAAAATCATGAGTGAAAAATATAGAATATGTACTAAATGTGTGATGGACACAACTGATCCTGATATTACTTTTGACGAGGTTGGGGTTTGTAATCATTGTACACATTATGATAAACAAATGGGTCAACTTCCTAAAGGAAAGGAAGCTCAAGAAATTTTGAATGAATTAATTGAGCAAATAAAAAGAGATGGACAATCTAATGATTATGATTGCATTATTGGACTGAGTGGAGGCGTTGATAGTACATATGTTGCTTATTTAGTGAAAGAAAAATTCGGATTACGTCCACTTGCTGTTCATTTGGATAATGGGTGGAATTCTGAATTATCGGTTGTTAATATGGAGAATATAGTTAAGAAACTGGATATAGATTTATACACGCATGTGATAGATTGGGAGGAGTTTAAAGAAATACAGCTATCCTTTTTAAGATCTTCAACACCTGATTCAGAAGTTCCTTCAGATCATGCGATATTTTCTGTATTAAGACAGGTAGCCAAAAAACATAAAATAAAGCATGTCATAAACGGTATTAATATAAAAACGGAGAGTCATCATGCTTTAAGTTGGTCTCAAGGACATTCAGATTTTGGATATATTAAAGGTATTCAAAAAATGTTTGGTACTAAGAAGATTAAGACTTTTCCTCACGGAAATAGATTAACTATTTTTGAAGATGTTTTTTCAAAAAAATGGATTAATATATTAAATTATATTGATTACGATAAAAATGAGGCTAAAAGAATTATAACTGAAAAATTAAATTGGAAAGATTACGGAGGTAAGCATTATGAGTCGATTTACACAAAGTTTTTTCAAGGATATATTCTACCTCAAAAATTTGGTTACGATAAAAGAAAGATGCATTTGTCGAGTCTTATTTGTGCCGGAGTTGTTACTCGTGAAGAGGCATTAAAAGAATTAGAGCAACCTCCTTATCCAATTCAGGAGCAATTAGACGATAGAGAATATTTGATTAAAAAATTTAAAATCACTCCAGAAGAATTTGAAGAAATTATGAATCGTCCTATAAAAACGTATTATGATTATCCATCGTACTACGGGAAAATTCTTAAAAGTAGACATTTGCCTAAAATTAAAAAAACACTAAAGTTTATATTAAATCGATCTAAATCAGATGATAATTCTTAAACATATAATAAGTTTTGAAATTTAGAAAAAATAGCAATAAATATTTACTTTACTTTACGATAGTTTTTCTCTTAACAATGGGGTCTGAATTATTAAGTAATGCGATAATTTTAATTTTGTTTTGTACTCAATTTAAAGAATTGAAATTTAGAAAAATTGATTTGTTTCCAGCAATTGTTTTTCCATTAATTCTTTTTCCATTTTATTTGTATTCAGGAAATGAGTATTTGTTGCGTTTTATAATTTACATCCCTAGATTTTTATTAATACTAGTAGTGTTTGAAAAATTTCTATTAAATACATCGTATGAATTTCTTAGAAGTATTCTACAAAGGGTTTTCATTATTCATTGTGTTGTAATTCTTCTTTGCGCGGTTTATCCGCCATTAAATGTTTTTTTTAATATTATTTTGGCTAAACCGTTTGTCTCTGAGTTTAGAATTTCTGGTCTTTTTTCTGGTTATGATTTTATTTCCTTTTTTACAGTTTTATATTTATATGGAGAATATAGATGTAATGACTATAAGTTTAATGTTTTTGGGTATTTTCAACTATTTTTAGGTTTTAGTGCAACGTTGGTTACAGGAAGGTTTGGGATTGTATTGTATTTAGTTTTTTTTTCAATAATTTTTTTTAGGAAGGTAACTTTATCTAAAATTGTATCTTTATTTATTAGCGGAATTGTTTTAATGATATTGTTTTATGATAGAATTCTTTTGTTTTACAATACATTTTTGCTATTGCGTGATACTTTACAATTGGACGATCCTGGGAATAGTAAACTTTCTTTAGAAGATTATGGGTCAGAGAAACAAGACGGGATGTATCAGTTAAGCCCCTTGACACTATATGAAGAGGCAACAAAACCATTTCATGATATTCCGAGTTATTTATTGCCAAATGTCATTCCTACTGTAGTGGATTCAGGACCGTCATTTGTTATATTGAACATAGGTTTTATTCTTTTTGTACTACTTTATATTTATTATTTCAGATTAATTTATAAATCAATTACTGGGGTTGCATTTCTTACTGTTCTAATTTTTATAATGGATATTAAATTTAGAATCATATTAGTTATGATGCCGACGATTTGGATTATATTAAATCTGGAGAGAATAAAAAAACATGAAAATATATAATTAATTTTTTTTTAAGTAATGCACATAACATATTTTACAATTGAAGATATAGGTTCTGGTTTATTCAGAAATCAGGTCATCAATAAATTAAACGCAATATTAGCAGTTGATTCAGATGTAACTTTTGAGATTTTAATTCTTAATAGTCCGTTAAAATATAGTAAACATCAAAAAATATTAAAAGAGTATCGGTCAACTCTTTCTAATAGGATTAAAATTAAGTATTATCCAGTATTGCCTCCTTTACGATATGCTTTAAGTAGTGTTTTACAATCAAATTTAATTTTAAAATGGCTGGAATTATTTTGCAGATTATTTGTTAAAGTTAAAGGAGATATAATTCATTGTCGAAGTTACTGGCCGACTATAATAGCATCTAAAGTTTATAATACTCCAATTTTATTTGATTTAAGGAGTCTTTATCCTGCAGAAAATGTAGCTGCTGGTAAATTAGAGTTTAATTCAAGAGAATATAAATTTTGGCTCAAACAGGAGAATTATTGTATTCATACTGCTAAAGTTAATAGCGCAGTTTCAGAAGCAATGGTTTCTTATATCAATAGTATTAAGCCTTCATCTGTGACTCATCTTAACCCAATTATTGTAAATACAGAAGAAATTTATTTTGATGCAGAGGAAAGGATTAATATGAGAACTAAATTAGGTTGGCAAGAAAATATAATTTTAGTTTATTCTGGGAGTCTGGGAGTTAGTGGTTTGAATAGAGAAGCGTTGTCTAATATTTTGGTATTGTTTTCAAATTTAAGCGATAATTTTAGATTTTTATTTTTATCTAGCGATAGTAAACATTCTATAGAAGAACTTTTAATTAGGGCGAATATCCCTCAAGATCATTTTTATATTACGGAATCTAATGCAAAAGAACTCTATAAATGGTTATCCGCATCTGATATTGGTTTTCATGCTCTTCCTTTGCAGTTAGATTCTGATACACGTTTAGGAACTAAAGTTGTAGAATACTGGGTGAGTGGTTTACCTGTAATAATTAATAAAAACGTTGGAGCAGCAGTTGATATCGTTTCAAAGTATGGAATAGGTTTAGTAGTAGATGAGCTTACCAATTCTTATGAGGGGCTATTTGATGAAATCAAACAGTTATTAACCAAAAATAGAAGGGAAATAAGTAATACTGGTAAATCCATGTTTGATTCAAAGATAATAGCTAAGAAATATGTTAATTCGTATAAAGATTGTCTGAAAAATAATAGAAATAATAAAAAATAATAATTAAAATGGAAAAAATTAATTTTGCAATTATCGGATGTGGAAGAATTGCTCAACGACATGCTGAGCATATTAATAATAATGGTAATTTAGTTGCAGTTTGTGATATTGATAACGAAAAATCCGATTTATTAGCTGAAAAGTATGAGGCAAAAGCCTTTTACTCTATAGAAGAAATGTTAAATTCAGACGATCTTAATATTGATGTTGTTGCTGTTTGTTCTCCAAATGGTTTACACTCTAATCATAGTATTTTATCTTTAAAATCTGGTTATCATGTAATTTGTGAAAAACCAATGGCTATAAATGTAAGCGATTGTGGAGACATGATTCAAGTAGCAGAAAAAGCTAATAAAAGACTTTTTGCAATAAAGCAGAACCGTTTTAACCCTCCAGTTGCGGCTGTTAAACAAGCTATAGATGAGGGTAAACTTGGTAAGATTTACAGTGTTCAATTAAGTTGTTTTTGGAATAGAAATGATGATTATTACAAGGATTCGTGGAAAGGTACCCAAGATATGGATGGAGGTACATTGTTTACTCAATTTAGTCATTTCGTTGATTTATTGTATTGGATGATTGGTGATGTGCGTAATGCTTATGCTCTCACAGGGAACTTTGCACACAAAAACATTATAGATTTTGAAGACACGGGTGTTGTTGCATTAGAATTTAATAATGGGGCTTTGGGAACTATTAATTATACTGTAAATAGTTATGGTAAAAATATGGAAGGTTCTTTAACTATTTTTGGAGAAAAGGGTACAGTTAAAATTGGTGGACAATATCTTAATGAATTAGAATATCAAAATATTGAAGGATTTAAGATAGAAAATCTACCAGAAGGGAATACAGCTAATAATTATGGTGCTTATCAAGGATCAATGTCTAATCATGACAAAATATATGAAAATCTTGTTGATGTTTTAACTAATGACGGTGTAATTACCACCAATGCTTTTGAAGGATTAAAAACTGTTGAAATTATAGAAAAAATTTATAAATCAGCCAAAAAGTTGAATTCATGAATGAACCATTAATTTTTAATTCTCAAATAAAATCTGATGTGATATTTGGGACTGGAGTTAAAGTTGTCAACCCTGTAAATTTATATGGATGTACCATTGGTAATAATACATTTGTGGGGCCGTTTGTAGAAATACAAAAAGATGTTAAAATAGGGGATAATTGCAAAATTCAATCTCATACTTTCATTTGTGAACTAGTCGAGATTGGGGATAATTGTTTTGTAGGACATGGAGTAGTATTTATTAATGATTTATTTACAAACGGTAAGCCTGCAATGGGAGACAAAAGTCTTTGGAAAAAAACTAAAGTTGGTAATAATGTTTCAATAGGTAGTAATGCAACTATTTTACCTGTAGAAATTTGTGATGACGTTGTAATAGGAGCAGGAGCAGTAGTAACAAAAAATATAATTAAGCCAGGAGTATATATTGGTAATCCGGCAAAACTTTTAAAAAATAGTAACTAATGAAAGTACCATTTGTTGATTTAAAAAGTCAATATATTTCTATAAAGGAAAATATTGATAGCGCTATTGAAAATGTTATAAATGAAACGGCATTTATTGGAGGAAAGTATGTTGAGGAATTTGAAAATAAATTCGCATCCTTGTATGGTGTGAAGCATTGTGTGGCAGTGGCTAACGGAACGGATTCGTTGTATATTTTAATGAAAATGCTTCAAATTGGAAATGATGATGAGGTAATAACAGTAGCAAATAGTTGGATATCTTCATCCGAAACAATTACGCAAACAGGAGCAAAACCCGTATTTGTAGAGATTGATCCAATATTGTATACTATAGATGAAAATTTATTGGAAGCTGCCATTACTTCTAAAACAAAAGCAATTATTCCCGTTCATTTACAAGGTCAGATGTGTGATATGGATAAGATAATGAGCATTGCAAATAAATATGGCATTTCAGTAATTGAAGATTGTGCCCAATCTCATTTTTCCGAATATAAAGGAAATAGAGCGGGTACAATTGGTGTTGCTGGATCGTTTTCGTTTTATCCAGGTAAAAATTTAGGAGCGTATGGAGATGCAGGATGTATAATAACAAATGATGATAAACTTGCTTTAAAATGTAGAATGTTTGCTAGGCATGGAGCATTAAAAAAGCATAATCATATTATTGAGGGTATTAATAGTAGAATGGATGGTATTCAAGCTGCCATATTAACTGCAAAACTTCCTCATATATTATCTTGGACAGACAACAGAATAACTAATGCTAATTTGTATAATAAATATTTGGGAGAAATAAAAGATATTATTTTGCCAGTTGTTAGACCAGAATCTAAGCATTCGTTTCATTTATATGTAATTAGAACAAAAGAAAGAGAGGAATTAGCAGCTTTTTTAAAATCAAAAAATATTGAAACAGCAGTTCATTATCCTGTTGCTTTGCATAATATGGAAGCCTATAAATATTTGAAATATAGTCCAGATGATTTTCCTATTGCAAATTTATATCAAAATCAAATTCTTTCATTACCAATGTATCCAGAGTTGAGCGAAGCTCAAATTGTGTATATATCAAAAGCAATTAAAGAGTTTTTTGAAAAATAAATATATGGTATCAGTTTGTATTGCAACCTATAATGGCGAAAAATATATTAAAGAACAAATTGAATCAATTTTAGTTCAGCTTTCAATTGATGATGAACTTATAATCTCAGATGATAATTCGACTGATAATACTGTCGAAATTATAAAGCAAATTTCAGATTCAAGAATAATATTTTTTTTAAATAAAGAAAAAGGTTACACTAGTAACTTTGAAAACGCTCTTAAACAAGTTGCAGGAGATATTGTGTTTTTAAGTGATCAAGATGATATTTGGGTACATAATAAAGTTGAAGTTTGTTTGGAAGAACTCAAGAACTATGATCTTGTTATTTCAGATTGTAAAATAATAAATAGTGAAAATGAAATAATTTCAGATTCGTATTTTGAGTTAAGAAATCCCAAAAAATCTTGTTTAGGTAATATTGTTAAATTTAGTTATTTAGGTTGTTGCCTAGCTTTTCGTTCCGATATATTAAAAAAAGCACTTCCTTTTCCTCCAAATAGAGAATTATGTACTCATGATAATTGGTTGTTTTTAGTTGGATCTTGTTTTTATAAACATAAGATTTTAAATAATAAGCTCATTCTTTATAGAAGACATGATGGGAATGCTTCAACGGGTGGCTTAATTTCAACGACATCAATGTGGTTTAAAATTAAATATAGAATTTATGCGTGTGTGTGTTTAATCAAAAGATTATTTAAAAATAAGTGAGTTTAACGATGAAAATATCCATAATAACTGTTTGCTATAATAGTGCTACCACGATGGAAAAAACAGTTCTTTCAGTTGCCAGCCAAACTTATAAAAATATTGAATATATCATTATTGATGGTAATTCGAAAGATAATACTTTAGGAATTATTCAAAATCATCAGGATAAAATTTCGAAATGGATTTCGGAACCAGACAAAGGCCTTTATGATGCAATGAATAAAGGGATTGCTATGGCATCTGGAGAGATAATAGGAATTTTAAACTCAGATGACACTTTTAAATCTGATACCGTAATTGAAGAAATAGCTAATTTTCATACCCAAAATAGTATTGAAGCTTCTGTTGGCAATATTATGCAACACAGAGAAAACCGAAAAGTTATAAGGGTATATTCTTCAAAATATTGGAGCCCTGAAAAACTTAAAATTGGATTTATGCCTCCTCATCCGTCAATTTTTTTCAAAAGAGAACTTTTTAATAAACTTGGACAATATGATCTTGGTTTTAAAATTGGTGCGGATTATGAATTAATTACTCGTTTTTTTCTTAAAAATAATATTACATGGAAGTATTCTGGAATTACAACAACAGCTATGCTTGTTGGCGGTTTGAGTAGTTCAGGTTCTTCCTCCTATAAGTTAATAACCAAAGAAATCCAAAAGGCATTAATTATGAATGGAATAATGTTTACTCCTTTTAAGATTAAAATGCGATTTTTTTGGAAGATTATTGGATTTTTAAAGAAATGAAAGAAAAAAATCACGTTTTAATCACCGGAGTTTCAGGCTTTGTTGGTGTAAATCTTCAAGATTACTTGAAGCCTCCATTTGAAGTTATACCAATGAGTGTTCGATATCGGCCTAATCAACAATTAGAGATAAAAGCAGGGGCTATTATTCATTTGGCGGGAAAGGCTCACGATTTAAAAAAGGTGTCTAAACCAGCTGACTATTACGAAGCTAACTTTGAGTTAAGTAAGCAATTATTTGACTTTTTTTTGCAGTCAAAGGCATCTGTTTTTATTTTTATGAGTACGGTAAAAGCTGTGGCTGATGAGGTAAATGGAATATTGAACGAAACTGAAATACCCAATCCCAAAACGCATTATGGAATTGCCAAACAACAAGCGGAGAAATATATTTTGAGTGCAGCATTACCAGAAGGCAAAAGAGTTTATATCCTAAGACCCTGTATGATTCATGGGCCAGAAAACAAAGGGAATCTCAATTTGTTATACCAATTGGTTGCTAAAGGTTTGCCTTGGCCATTGGGCGCATTTGAGAATCAGCGTTCTTTTTTGAGTATCGAGAATCTTTGTTTTGTTATAAAAGAGTTATTAGAAAACGTTTCGATTCCTTCGGGTGTTTATCAAGTAGCGGATGATAAGCCTTTGTCTACAAATGAATTAATTAGATTGTTGGAGGTGAGTTTGAATAAAAAAAGTAGTATTTGGTCAATTCCAGTTTCATGGATTAGAGGAGTAGCCAAATTGGGAGATGTTTTGCATTTGCCTTTAAATTCAGAACGTTTACAAAAGCTAACGGAGAATTATGTGGTGAGCAATCAAAAAATTGTGGAGGTAATTGGGAAATCGTTGCCCGTTACGGCAAAGGAAGGATTATTAAAAACATTTGTTTCGTTTAGAAAAAAATAAAAATAAAAAATATGAAAATAGCACTTATAACAGGAATTACAGGTCAAGATGGTGCATATCTAGCTGATTTATTATTAAAAAAAGGATATGAAGTTCACGGAGTTAAGCGCAGAAGCTCGTTATTCAACACCGATCGTATTGATCATTTGTACCAAGACCCCCATGAGAAAAATGTGCGTTTCAAATTGCATTATGGGGATTTAAGTGATTCTACGAATTTGATTCGTATCATTCAGGAAGTACAACCTGATGAGATCTATAATTTGGGAGCGATGAGCCATGTCAAAGTAAGTTTTGATACCCCTGAATATACCGCTAATGCGGATGGTATTGGTACACTACGATTGTTAGAAGCCATGCGTATTTTGAATTTAACGAAGAAAACAAAAATTTATCAAGCTTCCACTTCAGAGTTGTATGGTTTGGTTCAAGCTGTGCCACAATCTGAAACTACGCCTTTTTATCCTCGTTCGCCTTATGCAGTGGCCAAGATGTATGCCTACTGGATTACGATCAATTACAGAGAGGCTTACGGAATGTTTGCGTGTAATGGGATTTTATTCAATCATGAGAGCCCATTACGCGGGGAAACTTTTGTAACCCGTAAAATTACCAGAGCAGTATCTAAAATGGCTTTGGGTTTACAGGATAATTTATTTTTAGGAAATTTAGATGCCCGACGCGATTGGGGACATGCTAAAGATTATGTTGAAGCCATGTGGTTGATTTTGCAACAAGACCAACCCGAAGATTATGTAATTGCCACGGGTGTAACCACTACGGTTCGTGATTTTGTGCGTATGTCATTCGAGGAAGTGGGCGTTACAATTGAATTTAAAGGAGAAGGAGTAGATGAAAAGGGGTATGTTGTATCTTGTTCTAATCCTGATTATCAAATTGAGATAGGGAAAGAAGTGGTGGCTGTTGATGCTGCCTATTTCCGTCCTACAGAGGTTGATTTATTAATTGGTGATCCAACCAAATCCAATACCAAATTAGGATGGAAACCCAAATATGATTTGCCTATGTTGGTCAAAGAAATGATGGCCTCAGATGTGGAGCATTTTCAAAAAGAAAAAATGTTGAAAGAGGCGGGGTATTTTATTAAGAATCAGTTTGAGTAGTCCTCGGTTCTCGATACAATTTTGAATAATAAAGCTGCCGGTTCTCGATACATTTTCTCTACAATTGCTGTCGCATTGCATAGAAAACACTCGAACTGACGAGTAGGCTCTTTGATGAAAACTCGGGGGGTAGGCTGTCTTATATACTCGCACGTTTCTTCGAGTGTTTTTTTAGCCTAGACAAATTTGTCTGGTTTGACGGAAGGCAGTAGGCTAAAAAATGTATCGAGAAGTTTTGATTACACAATGGTTCTCGATACATTTTCTCTACAATTGCTGTCGCATTGTATAGAAAACACTCGAACTGACGAGTAGGTTCTTTGATAAAAACTCAGAGCAGGCTGCAGGGAATGATACAATCTACTTAAATGAAGGAAACATGAAACAATCCTATGTTTATATTTTAAAATGTTCTGATAATACCTATTACACAGGTGTTACAAGCAATTTAGAAAGTAGGATGTTTAAACACCATACGGGATTTTATCCGGAGAGTTACACTTCTAGTCGAAGACCATTGCAACTGGTTTTTTATTGTGAGTTTACAGATATTAACTTGGCAATTGATACCGAAAAACAAATTAAAAAGTGGTCGAGAGCTAAAAAAGAAGCATTAATAAATGGTGATTTTGATGCATTGGTGAATTTAGCAAAAAAGAGTTTTGATAAATAGCGGTTCTCGATACAATTTTTAGAAAATAGCTGTCGCAATTTTCTAAAAATCACTCGAACTGACCCTTCGGTCCTTCGATAAAAACTCAGGATGAACTCGGGGCAGGCTAGTTCTCGATACAATTTTTGTTCCATTTCATTGTACAAAAATCACTCGAACTGACGAGTTCTTAACAACAATATGAGGAAATAATCAATAGCCAATATTTTAAAATATAATGAACAAACAAGATAAAATATACATTGCAGGTCACCGAGGAATGGTAGGTTCTGCCATTTTACGGGCTTTGCAAGCGCAAGGATTTAGCAATTTCCTGTTGCGTACTTCTGCTGAATTGGATTTACGTAATCAACAGGTAGTGACTGATTTTTTCACAAAGGAAAAGCCGGATTATGTATTTTTGGCAGCAGCGAAGGTTGGGGGGATTATAGCTAACAATACTTATAGAGCGGATTTTATTTATGAGAATTTGATGATTCAGAATAATGTGATTCATCAAGCATATGTGAATGGAGTTAAAAAATTGATGTTTTTAGGATCGTCTTGTATTTATCCTAAGCTTGCTCCGCAGCCTCTAAAAGAAGAATATCTACTTACAGGTGAATTAGAACCAACCAATGAACCATATGCTATCGCTAAAATTGCAGGGATTAAAATGTGCGATGGGTATAGAGATCAATACGGTTGTAATTTTATCTCCGTAATGCCAACGAATTTATACGGACCTAATGACAATTATGATCTTACTACTTCTCATGTACTACCGGCAATGTTACGCAAGTTTATTATGGCGAAACGCAATGGAGATACATCCGTAACCATTTGGGGAACGGGCAGCCCAAAAAGAGAATTTTTACATGCCAATGATTTAGCGGAAGCTTGCTTGTTCTTAATGGAAAATTATAATGATTCGGGATTGGTAAATATTGGAATTGGCGATGATATTTCTATATTGGATTTAGCTCGATTAGTAAAGAAAACAGTAGGTTTTGAAGGAGAAATTTTGACAGATATTACAAAACCAGACGGAACACCGCGAAAATTGATGGATGTTTCTAAACTGAATGGATTGGGATGGAAAGCGAAAATTACCTTAGAAGAAGGTATTCAAAAAGTATATGAGGAAATAAAGGATAATAAGTGGGAATAGAATTAAGAATTAACCCGTAGGTTGCAATTAGTTTTTAACGATAAATTTTCGTCAGTTCGAGTGGTTTTTTTAGCCTTATAGAGAACAAGAAAATTAGTGCTAAAAACGGGTTCTCGATACTTTTTTTGTTCCGTTTTACTCCACAAAAAACACTCGAACTGACGTTTTTAATAAATACACTCATTGGGTAATAAGTATGATAGAAAATAAAAGTAACAACTATGTCCTAATTATGGCAGGTGGAGTTGGCAGTCGGTTTTGGCCAAAGAGTCGCAACCATTTTCCGAAACAGTTTATTGACATATTGGGAATAGGGAAGTCTCTTTTGCAACTCACTTACGAACGTTTTGCGAAAATTTGCCCCTTAGAAAATATTTATATTCTGAGCAATCAACAGTATTTGGGTTTAATCCAAAAACAGTTGGCAGGGATTTCGACAGCTAACATTCTACTGGAGCCGAGCCGCAATAATACGGCGCCTTGTATTGCTTATGCGTCTTATAAAATATTGAAAAGTAATCCTGAGGCCAACATCGTTGTGGCGCCTTCGGATCATTTGATCTTAAAAGAAACGGGATTTCTAGATAAAATTACTCAAGCTTTACATTATACCGCAGTAAACGATGCCTTAGTAACCCTAGGTATTAGTCCAACACGACCGGATACGGGTTATGGTTATATCAATTTTCATAAAGAGGGTGTTGATGGCGTTCATAAAGTGGGGTGTTTCCTTGAGAAGCCTGTTTTAGAAAAGGCTGTAGCTTATGTGGCGAGTGGAGATTATTTGTGGAATGCGGGAATTTTTATTTGGCGAGCCAAAAGTATTCAGCATGCTTTTCAAAAATACGCCCCTGAAATTCACACGTTATTTATGCAAGGAGATGTTGTTTATAACACAAGCTCCGAAGCGGCATTTATAACAGAACATTATCCAAAAAGCCCTAATATTTCTATAGATTACGCCATTTTAGAAAAGGCAACTAATGTCTATACGATTCCTGCGGATATCGGTTGGTCGGATTTGGGTACTTGGGTTTCCTTACACGAAGTTTCTGAAAAAGACGATTCAAATAATGCTTTGAGCGTGGAGAACTTACATATTGTAGCAACTGAAAATTGCATTATTCATTTGCCTAAAGGGAAGGCAGCAGTGATAAAGGGATTGAAAGACTACATTGTGGTCGATGATGGGAAAGTATTGCTGATTTATCCTAAAGACAGTGAACAAGAAATCAAGCCTGTTGCCGCTGAAATGGTTGTCGCTTTTGGGGATGTGTATTTGTAATAGTTTTTTAATTTTTTACCCCGGCCCTAAAGGGAGAAATTAAAAAATAGTTTAAAATCTAAATTTATTAAAATTTTTATTTTACCCCGATCCGCCTCGACGGAAGCCGAAAATTTAGAACTTAATTTTAAATAGGATGATTTTCGTTTTACCCCGACCCTAAAGGGAACCGAAAATCTAGAGCATCTGGATTACAAAGGTTCTCGTCCCGATAGCTATCGGGGCATTTTTTATTACATTTCATTATATAAAATCCCGAAGTGTCGGGACGAACTGACCCTTCGACCCTTCGATAAAAACTCAGGATGAACTCAGGGCAGGCTAATAATTACACCCAACGGGTACTAAATAGATTTACGATATGACGATTGAAAAAACATTTATAGAAGATTTAGTAATCATACAACCCACCGTATTTGAGGATTCGCGTGGGTATTTTTTTGAGGCTTACAACCAAGCCAAATTTCTTGAAAATGGAATTGACTATCCCTTTATACAGGATAATCAGTCATTCTCTAAGCGAGGTGTGATTAGAGGATTGCATTTGCAAATCAATCCTTTTGCACAAGCCAAATTAGTACGGGTTTTGGAAGGGGAGATACTTGATGTTGCTGTTGACTTACGCAAAAATTCTCCTACTTACGGGCAGCATTTTAGTGTGGTTTTGAGTGCAGACAATAAAAAACAATTAATGGTGCCTCATGGTTTTGCCCATGGGTTTTCGGTTTTGAGTGATACTGCTTCTGTACTGTATAAAGTTGATCAATTGTATCATAAGGAAAGTGAAAGAGGGATTCGTTATGATGACCCGGCCTTAGCTATTGATTGGCAATTAGACCCTAATGAAGTAATCGTTTCAGAAAAGGATTTGGTGTTGCCGAGTTTTGAGGATGTTGATTGGGAGTTTTAGATTTCAGAATTTAGAATTTAGATTTTAGAGTTTGTCTATTGGGGTGTATAAAATAATTCGAATATTGTATAGTGTATAATGAATTTTCAAGTGTTTTTTGTACTCTATATCATGATGTCTGATTAAGTTCAAAGGCAAAATTTATTTTGTATTATTTTCTCGCAAAGGAGCAAAGACGCAAAGCGTAGTGTTATTTTTCTTTGTGTCTTTGAGACTTTTCGGCAATATTATTTGATTTCTTAGTGGTAAAACGAACCTGAATAGTCATGCTTTGTTAGATAGATTGAACAATAATTTATTATTTTGTATTGTTGATAGAACAAAATAAAGCTTTTTTGTATTGCCTGACGAACAAAAATAAGTATTTTTGTATTGTAAACAAAACAATATGGAAGAGTTAGTTGAGAAATTTCGTTTTAAATTAAGTCTTACTTCAACGGATTTCGTTAGGAGTTTGGGGAGTGATATTAATTGGAACGCAAGATTAATAGGGGTTAAAGGGGCAAGAGGTGTTGGGAAAACAACAATGCTCTTGCAGCATATTAAAATGAATCTGACGAAGGTGTTAGATAAGACATTGTATGTGTCTTTGGATTCAATTTGGTTTAGCAATAACACACTGGTCGATTTAGCGGATGATTTTGTAAAAAAAGGAGGTGAGTATCTTTTCTTAGATGAGGTACATAGATATGACAACTGGTCGCAGGAGTTGAAAAATATCTATGATGATTACCCGATGTTAAAAGTCGTGTTTACAGGGTCTTCTTTGTTGCAAATATTGAACGCTAGAGCTGATTTGAGTCGCAGGGCTATTACTTATACCATGCAAGGGCTTTCGTTTCGTGAATATCTTAGTATTGAAACTGGACAACATTTTGATAAATTGACTTTAGAGTCTATTTTGAGTAATCACTCAAAAGAATCGGCTTTGATTAATGCCAAGGTAAAACCATTGCAATATTTTGATACTTATCTCAAGCAGGGGTACTACCCTTTTTATAAAGAAGAATTAGATTTGTATATGCCTCGTTTGGAAGCGGTTATTAATATGATGCTTGAAATTGAGTTGCCTTTGTTGCGAGGTTTGGATTTGGCTTATGTTCATAAAATAAAGCAATTGTTGCTTATTATTTCCGAATCGGTACCTTTTATTCCTAATGTGAGTAAATTGAGTGAAAAAATTGGAATTGCTAGGAGTACTTTGCTTTTGTATTTTCATTATTTGGCTGAAATTGGTCTTACTATTAACTTGTTTAAACAGTCGGGAGGTATTAGTAAACTACAGAAACCGCTTAAAGTGTATTTGGAAAACTCAAATTTGATGTATGCTTTAACTTCGAGGGCTGCTAATACTGGAAATATAAGAGAAACATTTTTCGCAAATCAGCTCGGGTATACCCATAAAATCATGTATTCTGACAAGGGTGATTTTTTGATAAATGAGAAGTATGTTTTCGAAATAGGCGGAAAGGATAAATCCAGAAAACAAATTGAAGGTATTGAAAACGCCTTCATCGCAGCCGACGATATTGAGTATGGTTTTCAGAACAAAATACCATTATGGTTGTTTGGTTTTTTGTATTAATTCGTGAATGGTGAGAAGTTAGAGGTGAGGAGTTAGAGGTGAGGAGTTAGGAATGAGAAGTTAGAAGTTAGAAGTGAAGCTTGAAAATGGAAAGATTAAAAAATAAATGAAAAAAATACTAATTACAGGTGCCAAAGGGCAATTGGGTTCAGAATTGCAAGTTTTGTCAAAAGACTATAGCCAGTTTGAATGGGTTTTTACCGATAGGGAGGAATTGGATTTATGTGATTTGGCGCGATTAGAAATTGCTTTAACTAAAATTAATCCTCAAATTATTATCAACTGTGCGGCACATACCGCGGTTGATAAAGCAGAATCGGAGTTTGAATTGTCGGATGTATTGAATCATCAATCAGTTGCGGTACTGGCTCAATGGAGTCATGCCAATGACTGTAAATTGATACATGTTTCTACCGATTATGTTTTTGACGGTACAGCTTCTACTGCCTTAACGGAAACTGCCCAACCTAATCCGATTAATGTCTATGGGGTAACCAAATTAGCCGGAGAAAAAGCTTGTTTGGAACTGAATCCAAATTCAATTATTATCCGGACTTCTTGGGTTTATTCCAGTTTTGGGAACAATTTTGTTAAAACGATGTCTCGATTGATGCAAGAGCGGGATAGTCTGAATGTGGTTAATGACCAAATAGGCAGTCCGACTTATGCTGCTGATTTGGCACAGGCTATCATGACAATACTAACACATGATAACTGGCAGGCCGGTATTTATCATTTTTCTAATGAGGGGGAAATAAGTTGGTATGAGTTTGCTCTGGCGATTCGAGAAATTGGCGGTTTTGACTGTGAAATCAGTGGTATTCCATCGTCGGCTTATCCAACGCCTGCGAAGCGTCCGCAATATTCTTTATTGGATAAAAGCAAGATAAAAAACACTTTTGGAGTTATAGTGCCGAGCTACAAAGAAAGTTTGCAAAAATGTTTAAAGTTTAAGGTTTTTCAATAGTTCTCGATACAATTTTATAAAAATGCTGTCGCTATTTTATAAAATCACTCGAACTGACGAATATTAAAATATAGAAATAAAAATGAAAAAAATATTAATTACCGGTGGTGCCGGTTTTATTGGGTCTCATGTAGTACGGCTTTTTGTAAAAAAATATCCGAAGTATCAAATTTTTAATTTGGATGCGCTGACGTATGCCGGGAATCTCGAAAATGTTGCAGATATAGAGGCAGCACCGAATTATACTTTTATCAAAGGTGATATTGTTGATGCGCCGTTTATAGATCAATTGTTTGCGGAACATCAATTTGACGGAGTTTTGCATTTGGCTGCAGAGTCACATGTGGATCGTTCTATAACCGACCCGTTATCGTTTGTGAAAACAAATGTGATTGGAACCATGAATTTATTGAATGCGGCTAAGGCTATCTGGCAAGGGAATTACGAAGGGAAACGTTTCTACCATATCAGTACTGATGAGGTTTATGGCAGTTTAGGTGCCGAAGGATTGTTTACGGAGACTACCGCTTATGATCCGAATTCGCCTTATTCCGCTTCTAAAGCCAGTTCGGATCATTTTGTTCGGGCTTATGGGGAAACCTACGGTTTGCCTTATGTTTTGACTAATTGTTCCAATAATTACGGGCCGTATCATTTTCCTGAAAAATTGATTCCATTGTTTATCAATAATATCATTCAAAATAAACCCTTGCCAGTTTATGGTGATGGGAAATATACGCGTGACTGGCTTTTTGTAGAAGACCATGCCGTAGCGATAGATTTAGTCTTCCATGAAGGTAAAAACCACGACACCTATAATATTGGTGGTTTTAACGAATGGCAAAATATTGATTTGGTGAAATTGCTGTGTAAAATAATGGACGAAAAATTAGGAAGAATTGCCGGGACATCGGAACAATTGATTTCGTATGTAAAAGA
Organism: Flavobacterium glycogeni; assembly: GCF_048286775.1. NCBI lineage: Bacteria > Pseudomonadati > Bacteroidota > Flavobacteriia > Flavobacteriales > Flavobacteriaceae > Flavobacterium > Flavobacterium glycogeni. Next base: position 107,483 of record NZ_JBLVPV010000013.1, read on the forward strand.
CCGTCCTGGACATGACTTAAGGTATGCTATTGATGCGACTAAGATTAATAAAGAACTGGGATGGAAACCTTCTGTTACTTTTGAACAAGGGTTAGAAAGAACCGTAAACTGGTATTTGGAAAATCAAACGTGGTTGAATAATATCACTTCCGGAGCTTATGCTTCGTATTACGAAAAACAGTATCGTTAGTGAGTTATGGAGTATAAGTTATGAGTTATAAGTTATGAATGGTGATAGGTTAGAAGTCGAAAGTCAAAGGTCGAAAGTTAAAAAGTCAAAAAAAATGAAAGGAATTATATTAGCTGGAGGTTCAGGAACCCGCTTGCATCCGTTAACGCTTGCTATGAGTAAGCAAATGATGCCTGTGTATGATAAGCCCATGATTTATTATCCGTTATCTACTTTGATGATGGCAGGGATTCATGAAATATTAATTATTTCCACTCCACATGATTTACCTAATTTCAAAAAATTGTTGGGAGATGGGACAGCAATAGGCTGTCAATTCAGTTATGCGGAGCAGGCCATTCCAAATGGATTGGCACAAGCTTTTGTCATTGGGGAAGAATTTATAGGAAAAGACAGTGTGGCGCTGGTTTTAGGGGATAATATTTTCTTTGGTTCCAACATGGATGAATTGTTACAATCCAATACCAATCCGGAAGGTGGCGTTGTTTTTGCTTATCATGTTTCAGATCCAGAACGATACGGTGTTGTGGAATTTGATGCCGATTTTAAAGCACTTTCTATTGAAGAAAAACCATTGGAACCCAAATCCAACTATGCGGTACCGGGACTTTATTTCTATGATAATTCGGTAGTGGAAATTGCCAAAAATATCAAACCCAGTGCAAGAGGCGAATACGAAATCACCGATGTGAATAAGGTATATTTGGAAAAAGGAGCATTGAAAGTGGGGATTTTAAGCAGAGGAACCGCTTGGCTAGATACCGGAACTTTTAACAGCTTAATGCAAGCGGGACAATTTGTACAGGTTATTGAAGAACGTCAAGGATTGAAAGTAGGCTGTATAGAAGAAATTGCCTGGAGACAAGGTTTTATTTCTGACCAACAACTAAAAGATCTTGCCGAGCCTTTGAAAAAATCGGGTTATGGAGAATATCTTTTAGGATTGTTGAAGCACAAGGTGTAACGGTTATGAGTTATGAGTTATGAGTTATCGGTTGTGGGATGTGGGATGTGAAAAGTTAATAGTGAGTTTTCGAAGTGGCATTGGCTAGCCTCCACCATAAATTTTAATATAATGCAGTTATATAGCAGTGCGAAATCGGATTGATTTAGAAAAATATTTTATGTTTTTATGTGTTGAAAAAATAGAGTATTTTTGTGGGCTCTACAAATCAAATAATTAACGAACAACAAACGGCAACATGAAATACATTGTACTGACCTTTTTATTTCTGATTATCAAACTTCTTTATTTCAAAATTGCAGATAAATACAATATTATCGATAAACCCAATTCCAGGTCCTCTCATACTGCTGTAACTTTAAGAGGAGGCGGGATAATTTTTCCAATAGCCATAAGTATCGCTTTTTTTTTAGGATATATCTCCTGGGAAATAACAGTCGCAGTTGTTTTGGTTGCCGCAGTTAGTTTTATAGACGATATACGACCGTTACCTCAATTGCCACGATTTGCATCTCATGTTATAGCTGTAGGTTTGGTTTTTTATGATTTAAACTTGTTTTCTGAATCCCTTTGGTTACTTCCTATAGTATTTATATTAATGACTGGTTGGGTGAATGCCTTTAACTTCATGGATGGTATTAACGGGATAACGGTTTTATATGCACTTACCGCGATTGCCAGTTTTTCTTTTTTACCCATTCACGAAGCCAGTTTACCCTTATTAATTACGATGGGATTGTCTTGTTTTGTTTTCGGAATATTTAATGTTCGAAAAAAGGCCAAAACATTTGCCGGAGATGTGGGCAGTATCAGTATGGCACTGTTTTTAGGCTATTTTATGATAAAAACTATTATTGATTTGGGGCAATTGGGGTACATTCTTTTCTTTTCCGTTTATGGGATTGATGCTATCATAACTATCATAAGCCGAATCAAAAAGAGAGAGAATATATTTGAATCGCACCGTTCTCATTTGTATCAATATCTGGCCAATGAAATGGGATATTCCCATGTTTTAGTTGCGTTTATTTATGCGGGAATCCAATTGGGAATAAACGCACTGGTTATTTATATGGATGTTAAAGGGTATTTGACGCTGTTTTTTATGGGTGGATTTTTAGTACTACTTACCATTATTTATTTACTTGTTCGAAATTTTGTTACTCGTAAAATGGTCCTAAGAAATTCATAATTTATTGGTCACAGAAATAGGTAAAACTATGCACTTTAGTGCATTTCGCTTTTGCTTCTAAAAAATGTTTGGCCACAGATTAAATGGATTATCACTGATTAATCTGTGTGAATCTTTTTAATCTGTGGCAAATTAAAAAGCTTTAACCTTGCAGACTTTAAGTCTGCCAAACCAAATTTATGGACTTCAAGTCCATAGTGGTTTAGTTTTGATGCTAAATTTTCGTGAGTTCGAGTGATTTTCGATAGAGAATTATATAGAAAGTTTTTTGCTAAAAAAAATACTCGAACTGACCCTTCTATTAAAACTCAGGGCAGGCTAATACTTACACGCAACGGATTTTTTTTAGAAATTAAATACTTCGAAGGTATGGTGAAGCGAGTTTTTGATGTTGTTTTTTTCCTATTTATACTCCTTTTGTTTTTTTGGGTTGTGTTAATTTCCTGGCTGGTGGCAGTTATCGATACGCATACTAATGGAATTTTCATCCAAGAGCGTATTGGTCAATATGGCAAAAAGTTCAAAATATATAAACTCCGTACCATGCAAGTTTCATCGCTTTCAGAAGAAGTTTGTATTTCCAGAATTGGGAAAATACTTCGGAACTATAAATTAGACGAGTTGCCACAACTTTTCAATATTTTAAAAGGGGAGATGAGTGTAGTAGGTCCAAGACCTGATTTGCCGGGTTATTATGATTTGTTAGAAGGAGAAAACCGAAAAATATTAGAGTTGAAACCCGGATTAACAAGTTTGGCTTCTTTAAAATATAATAAGGAGGAACAGCTGTTAGAAAAACAAGAATCCCCTGCGATTTACAGCGACAGTGTTATTTTTCCGGATAAAGTGCGGCTGAATTTAGACTATTATTACCACCGAAGCTTTTGGGGAGACATAGTAATTGTTTTGAAGACCTTTTGGTTTACTTTTTTAGCGAAAGATGGTTCGACCCTTCGAGCCTTCTATAAAAACTCAGGATGAACTCAGGGCAGGCTCTGCTCAGCCAGACAGTTTGAATGTCATTTTATATTGCTTTTTTTTTAAAAAAAAATAAGTCTCAACCTGACAATAATCAAAATCAATTTATTGTAATATGACTGTCCGTTACTAATATCAAAAAATATTTCAATCTCTTTATTAAAATTTGAACTTACAAAAGTACTTTGTAAGCCCCTGTAAATATTGAATTAAACAAAGAAAACATTATAATTTTTAAACAGTGAGGTTTAGAGGTTAAGAGCAGGTCAAACGTATTAAAAATTGAACCACATAGATTCTGTGTTGATTTCCAAATAAATCTATATTTTTTTTATACTTTTGTTTTTAAGTCAGTCATAGAACTAGACTCTATAGCGTGTTTAAGCCGTTTGTGTTTGCACGCTATTTTTTTGTGCTTGTTTTTTATTTTCATATTCTTTATCGTAAGTGGTTT